>JAYVDI010000185.1:0-10349 GCA_043749505.1 Schlesneria sp. | reverse complement strand
CAGATGCGGCAGCAGTTCGCTGATCGTCGCGCCGCTCTGCCCGTGCCGCGCGAACTTGAATATCGACGGCACGACCGGAAACTTGTCCTGCCCCGCCGTCATCCCCGTCAGCCGCTGTCCCTGCCGAATCGACTCGGGCAGATCGGTCCCGCGTCGCTTTTCCAACTCGGGCTTGTGGTCGAACAGTTCGAGCTGCGAGGGGGCTCCCGACTGAAACAGGTAGATCACCCGCTTGGCCTTCGGCGCAAAGTGCCTCATCGGTGAACCGCCCTCGTCGGCCAACAGCGAGTTGAGTGCCGTCATCCCAAGCACACCGCCGACTCCACCAAGAAAGGCCCGGCGTGAAGCGAGTTCAGACGCGAGGTGCATGTGGTCAACTCCTACATGGAATGTAAACAGTCGTGTTGCGGGATTCGTGAAAGTGAACAGGATTGTTGCAATGTTTCGCGAGGATGCCAACGAGGCATGGTACTCAGGTTCGGCGTGAGTCCAAGGCCAATGCCTTTTTGAAGCTGGGCAAGATGTAGGGTGGGACAAGCCGCGCTTCGCCGCGCCGGCCCACCATGATTTCCAGTGATTGCATGATGGTGGGCCGGCGCTCGAAGCGAGCTTGTCTCACCCTACTTTGAAAAAGGCGATGGCCCTGGCGTGAGTCAAGTGTGGATTGCAGCCCTAGTCGTTTGCCACGAGCATGCGATCGCTTTCTTCTCCCATGAGCCATCCGCACTCGCTCACGCTTCGGGTTACAGATTTGACCTCGAAGCGAGTCCCCTTCGTCGTCTCCTTAAATTCCTCGTACCCTTCCTCGTCATTTACATTCGTCAACAGATGATCGACTTGCGGCGGTTGACGTAGTCCCACACGACGAAGCGGTCGAGATCGTTGCCTGCCGTGAAGAAGACTCGGCCCTTCGTGGTTTCGGCGAGCCGGTGTGCGAACCGAATGTCTTCGTGAGTTTGATTCCAACTCGACAGCAAAAAGATGTTGATCACGATCCCTTCACGTTGACATAGCAGAGCCTCACGCATCGTGGCGGCTTCGGTGAGCGGGTCGGACGGATAGAGCAAATACAGATTCGGGCCATCGAAGTGCGCGGTTGGCAGTCCGTCGGTGATTAGGATGATTTGCCGGTTCGGCGTGTCGCGCCCGATCAGGAATTGCCGTCCGAGCTGCAGCGCATGTTGGATGTTCGTGAAGTGCGGCGGAATGTCGGACTCACCGATTTCTTCACGGCTCATGTCCGCTCGCAGCCGAACGACGGGGTCGAAGATCGTCACAGGCTTCGGCAGTAACGCGACAACGTCACGAGCATGGACCGGCTTCGCGAAGCTGTACATCTCCAAGAATTGCAGGAAGTCGCCGGGATACTCCTTGCGGATCAAACCGTCGAGTGCCAGAGCCATACGTTTCACGTTGACATACTGGCCTCCTTGTCGCATCGACCCGCTCATGTCCATCAACACGGCAGTCGCGCACTTCGGGTTGTTCCGCGTGCGATGAATGACGATGTCTTCCGGCATGAGCCGCAACGTCGGCTTCTTTGCCGAAGCCGTCGGCGCACTAGCCCGACGCGCAAGCGCGGGATCAGTCGCATGAAAGGGATCGTTCTCAATGTGCGACTGTGATCCCGCGCTTGCGCTTCGGGCTAGTGTGGCACTTCGCAGCATCGCGTTGGTCAACGACTGCGGGAGATCCATCTGCGTGACCGAGTCGCCGAACTCGTACTCCTTCGTGATCTGCAATTCGACAGCCCCCTCGCCGATGATCGGCCCTTGATGCCGACCGCTGCGCGAAGCTTGTAGCTGACTAAAGATTCTTTCGAGCAGCTTCCCTTGAAACAGCCGATACGCCTGCGGTGTGAGCTGATAGCCTCGCTTGATTTTCTCCAAACCTTGCTGCTCGGCCATTTGTTGCAGCAGTTGTTCGACCTGCTGCTGAAGTTGAGCGAGTCCTTCCATTTGTTCTTCGTCGGCGAACTGCGACATCTCTTGCAGGTCGATCAGCGCAATCTGCGCGGTCTTGCCCGCCTCTTCGAGTTGCTTCAGCAGCCGGTCGATTGTTTCGAGTTCTTCCTTGATCGCGAGTGCTTGCTCAATCGACATCAGCTTGCGACCGGTGAATTCGTACTTCGCCGCGAGTTCGTCAACTTGGTACTTGTCGCCGAGCCGTTGGACAAGTTGCAGCAGTTGCCTCGCGAACCGAGATCGTTCGGCCCCCGCGCGATACCACAGCCGTTCGAGGTCTCGAATCTGTTCCTCATCGACCGCCTTCTTGAACGGCTCCTTGAGTTCATCCGGCGGATGCGTGTTGTGCGTCAATCGCTGAAACGCCTTGCGAGCCTCTTCGACAACCTTCCGCGTCTCCCACGTTTCGAGAATCTTCTGCTTCCGTTCGAGCAACATCTTCTTCAGCGATTCAAGGCTCGGTCCCATCCCTGCGATCTGCCGAATGTCGAGATGAACAGCACGAGCCAATTCCGCTTCCGTCAGCTCGCTCATGTCACCAAACGCGAGCATGTGTTCAAATGCCGGCGACACCAAATCCGGCGGCGGCTGACTCGGCGGCGGAAAATTCTTCGGGTCGTACCGCTGATAGGTGTGAATCACACCGCCGAGAGGCTTAGAACTCATACCGAATACTCCCATTTGTTTGAGACCGCGAGACTTGATCGGTCGCGTATAAACCAGCCAGCACGAACTCGACGCAAGAGGCTCGGACGGCGGGGTCGGATGAGGCGTTCACTTCAAAGGCTTTGTCCCAGGCGGGCGGGACTCGCTTCAGGCGGTCGGAGTAGTTCGTTGACGGAAGCATGTCGCCGACTTCGATTTTCACTCCTTGGCTGAAGATCTGCGAAATCTCTTCGAGGCCGTGTTCATCGACGTACTCCGTGAAGACCGTGCGGATCGCTTCGGCGAGCAGGGCGTCGAGGATTTGTCGCTCGTTCATTTGATGACTGCCCATCAAATCGAGTTCCAGCTTGCCCAGTGACGACGAGTACAAGTGGCCGAGGTCGCTGATGCGCGGAACGGCCGGGTTTTCACGCAGTCGGGCACCTCGTTGACGGGCGCTGGCGACCATCGTGCGGTAGTTGGCGATGCTGAAGCGAGTACTGACGCCGGACGCGTGGTCAATGTATTTCGACTGGCGAGCGGCGATGCTCAGCTCTTCGATGATCTCTTTCATGAAACGCGGTACGACGACCGGGAACGGTTCGCCGAGGTCGATCCCGGCCTCTTGTTCGAGGATGTCGATTCCCTGATCGCGGTCCTTCGGATAGTGCGTGTGGATCACCGAGCCGATGCGGTCTTTGAGCTGCGGGATGACCTTGCCGCTGCGATTATACGTCGCAGGATTGGCCGAGAACAAAATCAGCACGTCGATATCGAACTTCACGGGATAGCCACGAATCTGCACGTCCCGTTCTTCGAGGATGTTGAACAGCCCGACTTGCACGAGTTCATCGAGTTCGGGAAGTTCGTTCATGGCAAAGATGCCGCGGTGCATGCGGGGAATCAGGCCGAAGTGCAGTGCCTCTTCCGCCGACATACTGACTCCGGCAACGAGTTTCGACGGATCGATCTCGCCGATGATGTCGGCGAACTTCGTTCCGGGGGCGAGCCTTTCGACATAACGCTCGGATCGCGGCCACCAATCGATCGGGACTTCGGTCGGCGGCACGGAAGCGATGAACTCGCGGCAGACGCGCGAGATTGGCTGGTACGGGTCGTCGTGCAACGGCGCGTCGGGATGTTTGATATACGGGATCTCGTCGTCGAGGAACCGGGCGAGCGTCCGCATCAAGCGGCTCTTCCCCTGCCCTTTCTCACCGAGAAACAGCATGTCGTGTCCGGCGATGAGGGCGATGTTGATTTCGGGAATGACGGTGTTTTCATAACCGACGATGCCGGGGAAGAGTTCCTCGCCCGCCGAGAGTGCTCGCAAAAAGTTGTCTCGCAGTTCCTGCTTGACCGTCTTTGAAACCCAGCCGCTCTCGCGCAGCTCTTGAAGGTTTGTCGGTTTCCCATTTCGCGCCAGCATAAGATTCCCGTGTTTCCAAGTGAGTGACCGTCAAGCTCGCCGCCATTTCACGATGTAGCTTAGGAGCTGTGCATTTACCACGTCCGAGGATTTTTGTGCGTGATGACACCCTACGGCCAAACGCGGACGTAGTAGATGCACGACCCCTTAGAGTGAATGAACCGCCCAGCAATCACGACGATTAACTCGAATGGGACCGACCTGGTTCGTTGACTCAACAGAAGGTGTCGAGGGGACCGGAAAAACCACGACCACCCTCAGCGACTGGAGTGGTTGCCGTCTGTGGCGGTATGACCCAGCCGCTCTTAGAATCCCCGCCCGAAGCCGATCCGATTGATCGAGACCTTTCCACGCAATTGAGGTGCCTCATGCCGCGAGTCAACTGGAAGCGACCTGTCCCGTGCGTCTTGTGCCTGTCTCTGGTGGCTTCGATTTGTGTGATTGCTCTACCGACTCGAGCCCAGCAGACGCCCGTGGATCCGAGCGAGGAAATTGCCCGTGTTTCCAAGGAGTTGTCTGAGAAGCCGTCAGAGTCCCTTGCTAAGAATGCGTTGCCCGATCGCGTCACAACATTGTTGAAGGCCAAGCGAGACGCATTGCGAATGCGGTATGAGGCCTTTGTGCAGTTTCGC
The DNA here is from genome assembly GCA_043749505.1 of Schlesneria sp. Classification (GTDB taxonomy): domain Bacteria; phylum Planctomycetota; class Planctomycetia; order Planctomycetales; family Planctomycetaceae; genus Schlesneria. Next base: position 5,679 of record JAYVDI010000185.1, on the reverse strand, counting down.
GAACAAGGGGGAGGGGGAGGTTCAGGCCGTACTAGCGCTGGAGAAGAGTTTATCTTGTTCAGAAAGGCACACGGTGACTGGATCGACGCTGAAATCGATCTGACGACGATTGCTGCCGATCGAATCAAGTTGCTCCGAGTGAATGCCGATGCCGCTGCACAGTTTGAAAGCCAAGTGTTGGCGTTACGGGCCGGGGGCGCTGAAGGTGGAAGCCACCGCTCACTGACTGCTGCTCAAGCCGCAACGTTTGACGCTGAACTCCGGCTGGCGCGGGAACTCGTCGCTCAGCGAGCCAAGGAATCGAAATAGAGCCGAGACAGCGTCACTCCAAATCAATCCTGACGACTCCCGGTACAACCACACTCAAGCCAGAACCACGCATGACCGCACGACGCATTCTTGTCACCTCGGCCCTCCCGTACGCCAACGGCCACATTCATCTGGGGCATCTGGTCGAGTACATCCAGACCGACATCTGGGTCCGCTTCCAGAAGCTGCGAGGCCACCGCTGCGTCTACATCTGCGCCGACGACACGCACGGCACGGCCATCATGATTCGCGCCCGTCAGGAAGGACGCAGCGAAGAGGCGCTGATCGCCGACATGAGGGAGTCTCATCTTCGCGACTTCACGGCGTTCGGGGTCGAGTTCGACAACTACGGCAGCACGAACAGCGAACACAACCGGCGGCTGTGCCATCAGATTTGGTCGCAACTCCGTGACGCCGGGCTGATTGTCGAGAAAGATGTCACCCAACTTTACGACCCGAAGGCCGAGACGTTTTTAGCGGATCGCTTCGTGAAGGGGACGTGTCCGAAGTGCCAGTCACCCGATCAGTATGGAGACAACTGCGACAAGTGCGGCGCGACGTACAGTCCCGCCGATCTCATCAACCCGGTCAGCACGCTGTCCGGTGCGACGCCCGATTTGCGGACGGCCAAACATCTCTTCGTGCAGATTGAAAAGTTGCACGACTGGCTGAACGAGTGGACTCAATCGGGCCAGCATCTTCAGGACGAAGTGGCCAACTATCTGAAGGGCCATTTCCTGTGTGACCCACTGCGCGACTGGGATGTCTCACGGCCCGCGCCGTACTTCGGGTTTGAGATTCCCGACAGCCCCGGCAACTACTGGTACGTCTGGTTCGACGCGCCGATTGGCTACATCGGTTCGACTGCCGGGTGGTGCGAGAAGCACGGCGAACAGCTCGACAACTGGTGGGCTTGCGGTCCGGACGCTGAGACGCGCGGAGCGGAGATTCACCACTTCATCGGCAAGGACATCACCTACTTTCACACGCTCTTCTGGCCCGCGATGCTCAAAACCGCCGGCTTCCGTCAGCCGGATCGAGTCCACATTCACGGCTTCCTGACCGTCGATGGCGAGAAGATGTCGAAGACGAAGGGGACGTTTATTCAGGCGTCCACGTATGCCAAGCATCTCGAACCGGCTTACCTGCGGTACTACTACGCGACGAAGCTCGGTGCGCGGCTGGATGACCTCGATTTGAACCTCGAAGAGTTCGCCGCGAAGGTCAATTCAGACCTCGTCGGTAAGGTCGTGAATCTCGCGAGTCGGACGGCCCGGTTTGTCGAGGAGGTTGGGTTGTCGAACGTCTATCCCGACGACGGCGGCTTGTTCCGTGAGGCGGCGGCTCAGGCCGAGACCATCGCGGCGGCTTACGACGGCTGCGACTACAACGGCGCGATGAGGCTCATCATGGCGCTGGCTGATCGTGCCAACAAATACGTTGATGAAAAAGCTCCGTGGACGCTGCGAAAAGACCCGACGAAGACCGCTGAAGTTCAAGACATCTGTACGGTGACGCTCAATCTATTTCGACAGGTCGCCGTCTATCTCGCCCCCGTGCTGCCGAAGCTGGCTCAACAGGCGGGCCAACTCCTGCAACAGCCGATTCAAAACTGGAATGACTCTCAGACGCCGCTCATCGGGACGCGCGTTGCCAAGTTCGAACACCTCATGAAGCGAGTTGAACTCGCACAGGTTCAAGCCATGATCGAAGACGGAAAGCAGTCCGCCCCCGAAACAACTCCCGAAGCCTCCGCTCCGACGACACCGTGGAACGACGACCCCGAGGCACTCGCCGCCGAGCCGCTCGTCGCCGAACACTGCACGATTGACGACTTCGTGAAGGTCGATCTGCGGGTCGCGCGCGTCGTCGCAGCCAACGAGGTCGTCGGCGCGGACAAGCTGCTGCAGCTGACACTCAGCCTCGGCGGTGAGGGAACGCGCAACGTCTTCGCGGGGATCAAGAGTGCCTACAAGCCTGAGGATCTCGTTGGTCGGTTGGTCATTCTCTGCGCGAATCTCGCTCCGCGCAAGATGAAGTTCGGAATCAGCGAAGGCATGGTGCTCGCGGCCGGAGCGGGTGGCAAAGAGATCTTCCTGCTCAACCCCGACAGCGGAGCCAAGCCAGGACATCGCGTGCATTGATCCCCCTGCTTCAATTATGCCGCTGGATTGAAGAAACCGGAAAGGTGTTCGGGACATTAAGGAACTGGTCCGAAATCACTTTCCGAGTTTGTAGTCCGGACCCCTTTGACCGGACGAGTCAGTCCAGAACGGCCACTCACGATTTCGTCCGGACCAAGGGGGCCGGACTACGCCATCGTGAATCGGGAAGTTGTTTCGGACCAGTTCATAAGCATGTGCTGCCGGACCTGTCCGACAGCCGGTTTGTTGGTCGATCCGGCTGTGCATTGGCCGACTGTAATCGGTCGATGGCAAACGAGAAACTCGGCCGATATGCTGCCCGCCCCACTGAAAACACACTCAAAATGTTCGTCCCCTTTTCATGAGGAGTATCACTTGGAAACGACCAACGGTTCGCTGAATCGCAAGTTGCGCATGGCTCTGGTTGGCGGAGGCCAGGGTTCTTTCATCGGTCGCGTCCACGCCACGGCCGCCGTGCTGGACAACCGCGCCGCACTGGTCGCCGGAACGCTGTCATCTGACGCGGCAAGAGCCAAGGCATCGGCTCCGGCCTACGACATTGCGGCCGACCGCGCGTATGGATCGGTGGAGGATTTGTGCGCGAAGGAGGCCGCGCTCCCCGTCGACAAGCGCATCGACTTCGTGACGGTGGCGACTCCGAATCACACGCATTTTCCGATCGCCAAGGCCGCGCTGGCGGCGGGCTTCAACGTTGTGTGCGACAAGCCGATGACGTTCGATCTGGCTCAGGCCGAGGAGCTGGTGAAGCTCGTCGAAAAGTCGGGGGCCGTGTTCGCGGTGACTCACAACTACACCGGCTATCCGCTGGTCCGGCAGGCGCGCGAAATGATCCTCGGTGGTGAGTTGGGCGAGATCCAGGCGATCCGCTCCAACTACATTCAGGGCTGGCTGCGTACGCGGCTCGAATCGTCCGACCAGAAGCAGGCGGCTTGGCGAACCGATCCGTCGAAGTCGGGCGCGGCGGGTTGCTTCGGGGACATCGGGACTCACGCCTACAACCTCGCTCGTTACATGACCGGGCTGCTTCCCGATGCGGTCTCGTGTCATCTCAAGGCGTTTGAACCGGGGCGCAAGCTGGACGATTACGGTCACGCCGTGATCCGGTTCGAGAACGGTGGCCTCGGCAGCGTGACGGCCAGTCAGATTTCGCACGGTCGCGAAAACGACCTGTTCATCGAAATCGACGGCACCAAGGGCGCGCTGGCTTGGCGGCAGGAGAACCCCAACGAAATGATCGTTCGTCGCAACGGGCAGCCTCACTCGATCTACACTCGTGACCCAAACGCGAGCTTCATGAATGCGTCGGGCAAGGCAGCGTGTCGTCTCCCGAGCGGACATCCCGAAGCGTTCTTCGAGGCCTTCGCCAACGTCTACCGCTTCGCCTACGACGACATGGTGAAGCGAGCGGCCGGCCAATCGTTCGAGCGTCACAACACGATCTACCCCAACGTCTACGATGGCGTCGAGGGGATGTACTTCATCCAGCAATGCGTCGCCAGCAGCGATGCCAACGGTGCGTGGCTGCCGCTCAAACATCCAGCGGCTCGACGATGAACCAGACTCAAACTCAGCACCCCGACTGCACCGGAGCAGTCGGGGTGCTGGTGTCTCTGCCAACATGATTTGCCTTCACCAAGATTGACCGCCCCGAAGTCGCTGACTCAAGGAACTGACCGATGAAGTTCAAGCTGGCTCTTGTCCTCGCGCTGATCGTCCCGACGCTGGCCACCGCGCAGCAACTCAAGCTCGAAAAGGGAGACCACATCTGCATCGTCGGCAACACGCTGGCTGAGCGGATGCAGCACTATGGCTGGCTCGAAACGCTGATCCATGCCCGGTTCCCCGAGCATGAACTCGTCTTCCGCAACCTCGGCTATTCGGGCGATGAGATCGACGGCTTCAAGAATCCGAGTCACCGGATGCGGTCGATGGACTTCGGAACGCACGATCAGTGGCTGACCGGATCGGCTCCGGTCCCTCAACCGAACAAGCTCTCCACGCGGGACAAGGAATCCGGCACCGTCAGCGAAGACCGCTTCAAGCTGACCAACACCAAGGCCGACGTGATCTTCGCCTTCTACGGCTACGGTGAGTCGTTCGCGGGTGACGGTGTTCTGCCCGCGTTCAAGCAGAACGTGGAAGACTTCATCAAGCACACGCAGGCTCAAAAGTACAACGGCAAGTCGGCCCCAAGGCTCGTGCTGTTCTCGCCCATCGCACACGAGTTCATCGACTCGCCCGACCTGCCCAGCAAAGAGGCCATCGACGCCGACAACGCGCGGCTCAAGATGTATTCGCAGGCGATGGGCGAGGTTGCCAAGGCGAATGGTGTGTTATTCGTAGATTTGTGGCGAGCCTCTGCGGGGAACGACAAACCAATTCGGAGAACGATTAACGGAATCCATCTCAACGAATACGGTGACAAGTTCGTGGCGTGGAGCATCTACTCTCAGCTTTTCGGCGAGGAAGCCAAGTTTCAGGATGCCTCCCTCCAGAACCTTCGTGTCGCGATCCTCGACAAGAACTTCTACTGGTTCAACCGCTACCGCGTGACCGATGGCTTCTCGACGTATGGCGAGCGGGCGTTTCTCAAGTTTTCTGAAGACCCCAAAGGGGGCGGCTACGGCGACGGGCTGTCGAACTATGCGGTCGGTCAGCGCGAGCTGGAAGTGCTCGACACGCTCACCTCGAACCGAGACAAGGTGGTATGGGCGGCAGCTCAGGGGAAGACGGTCAAGCCGGACGACAGCAATCTGCCGAAGTTCCTCAACGTCATCACGAACAAGCCGGGGCCGCTGCCCGATGGCAAGCATCTGTTCCTGTCGGGTGAAGAGGCCATCCAGAAGATGACGATTCACAAGGGGATGAAGGTTCAGTGCTTTGCCGACGAGGCACAGTTTCCGGAACTCGTCAGTCCGCAGCAGATGGCCTTCGACACGAAGGGCCGATTGTGGGTGGCGACATGGCCGACGTATCCGCACTGGAAGCCAACCACCCCGATGAACGACAGCCTGCTCATTTTTGAGGACACCAACAACGACGGTCGTGCGGACAAGTGCATCACATTTGCCGGAGACCTGCACAACATCACCGGCTTCGAGTTCTGGGGCGGCGGCGTACTCGTGGCTCAGGGGCCGAGTCTCGTGTTCCTCAAGGACACCGATGGTGATGACAAGTACGACGTGAAGGAGCGGTTGGTCCACGG
>JAYVDI010000184.1:0-4151 GCA_043749505.1 Schlesneria sp. | reverse complement strand
ATCCGCAAAGGAAGAGTGCTCTGAAACCCGTTTTCGAGCGTCCGCTGTTTCCACTCGCGGGCGAATTGCAGCGCGCGCTGGCGGACGGGTTCGCTGATGGTCTGGTCCGCCGCGATCGCGTCGTGCCATTCGGTTTGGGTTGATCGTGGTCGCGCAGGAAGTGAATCAGACTCAGCGCCTCACGCTTCGCCCGCAACTGCGGCGTCCATGACCGCACGTCCCAAACGTCGTCCGTTAAACGCAGGGTTCAGGAGATCGAGATGCGTTGCGGTGAACTCACCTCGCGCCAACTCAGGCGGCATGGATGATATGCACTGTGGCCGCCGGGGCGGGAACGGTTTCTCCGTGGCGGCGCAACGAATCGAGGTGCATCATCACGGCTTCTTCGATGAGCACCCGGACTTCATCCACCGAATCGCCACTCGTCACACAACCGGGCAGATCCGGCACGTAGGCCGAGAATGACCCGTCCCCGGCCTTTTCGATCACCACGACGTAATCCATCGAAGACCTCATTTCATGCCGGCTTGTTTGAGAAGACTGTTCAGCGTTCCGGGCGGAACTTCATGGCCAAGCTTGCCACCGCCGGGCACAGTGACGGTTCCCGGCTTTTGAGGATGCCGAAACTGCAAGTGGCTCCCCACGGTTCGGTCGAGAAACCAGCCCTCGGCCTCCAACAATTTGATCACGTCACGGTACTTCATTCAATCGTCCGTTCGCTCGTCGCCCCGATCGTGTCGAGATCGACCAGGCGGCGGGTGGCTTGGGGCGGGCGGGGCAGGGATTGGGTGGAATCTTCTCGGTACGCAGTCGTCCGGGCAAGAGTGTCCTCCTACGGTTTCCACTCGCGGGCGAATTGCCGGGCGCGCTGGCGGACGGGTTGGCTGATCGTCTGGTCCGCCGAGATCGCGTCGAGCCATCTACCTTGGGAGTGCTCCGGCTTGACGGAGCTTTGGAATTGTCGCGGAGCGGCTTTCTTTGGCGGACGTCAAATCGGAGCCGCGCGGTCTTCCAAAGGCTGCGCCAAAGATTCCAAAGCTGCGTCGAGCCGCAGCACTCCCAAAGCGATTTCCATGCACCCTGCGACACTGGGGATTGGGAATGTTCCGGGGTCCGACAGGAATCGTTGGGAAGATTTCGGGATGTCATCCGTTTACACTCTGGGCCGGGTATCCACCCGTTCGTGGGGATTCCGCGTCTGTCGTTCATCGAGGTGACATATGCGTTTGTTCGCAGTCGGTCTGTGTTGTTGGATGATGTTGGCGGAAGCGGCGCACGCGCAGAATGCCGCCGCGTTGGCCAAGGCGGCGCAGGGGGTTCTCAAGGACCGCTGCTTCGCGTGTCATGGCGAGAGCGGGGCGAACGAGGGGGGCTTCAACTTTGCCCTCAATCGCAAGCGGCTGGTGCGCGAGTTGGTTGTCCCCGGCAGTGCCGACGAATCGAAGTTGCTCCAGCGGGTGATCAAGGGCGAGATGCCGCCCGCTGGGGACAAGCTCACGAAGGCCGAGATCGAGACGCTGAAGAAGTGGATCGAGGCGGATGCCCCCGCGTTCGAGGCCGAGATCAAGCGGCCGTTTGTCTCGCCCACCGACATGCTGTCGGTGATGCTCAAGGACTTGGAAAAAGCCCTCGACCGCGACCGACCGTTCTACCGCTACTTCACGCTGACTCACCTGTACAACGCGGGGTTCGAGGACAACGAACTGGAGTCGTACCGGCAGGGGTTGTCGAAGCTGGTGAACAGTCTGTCGTGGGGCCGGGTGGTGCAGGTGCCGAAGGCGATCGACGCGACCAAAACGATCCTGCGGATCGACCTGCGGCACTACAAGTGGAACGAGAACGATGCGTGGTCGCGCGTGATCGCCGCCGATCCGTATCGCGTCACGTACTCGGACAAGGCCGCGCATTCGTGTTACGCGCTGACGAAGTGCGAACTGCCGCACGTCCGGGCCGACTGGTTCGTCTTCTCGGCGTCGCGACCGCCGCTCTACAACCTGATCCTCGGCCTGCCCGAGACTCCCGAGCAGATGCTGGACTTCGAGAAGCGGCAGCTCGGCGTCAACGTGGCCCAGAATCTGGCCGACTACAACGACGTGATGCGGGCCGGGTTCTTTCCGTCCGGGGTGTCGAAGAGCAACCGGCTGATCGAGCGGCACGTCTCGACCTACGGCGCGTACTGGAAGAGCTACGACTTCAAACCGGCCGATCCGAAGCAGCCGGGTCGTCGGCAGAATCTCAAGGCGAGTCCCACCGGCCCCGACGGTCCCCGCGCGTTCCAGCATGACGGGGGCGAGATGATCTTCAGCCTGCCCAACGGCTTGCAGGGCTACATGCTGACCGACGACAAGGGGACGCAGATTCCCAAGGGTCCGACCGATGTGGTGGTGGACAAGGAAGCGGTCAAGCGCGGCCGCGACCCCGAGGTGATCAACGGCGTGTCGTGCATGAATTGCCACTGGAGCGGGATGCTCAACAAGACCGATCAAGTGCGAGAACACGTCCTCGCGCAGTCCGCCGCCTATGACGCGCAGGTGGTCGAGTTCGTGAAGGCGGTCTATGCCCCGAAGGCCAACCTCAACGCGATGCTGAAGGAGGACCGCGAGCGGTTCGAGAAGGCGGTCAAGAATTGCGGGCTGACGGGACTGGCCAAGAGCGAACCGGTGGCGACGCTCTCCTTCCAGTTCGATGAACCGCTCGACCTGGACCTCGCCGCGGCCGAAGCGGGGGTCTCGACTGACAAGCTGATTGCCGCGTTGAAGACGAACGCCGCGCTCGGCCGGGAACTCGGCAGCCTGTCGCAAGGCCAGCCCGTCCAACGCGACACGTATGTGCAACTGTTCGGAACTTTGGTGAAGGAGTTGAAAGTCGGGACGTTCCTCAAATCGCTGTCGATTGGCGGCAGCACGCCCGACACACCGTCACGCCCGTCAACCACGGCGAAAGAGATCACGTCGAAATCAACCGGGATGAAGCTGACGCTGATCCCGGCGGGGACGTTCCTGATGGGATCGCCTGCAAACGAGGCCGAGCGTTCCCTTGACGAAGGTCCGCAGCCACATTCGGTGCGCATCTCTCAGCCGTACTACATGGGTGTGTACGAAGTGACACAGGGCGAGTATGAGAGCGTGATGGGGAGCAACCCGAGTTCGTTCAGCACGATGGTGAGTGGACAGAACACGAGCAAGTTTCCGGTGGAGCGGGTCTCGTGGTTCGACGCGATTGAGTTCTGCAACAAGTTGAGCGTGAAGGACGGTCTGGCTCCGTACTACGCGCTGACGAGCGACACGCGGGACGGCGGTTCGATCAAATCCGCCACCGTCTCGCCGACGAGCGGCAATGGCTATCGCCTGCCGTCGGAAGCGGAATGGGAATATGCCTGCCGCGCGAACACGACGACCCCGTTCCACTTCGGCACTATGCTCAACGGCGACAAGGCCAACGTCGATGGCACCGATCCCTACGGCACGACGACGAAGGGGAAGTACCTGGAATGGACGACCACGGTCGGTTCTTACGGTGCGAATGCTTTCGGTCTGTTTGACATGCACGGCAACGTGTCGGAATGGTGCGAGGACGTGTACGATGGGTCAGCGTATTCCAAGCGTTCGGGTACGACATCGGACCCGCGTGTCACAAGTGGTTCCGAGTATCGTGTGTTGCGTGGCGGGTCTTGGTACGACTCGTCCAAGGACGCCCGCTCGACCCATCGGAGCAGGCTCACGCCCGGCGGCCGGTTCGTCAACTACGGTTTCCGGGTGGTGTTCTCCGCTTTTGCCGCCAGGACTCCGTAGTTTCTTGTCCCCGTTACGGCTTGGGTTGTTGGCTATTGGTGATTGGCTGTTCGTGATTTTCCAATAGCCAATAGCCAACCACCAATTCCCCCCGGTTCGTGTGCTGTGCGCCTTTGCACAGGCACCAGTCTGTGGGTCAGTCGAATGGCGAGCCCCTCGCTACTCGCCGCGATGGCTCACGGCTACAATCCGGCTCCACCACCGGAGCCCCCATGCTGACACCCGCCCTGCACGATTGCCGACTGCTCAAAGCCGCCCGATGCGAACCGACCGATACGACGCCCGTCTGGATCATGCGTCAGGCGGGACGGTATCTGCCCGAATACATGGCGGTCCGCAGCAAGGTGACGTTCATCGAGT
>JAYVDI010000183.1:0-14271 GCA_043749505.1 Schlesneria sp. | reverse complement strand
GCATCGGCCCACGAGATCAGCTTGTCGTAGCCGGGGGCATGCGCCATGACGTGTTCGAGAAACAGATCGTGAACGCGGTCGCGGGCCGGGGCGAGGTTCTCACGCTCCAGCACGGGACGCACGTTCTCGACGATCGACAACGCGCAGACATTCCCCAGCACGTCCTGCACGAGCGCCGCCGCATCGCGATTCCCCGCGTAGATCACCGGCATCTGGTACTGCCCGCCGAACCGGGGCTGCGGCTTCGCGGGCGCAATCAGTTCCGCAAGCTGGACGACGTGAGACTTCGTCCCACCATCGGTTCCCCCTGCGAGCAGGATCATGTCGGGCCGCAGCTCGCGAATCCGCTGGATCTGCTCGAACGGCTTTCGCTTGTCGTTGGAGGCGAGCGTCTCCATCACGATCGCGCCGGCTCCGAGGGCCGCCCGCTCGGCACTGGCGGCGGACATCTGCCTCACCACCCCCGCGACCAGCATTTGCAGGCCGCCGCCCGCGCTCGACGTGGAGATATAGATGTCGCAGCCCTCCTTGCCGCGAGCGGGCCGGATCAGTTGCCCGTGCTCATCGACCAGACGCCGCCCGGACAACTCACCCACTTCGGTCGCGGCGTTGGTGACGCCCACGGTGACATCGGCCGCCGGTTCCTCAACCGTCGTCGGCGCTTCGCCCCGGTACGTCTGCCGGTACACGCCATCGACCTTCTCGATCAGGATGGCCTTCGTCGTCGTGCTGCCACAGTCGGTGGCGAGGATCACCTGCAACGCGTCGGGATCGGCCGCCACGTTCGGTCTGTTTGCCACGGGCGGTCTGTTGGCCACCGCAGACGGATGCTGCCCGTTCTGTCCCGATCCGTGGGGCATGAGAGTGGTCGATGGTTGAGGGTGAAGGGTTGAGGGTCAGAAACAGACGAGCATCGAAAAGGTGCAGGTCGAATCGCCGTGAGCCAACATCCGAGCAGTCGCGCCCGTGAGCGAACGGTTCTCAGTCAGTCCCGGAGGGACGGCATACGGTAGCCCACGGCGTGAGCCGTGGGAAACGATCGTCGCAACAAACAAGCCCCGGAGGGGCGACATATCTTTCGACATTTCACATCTGAAGAACGAAGGCGGTCGTTCCGCACGATATGTCGCCCCTCCGGGGCTTAGCGTTTCTCAATCGCCACACCCACGGCTGACGCCGTGGGCTACCCTATGCCGTCCCTTCGGGACTTGATCGCGTCACGGAGTGCGCGACATCTCTTCCAACCGTCGCGCGACGAACTCGACCGCCCCGCGTTTCTCCAAGAAGCCGGCAAACTCGCGCACACCAGCCGGATCGAGGACCGCACCCAGGAACGGTTCAAAGAACCTCAGCGACTGCCCGGCCAGATAACTGAGCGGCGCGGACGAATCGAGCACCATCTGCGCCGGCAACGTCATCCCCCGCCGCGCGATCTCCCGACAAACCGCATCAATCGCGGATGCCTGAGCGGACGACGGCTCAACCGGTCCGGGTGGTTCGACGGCGAAGGCGTGTTTGAGCCAGGCAAGCATTCTGTGTTACCTTTTGCTTGAATTCGACGATCTATTGAATCGCATACCGATCAGTACCGAGCCTGCGATTTCAAATCGAACCTCTGATCTCGCATGGTGTCCATCTCGAACAGCATTTTCTTCACAAGTTCAACTATCGACTCGAGGTCAAAGCATGGGTGCAATGGATTTCAACACGCTCGCCAAGACGACATTCCTGACGATCACGCCGGGAGATTTGTCTCCGCCGAAATGTGGGTCCACAAGATTCCGGTGGGGAATGCACGTGTCGTTGCCGTTTCCACTTCCGTCACGCAACTGCATTCATCGGCAAGAGACGGCCCAAGGTAGGGCATTTGAGTTCTCGATTCATAACTTCATGGATCGATTGATCATTGCCCCAAAAACTGGTCCATCGTGGCCAGTTGTGGGACTGATCGCTCGAAGCGCCCCAACACCAACGGTTGCCGAAACGCATCAGGTTCATCGTGAGCAGCTTCAATCTGTCGCGAGCTTTTTTGAGATCGAAGAGCACGCGACACCAAGCAATGCGTTTCTCAAAGCTGCGGAGAAGGTCAAGTTGTGTTTTGAGCAGCTTTCGAAATTCTTGCGAGACTACCAATCTTCTGTCCCATACCTGTGCTCATGGCAGGTCTATCCGATCTCGCAGTTCGACGTAGGTTCCGTTTACCACGAAGTCCGACATCTTTGTCCGACCACAGGTCATTGGGATCATGTCTTTTCGACAATCACATTCAACCTTGCCCGGCAGCTTCACCAGCCGCTCTGTCATCTTCCTTTCCAACCCGACAACGGCCAACCCACGCCCGCAGATCTGGCGAATGAATTGCTCGCCGAGGCACAGTTATCTCTTTTTCGCGGAATGACTCGATCCGCAGTTATCAACTCGTTCGTAGCGGTTGAGTCTCTTGCCAACATCGTCTTCAAGGCAAAGAAGCTGGAATCGTTGGTAACTGCGGGAATTTCAGCGTTTGATGCAGAACAAGCAGCCGAGTCTGAACGCTACAATCACCGGATCGAGATCTCATTCCTTGTCCATCGTGGGCTGAAGGACTGCTGTGGACGTAGCTACTTTGTAGAGACGCAGAAGAAATATGAAGAACTGTTGAAGCTGCAAGATGCACGACACAAGGTCGCACATGCGGGACATCTCCCGACCAAGGCAGATGCTGAAGCCGCCCACCTTCTTGGTTGTGAAACGGTTCAGTGGCTTTGCGGAGTTGTAGGGTATCCTGTCCGTCCCTTGCTCCCAGATTCAAAGGATGTGATTCCAAGTTTGGCATCGCGCTCCCAAGACATTCACGCGGTATCAGGAATTGACGCCGCATTTCTTCGCCGGGTACTCGGAATGAAATGAAGTGAGCGGCTGACTGGCAGGATCGACGCCGCTTCGTTGAAGCGCCGGGCTAGAAAATCTCGTGCGGGTAGGCCGTCGTGGAGCGGACGGCTTCGGCGTACTTTACGCCGCACGATTGGCCTCGATAGCGGGCGAGGGCTTCCTTGGCTTGTTGGGCTCCATCAAGCTGCTTCGGATCGTAGGGCTTGTTCGCCTGCATCGCCATCAGTCGGCCGAGCCATTCGATCGCGCGGGGCCAGTCGTCGGTGACATCGACGAACGTGTTCGGCTCGAAGCCGATCGTGTGGCCGGGGCCGTTGTCGTACCAGTAGATTCGCGACGGCGACTTGGTTTTCTGACCGAGGTCCAGCACGCGGTCGCCGTGCCTGAGCGCGATCTTGGAGAGCTGCGAGGCCATCTCGTGATCGGTGTGGTGATCGTGCGGCCAAAGCTGGAACGCGACATCCGGTTCGATCGCCGCGACCGCTTCGGCCACCTTCCGCTTCGATTCCTCCGTCACGCCGAACCGCATTCCGGCGAAGTCGAGGAACTGCATCTCGATGCCGTACTCCTTGCTGATCTGCACGGTCTTCTCGACGAGTTCCTGCGCGCGATCGGCTCCCGGCTTCCAGTTGCTGTAGTCGCCGACCAGCGTCAGGATCACCACGCGATAGTTCTTCCGCAGCGCCTTGAGCAGGATGCCGGGAATCCCCCACACGCAGTCGTCGTAATGGGCACCGATGCCGAGGATCGTCTTGGACATGATGGAGGCTTTCGTGGGGGGTGACTCGGCGCGTTCTCTTTCAGAATCGGATCACAAAACGGTAGCCCCGTCGTTCCGCGACAGGAAAGCCGAACGACGAGTGACTCCGATGAGTCATTCGGCCATCTTCGAGCCTGTGGCATGCCCCGCTGTTGGAGGCGGCATACGGTAGCTCACGACTTCGGCAGTAGGAAACGACCAGCACGACAAATGGGCGTGCGACGGCAACACGCCGCGAGACGCTTCTTTCGCGACGACTGCAATCGGTGGCGACCGGGCCTATAATCCGCCGCACTTCGCGGGAGCGGTTCTCTCGGAGTTGCCTGATGGATTGTTTGTCTGCCTCGTGATGGTTCACCGATGTCCGACTTGCCCGATCAAGATTCTGCCTCTCTGCCGCATCGCTCCGAATTGTCCGACGACTTGCCTCCCGTGCAGCCTCCCTCGGCGGGCTTCATCGTGCAGCTCTTCGTGGTGCCGGGATTGATCGTGCTGGCCGTCGTCGCCGTGTGGGCGTTGTTCGGACGCATTGCTGCGGGCGAACAAGACTGGCGCAAGCTGGCTCAAGAACTGCAAAGCCCCAACACGCATATCCGCAACCGGGCGATGTACGGCCTTGCTCAAGTTCTCGACCAGGACCGGCTGCGCGGTGAGCAAGGTCAACATCTCGCGAGCAACCCCGAGATCGTGCGCGGGCTGTCCGACCAATTGGTGAAAGAGCTTCAGACCGGATCGAGTTCTCTCGAATCGGTCGCGATCCAGCAGTATCTGACGCGCGCGTTGGGACTGCTCAACGCACCCGACTCAGCGCGTGTTTTGTTGCCCGGTGCGACGGCAGCCGATCCGTCGGGGACAGCCAGTCTCCGCCAAGCTGCGGCCGCGTCGATGAACGCCGCGCTGAAGTCTGCCTTGGAACCAACGCGCGACATCGAGATCCGTAAGAGTGCCGCCGCGTCGATCGCCTTTATTGCCAGCCGTGCTCTCGAACGAGGCGAGCCGCTCGACGCGCCGGAACTCGTGCAAGCATTGATCGACGCATCATCCGCTCAAGAGCCGATCATGCGTCACGCCGTCGCTTGGACCCTCGGCCAGTTTCGCTCGACCGAAGCTGTGCAGCACTTGCAGGTCTTGCTCGGACACGACGACGTGATGACGCGCATCAACGCGGCGATCTCGCTCTCGCATAGTGGCTCGACAGACGGACTGGCGGTCTTCAAGCAGGCCCTGACGGAACCCGCCGCGACCTCACCCGAAGGTCAGGGAGAGCAGGTCACCATCCAGACCAACGTCCTCAAGGCCCTCGCCGATCTCGGCCCGAAGCTGGAGCCAAACGACAAGGCCGAGTTCCGCGAACTCGTCGAGGCGTTGCTCAAGACGAACACGAATCCGCGCGTCCACATCGACGCACGGAATGCGTTCCTCTCGTTGAAGTAAGCTGGATACTCGTTTCACCGCGTGGGCAACGCGTCGAGCGGCATGGAACGCTGTTTCGCCTTCGACGCGCGGGGCGTTGCCCACGCGGTGAAACGAGCCTGATGTTCATCTCAGTTGCGATCTCTCGTTGAGCGATGCCATGACCAATGAACCCGCTGCCCACTCAACGTCCCTCGATCGCATCCGCCTCGCCTACGATCCGGCTCTGCTGCGAACGACCGGTCAGCGGCTGGTCGAACAGTTGGCGAGTCATCTCGCGGCGGTTGAGGCTTCGTCGGGGAACGTGTTGAACTGGGCAGCGCCTCGCGACAACATCGCGCGGGCAGGACGGATCGCCGATGAATGGGATGGCACTGCGGGACCGGAACAACTCGCGGAGCGGTTCGAGTCGCTCGTGGGTGAGATGCTGTCGCGCGGACACAACCTGCACGATCCGCGTTACGTCGGGCACCAGGTTCCTCCACCGATCCCGCTGGCCGGGTTGTTCGATGCGGTCGGGTCGGTCACCAACCAAGTCATGGCCATCTACGAAATGGGGCCGTGGGCCACGGCGGTCGAGCAGGCAATGGTGTCCAAACTGGCGGGATACCTCGGCTGGCACGAGGGCGATTATGCGGCAATCGTCACACACGGCGGCACGCTGGCCAACTTGAACGCGCTCCTGGTGGCAAGGAACGTCGCGCTCGGAGACTGCTGGGAGGAAGGGGTTGCGTGGGGTGATGGTGTCTCTGCTCCTGTCCCCTCGCCCCGGCCTTGCGGGGAGAGGGCTAGGGTGAGGGGGGCTGTTGAGTGTGAGATGGCCGACGATTCGTGTTCGACCTTGGCCAACGCCTCACTCGTGTCTGTTGGACACGGTCAGGATCAGGCGACGATCGAAGAACCCCTCACCCTAGCCCTCTCCCTCTCCCCGCAAGGCCGGGGCGAGGGGACAAGCAAGCACGCTCCACCGGTCCTCGTCGTTCAGACGGACGCTCACTACTGCATCGCGAGGGCGGCGGGGATTCTGGGGCTGGGGACGAAGCACGTCGTGAAGGTGAGCCTCGATGAACGGCGGCGCATGGACGTGAAGGTCCTCGACGCGACGTTGACCGATCTCAAAGCGAAGGGCCATCCGATCATCGCGGTCGTGGCGTGCGCGTGCTCGACGCCGATCGGAGCTTTCGATCCGCTCAATACCGTCGCCGATGTGTGCGAGCGGCATCAAGCCTGGCTCCACGTCGATGCCGCTCACGGCGGATCGGCCCTGCTGAGCGAACGGCATCGTCACTTGGTCGCGGGTCTCGAACGAGCCGACTCGCTCGTCTGGGACGCTCACAAAATGATGTTCGTCCCCGCGCTGTGTGCGTTCCTCTTCTTCAAAGACAAACGACACAGCTACGAAGCTTTTCGCCAGAACGCGCCGTACTTGTTTGACCCCAGTGCGCCGGGACTCGGCGAGTACGACATCGGCCTGCGGACGTTTGAATGCACCAAGCGCGCGGCCGTGTATGGACTGTGGGGCGTCTGGTCGCTGTTCGGGCCGCAACTGTTCAGCGACTTGATCGACGTGACTTTTGAACTGGGTCGCCTCTTCCACGAGAAGTTGCTTGCCGCACCCGACTTCACGCCGCTGCACGAACCGCAGTGCAACATCGTCACGTTCCGGCATGTTCCGACTGAGATGTCAGACGCAACGCCCGAGCGACTCGGTGAGTTCCAGCGGCAGCTCCGTCGGCGCGTCATCGAATCGGGCGAGTTCTATCTCGTCGCGACCACGCTGAACGGAGTCGATGCGCTGCGTGTGACGCTCATCAACCCGCTGACAACCTCCGAACACCTCGATCAACTCTTGGAGACGCTAAGGAAGCACGGTCGCGAGATCCTTGCAGGCGTTGGACACGAATAGGTCTCGCGCGAGGTTCAGTCGCCGATTGGTGGTAGCCCTGTCGCTCCGCGACAGGAAGCGAGAGCACAAGAGTAGCGTTTGCCGCTCATTCGAGTTGACTCGACAGATTGATATCCCCTGTGGATCGCGCCTCCTGTCGCGGAGCGACAGGGCTACCTTCTCAGAAACACTTGCCCCGCAGGTTTCGTTGGGGGACCGCCCATTGACGACGGCACCCGCTCACGCGGGGAATGTCGTGCCATGGTTGACGCTGTTGTCGCATGGGGGTATCGAACGGCACTGGACTTCACCCCGTCGAATCGTGTTCCCTCGGCCCTGACGGGCCGCAACATACTTGGCTGAGGAGATTGACTGATGAGTGTTCGCTGGATCGTGTTGACTCTGTTGTTCGTGGGTTTGGCGGGAGGAATGAATCCGCGATTGCCGCAGGCGTCTGCGGCGGAGAAGCCCAACGTCGTCATTTTTTATGCGGACGATCTGGGTTGGGGAGAACTCGGCTGTCAGGGGAGCAAGGACATTCCGACGCCGCACATCGACGCGATCGCCAAGAACGGCGTGCGGTGTACTCAAGGCTACGTCGCCGCGACGTATTGCAGTCCGTCGCGAGCGGGCCTGATGACTGGTCGCTATCCGACTCGTTTCGGCCACGAATTCAACAGCGTCGCCAGTCGCACGTCCGGGCTGAGTCTCAAAGAGACGACGATGGCCGATCGGATGCGATGCCTCGGTTACGCAACGGTCTGCATCGGCAAGTGGCATCTCGGCGGAGGTCTCGAACATCGTCCGACCAAGCGGGGGTTCGATGAGTTCTTCGGGACGCTCGGCAATACGCCGTTCATTCATCCGACGCAGTTCGTTGATTCGCGCGTCTCGAACGAAGTCATGCCGATCACCGACGACGCCTTCTATACAACCGATGCCTATGCCGAACGTGCCGTCGATTGGATCGAGAAGAACAAGGCGAAGCCAAAGCTCGTCTACCTGCCATTCAACGCGCAACACGCTCCGCTGCAGGCACCCACGAAGTACCTCGATCGCTTTCCGAAGATCACGGATGAAAAGCGGAGACTGTTTGCAGCGATGATGTCCGCGATGGACGACGCCGTGGGACGCGTGATGAACAAGGTCCGCGAGATCGGTCAGGAAGAGAACACGATCTACTTCTTCATCGGCGACAACGGCGGGCCGACGGCCAGCACGACCTCGCAGAACGGTGGGTTGCGCGGCTTCAAGATGACCACGTTTGAAGGCGGCCCACGCGTGCCGTTCCTTGTGCAGTGGAAGGGGAAGATTCCCGCCGGTCAGACGCACACCGCTCCTGTAATGAATCTCGATGTGCTGCCGACGATCCTCACTGCGGCCGGTGGCAAAGTGGATCAGAACTGGAAGCTGGATGGAGTGGATCTCCTGCCATACTTCACTGGTGCCAACACCGGTCGTCCGCACGAATCTCTGTTCTGGCGTTACGGCGATCAGTGGGCCGTACGGCATGGAGATTTGAAGCTTGTTGTCTCGAAGGGCGGCAGCGGCTCACCCGAGTTGTACGACCTCGCGAACGATGCGGCCGAATCGAAGAACCTCGCCGGTGATCAACCCGACAAGGTGAAGCAACTCCGCGAGCGCTACGACGCTTGGAATGCGCAGCAGATTGAGGCGACATCTCCCAAGGAAACACCCAACAACAACGCGAACCCCAAGGGGAATAAGAAGGGCAAGAAGAAGGCAGCGGCATAACTAACTCCACGCGGCCCAAGATGAGAGCTTGGCGAGCCGCATGCCGTCAGGCTGCGGGTTCTTAATCGTCGCAGGAAACCCGTGGCCTGACGGCACACGGCTCGCCTCGAACATCTCAATTCATGGCCGTGCGAGGTATAGATCGACGATCGTTTTTAAGAAGTGAGCCTGACGGCACCCGGCTCACCAAAACCGAACCGTCATTGTTGCGAAAGTTCGCACCACCGAACGGACAGAAAAAGAACAACCCGCTGTCGCGAGCGACAGCGGGTTGTTTCGTTTCAGCGGTGACGGTGATGCTGGCTCAATCACTGAGCCGCGTCGATCACTTGTCTTCGGCCTTTGGCTCTTCAGCCTTCTTTTCCTCGGCTGGCTTCTCTTCCGGCTTGGCTTCGGTCTTTTCTTCTGCTGGCTTGGCCTCAACAGCCTTGTCTTCAGCAGGCTTCTCTTCCGGCTTCGTTTCCTCGGGCTTGGCTTCCGGCTTTTCCGTCGTTCCACCAGCCGCAGCGGCTGGGACTTCCGTTCCGCCACCGGTCGTCGAACCGGAACCAGCGGACTTCTTGACACTCTTCGTGGCGGGCTTCGCCGGATCGCAACCGATACTGAAGATCGACAAACCAAACGCCACCAACAACGAACTGACGATGTGAACCTTGCGCATTGAACAACTGACCTTTTGCTCTCAGGACTGTGACGCGAATCGTTCTCGCCCAGACTGAAGAAAGTGCTTCCGTCGCGAGACACCGCCCAGCAGCGATGCCAACCCACACGACGCCTCGACACCCATCGGCCGAGGAATGGCGGGCATTACAGTAGCCGTCCGACCGGATTGCAACCTCGACTGCCAGCCGCACTCCATCCCATAGCGAGCCTTCGTTTGATTTGCGAGTTGACGAAACTCTGCCGCCAGCCCGACTCGTACAATCGTTGCAATCGGCACTCGCACGCTGAGGCATCTGACGCCGATCGATTCGTTTCGCTCCCGATCTTCACCAATTCTTCAACAGCCGGACTCGGCCGATGCGTTGGCTTCAAGGTTGTTTCGTCTGATATAGTCCCGCTCCGCCGTCAGGCCACACGGTTTGTGAAATGCTTCTCAGCCAGAATGTCCGTTCATGTCCTTCGTCTTTCATCCTGCGGAACTGTGACTCATGTCGATCGTGACCATCACCGATTCTCAGGCGGGATCAACGGCCCGCATCGCTCCCGAATTGGGATTCAACTGCTTCGAGTTTCGCGCGAAGGTCGGTGATCGCGAGATCGACGTGCTCGACTCCATGCCCGACTTTGAAACGGGCGGCCAGCGTTCGAGCGGCAGCGGGATTCCGATCCTCTTTCCGTTTCCGAACCGCATCCGCGCGGGACGGTTCACATGGGCAGGTCGCGAGTTCGCGCTTCCCGTCAGCGACAAATTCGGCAACGCCATTCACGGCTTATGCCTCGACCGTCCGTGGCGAGTCCTCGCGCGGGGAGACGACTTTGTCACCGGTCAGTTTCAATTGAGCGTCGATGCTCCCGACCGACTCGCTCTCTGGCCGACCGACTTCACCATTGAGGTCGATTACGAACTGCTGGGCAACCGCCTGCGAGCCAACTTCCGCATCATCAATCCGTCGGCTCATCCGCTGCCGTGGGGTTTGGGAACGCATCCTTACTTCAAGCTGCCACTATCCGTGACGAGCCGCGTCGGGGCCTGTCTGATTGAAGTCCCCGCCGCGCAGCGTTGGGAGCTGCACGATTGCCTTCCGACGGGCAAACGGCTGGAACTCGACGAAGAACACGATCTGCGAGACGGGGCTTACGTCGAGACCGTGCAGTTGGACGATGTCTACACGAATGTTCAATGTGAGGGACCGCAGTTCGACTGCCTGATTCTCGATGAAGAGTCCGGCTTGCAAGTGACGCTGACTTCGCCCCCGATCTTCCGCGAGATCGTCGCGTTCACACCCCCTCACCGCGCCGCCGTTTGTCTCGAACCGTACACGTGCCCGACCGACGCCATCAACCTGCACGAACGCGGCATCGACTGCGGTTGGAGAACCCTCGCCCCCGGTGCCGAGTTCCACACTTGGCTCGACATCACCGCCGGACCGGTCGTCGCGTAGCACTCGAAGCCGAAGTGCCGAAAGAACTTGGCGGTGTCTTTGCCGCCAACCAATCCGACCGAGCGTGCCATTTCGGCTGACGCACAAACGCTGTTTTCGGTGCCATCGCGGCTCGCAGAAAGAGTTTGAGCGCAGCGCATCCATCTTTTCGGTCTTGATGACTTCAACTACAACCTGCGACTCCTCATGGACGAAGGACGCTGGCGATGCGATTGGATGCGGTAATTTTTGGCGGTGGTGCGGCGGGCCTCTGGCTGCTGGACCGGTTGTCGCGTGATGGCCACCATGTGGTGTTGCTCGAAGCAAGACCGCTTGGAACCGGGCAGACGATCGGTTCGCAGGCGATTCTGCGGATAGGGCGTTCCTCAACATCAGGTGGTCTTGCCAATCGCGTCCTCATTGCACCTCGTGAGTTGCCCTTGCTCTGGCGTGACGCACTGCTGGGACGAGTCACGCCGAATCTCACGCGTACTCGGTTGCGTGCCGATTGCTGTTACCAATGGCACATCGAACCCGCCGGGCTGCGAGTCGCATCGCCTGACAATCCCGTTCATCTGCGCATCGATGCTGAAACTCTGCCTCCCGAAGAACGACCTGCCGCGCTGGCGGACGTGGCTGGCCCGGTCGTGCGTCTGCCCGAACAAGTCCTCTGCCCCGCCAGCTTCATCGCCGACCTCGCGGCCCAGTACCACGATCGGCTGCTACGGATCGATGCCGAACGGGGATTGAGGTTTCAACTGAACAGCCCCGGTGAAGTGGATACGATTCAACTGACCTCTCCGTCCGATGACCAACGACTCGAGCTGCGGCCTCGCCAGGTCATTTTTGCGGCAGATGCCGACAATGTGCGGCTGCGCAGAGCGGTCGGGCTGAGTGAGCCTGTGCAGTCACAGCGTCCGTTGCACGGGGTTCTTGCGCGGGGCAACCTGCCTCTGTTGAACGGTCATTGTGTCGAAGCGGGGCGAGCAATCATGACCGTGATCTCGGACATCGACTTCAACGGGCGAACCGTCTGGCAAATCGGCGGTCGTTTCGCGGAAGACGGTTTGAAACGCGTGGCGCGTCAACAGGCTGAACGCGCCCGAGAGGAACTGACTCGCATCCTACCGGGCCTTGATCTGACGCAGGTCGAGTGGTCCACCTACGAACTCGACCGCACCGAATGTGACGCTGATACAGGCCCGCGCCGTGACGCGGTGTCCGTATTCTGTGCGGGCAACGTGACGACGGCCGGCCCAGCACAGTTCATCCTCGCGCCACTGGTGGCCGAAGAGATCACGCGCCGTGCGAGTTCCCCGTACATCACGACACCGTTCGATCCAACGCCGCTCGCCAATTGGCCGCGCCCAAGTATCGCCCCGCTGCCATGGAATGAAGAGGGCCGCGCATGGTGGAGGCTCAGCGATCAACCGTCGAAAGATCAACCGCAGCCACAGCGCCGCGCTGCATAACAAGCCGCAAATCAAAGGCGGGACGAGCCTCCCCCACGCCAGATCGCACGCCACGAAGAGTTCCCCCACTCGGCAAGCAGTGAGTTGGCGCGGTTGCGACCAATGACCACGAACGCGGTGGAAAGAGCCTCTGCTGCTGAGGCCGTCGGTGCGATTACCGTGCAACTGGCCGACATTCTCAACGGGTGGCCCGTCTGCGGGTCGAGCAGGTCAGACGCGATCGCATGATCGCGCGGCGAATGCCACACGGAGGAAGTCGAGAGCGCCGCGTCACACAACGTGAGCGTTTCGAGCGGACTCGGAATCGCGCCTTGATCCTGTAATTCGATCGTCCAAGCGGGTGCATCGGGCGGCGCACCGAGCGCTACGAGGGAACTGGTTCCGAGATCCAGCAGCGCAGAGACAATCCCCTGTTCCCGCATCAAATTTGCAACGCAATCCAAGGCGTAGCCTTTGCCATACGCCCCGAGGTCCAGCCGCACGCCGCTTGCTCGAAACGAGACCAGCCGCCGTTCGACATCCAACTCCACCGCATCCAGCGTCAGCGGCGCACCCGACTCGTCGCGCGAGCCACTCGCAATGTCAAATGCCCCCTCCGTGCGCAACCACCACGCCCGGCAGTCGCTCAGAATTTGCAGCAACTCAAAATCAACGAGGCAGCCCCCGCCAGCCGCCTCCCGGTTGATACGGCTCAGCTCACTGGTCGCATCAAACCGTGAGAGCAGTTGTTCGACCCGCGCGATCTCGTCAAACGCCATCTCCGCAACGGCGTTGAGCTGAGACGCGTCCTCGCCAAACAAACGGACTTCGGCCTGAGTGGCCATCGCCCGCCGAACATGATGGACAAACTGAGTCATTGGTGAGGTCGATCCGAAATTTGCAGCAACATCAAAAACGGAGAAGGGGGAACGAAGATCGTTCACCTCACACGGAGACTGCCGATGCATCATCATCGGATCACAGCGACAGAGGCCCTCCTCAACACTTGGCGGTTGCCCCCGTTTTTTCCCTTGCGCTCGGGATGGTCGCATTGTTGACCCCTGTGCTAGACTCCGCCCCCCTTTGCCGGGGCGGTTTGACCGGCGAACGAGCTGATCGACCTCTTCCCGAGCGATTTTCGAGAGCACTCTGCATGTCGTCCCCTCCGCCCAGTCCACGACCTCCGCACCCGAAGCCTTGGGAAGAAAAGAACGCTTTCATTTCAGGGGTGCTGGCCTTTTTGATCCCCGGAGCGGGCCATTTCTACCAAGGGCGAATGCTCAAGGGCGCGATCTATTCGGTCAGCATCCTCGGGCTGTTCATCTGGGGGCAGAAGATGGGCGAAGGAATGGTTGTCTACAACCTACCCGACAAGGGAGGCACCTTCCGTCATGTCGCCCTCAGCTATGCGGCTCAACTCGGCGCGGGTGCATGCGCCCTGCCGCCGCTCATTCAGAACCGGCGAGCGGAAGATAAGGCGAACCACAGGCAGATGCGTTTGGAAGGGACTCTGACCTCACAATTCTCTGGTCGGCTGTCTCCCGCTGAACATCCCGACACAGGCTTCTTTGAGGGAACTGTGAATCTCAATTCGGTCGGTGGCGACTATGGCCCCGAGATGCGCGGCACGTTCATCGGAAAGCTCGATGGCCAGCCGGTCGATTTCAAACTGGGCGGTCGTTACGAACTGGACAAGCCCATCAAAGCGGGCTTTCGGCGGAAGTTGGTGTGCGGCGTTCTCGATGCCGATCCGGCAGCCGGTGCGGCCGGTCGAATCATGGAAGGCACGATCCCGCGTTCGTTCCTTGACGCCTACGGATCGCCTCCCGAACCAGAGCAACTTCAAGACTTGGGTCGTCGATTGGGAAAGCTGTATGAACTGGCTCTCGTCTTCACTTGGATCGCCGGGCTGCTCAATGTCCTCGTCATTTGGGACTGCCTCTTCGGACCCGCTTACGGTTTTGGCGATGAGCATCTCGAATCAGAATCGGGCGAGGATTCAGCCACGCCTGCACCGAAAACTTAGTTGTTTAACCGCGTGGGCAACGCCCC
>JAYVDI010000182.1:0-4703 GCA_043749505.1 Schlesneria sp. | reverse complement strand
CTGGTCACTGGATCGCGGTTTGGTGCGAATCCAACCGCTGGCCGCGTTGCAGTACCAACTGCTCGCGCAGCAGGGCTTCACCGAAACGGGCGGCCCCGGCGCCCTGACCGTCGCCGGTACTCAAGCCGATTCACTGCGGACACACCTCGGCGGGCGAGTCGCCTTCGCCGGCCTGGAAGATGGTGGCGGACGAGTCTGGTCTCCCTACGTTCACGGCCGCTGGGTGGCGGAGTTGCTTGGCGACGGTCGGCTGGTCTCCGCCGCGTTCAACGGAGCACCCGTCGGCGGGAGCTTCGTCTCGGCGGGCAACGGACTGGGGACTCACTACGGCATGTTCGGCGCGGGCCTTAACGTTCAATTGTCCGACCACTGGTCGGGGTACTCGAACTACGATCTCCAAGTGAGCCGCAGCCTGACCGCCCACACCGGCAGCGGCGGCTTGTCCTATGCGTGGTGACGGATCACCAATCTGAATCCCTTCCACCGTGGTCGCGATCGGCTGCCACGGCCCCCGGATTTCGGCAGGCGCTTCGGGTTTGGGATCGAACAAGTCGATCTGACTCGGCCCACCGTCCATGTCGGGCAGAATGCAAGCCTTCACGCGGGGAGCCGGTCGCTGCGAAAGATTCTCCGCCGAGCGAATCACACCCGGCAGCGTCAACCCACCAAGACCAACGCTGCCAATTTGCCGCAGTGAACGCCGAGTGATGGCAGCTCTCGCAAATATCGGTCCCTCGTGCAAAAGCAGTTCGTTCTCACGACGTCATTATGCCGTGGGTAATTTGAAGTGGGCCCGAGTGTGGCAAGCCTAGCCGATGGACCCCACCATGTTGTCACTTGTGCCAATTGCGAGTCAATGATCGGCGGGCGTCGCGACGAACAGACCTGCGAGAATCAGCAGACGGCGGTGTTCGACGCGATCCGGCAGGTTGATTCTCAAGACCGCGATGGTGGTGCGACCGATTGGCGTCAGACCAAGCAACGTGGGTCCGTCCCACCGAAAATGTTCGGACCAAGTCTGTGCGCGGGGATTGAACAGCGGTTGAAGCGTGTCGGATTCGGGATCGTATCCGGCGACGTTTGGTCCCTTGTACGAGTTGCACGGCAGACAACTCCACGCCAGATTCGCAGGCGATGAAACGCCCGAATGCTTCTGTGCGCGGACGTGATCCAATTGGAAGGGCTGGACATCGCCCGACATTGGCATCAGGCAATACTCGCACCGATGACCGGCTCGCTCTTCAACAAGCGTTCGGCGCGAGGAAGCCATGACTTACCGCTCCGAACCTGCCGCCGAGTTCAACGAGAGGTGAGCCTTGGCCTGAAGCAGGTTCAGCAGATTGCCCACTCGCAGGTAGCGTTCGAGCGCCTCGCGCTCGGCCGCTGTGATCGTGCCACCTTGGTTGCGCTGCGCGAGCCGATTCATCTGGCTGACAGAACGCCGGGAAAATTTCCATCGCAGGATCGAGCGAGCGACCTCGGGAGCCAAGTCACCTTCACCAGCGGCAACGACATCGGCCAGGATGTCTGCTTCGGTCATGTGAGTTTCTGTTGGCATGATGGAAGAGTCTACCAACCGCCCCATCGCCGACGCCACCCGATGACCAACTCAAGAATGGCCACCCCGCCGTGAAAGCGATTGGTCCGGCGCGACCCATTCGACAACATCGGTCGTGCCACTGCTTCGGAGTCTTCGGAAAAGCAGTGTTCTTCACTGCGTCATCCTCAAACGGGCACTGCTTCTCCGAAGACTCCGAAGCAGTGGCACGGCCAACGTGATGAGCCGCCTCAAGCAAGACCACCCCGCCAACGTCAACCCTCCAAGACCAACGCTGCCGACTTGCAGCAGCGAACGCCGAGTGATGGCAGCTCTCGCGAACATCGGTCCCTCGTGCGAAAGCGGTTCATTCTCACGACTTCATCACAACGCCGAGGCTCACATTTTGGCAAACGATCGGATCGCGGAGCGGCCCTTCGTGAATGATCTCAACAATGTTGGACGTAGTTGGAGTCGAGGACGATCGCGGCGTCACCTGTCGCCGGTCCTCCTCGCGAATGCGCTGTCCGGCGTCGATGATCTCTTTCATGACCGGGTCACCCGCAAACATGCCGAACGTCCGCTGCCAATCGTCTCGCCCCGGCTGCTCCGATGTCGGCTGGTTGGTTTTCAGCAACTGATCCAACAACTGCTCGACCCGCGACATCCGTTCTTCCAATGCAGCCTGTGAAATGGTGTTCCTTTGCCGACGAGAGAATTGCCCCGCATCATCGGATTGGTATTACCTGCCAATCTTTTGCTGAATTCGAATGAGGAATGCCTGTTCATCACTGGTTAACGACTGTCTGCGATCGAATTTCTCCACCACTTCGTAGAACCGTTTTGCTTCAGGTACGGAAATTCCATACCTGTTCGCGGTAGCCTGCATCGCAGCTTCAAACTTGTCCGAGGCGGACATTGACTTAACATTGCTGGACGATGTGCCTATGTAATCTGCAATCCAGCGACCCGCCATTTCTCGCTGCTGATCGGGGCTCATTTTTCGGATGGACTCTTCAGAAATACCTGATTGTTGTGATATCTTCGTGACCAATGTATCCATCGCAATCTGTTCTGCGGTTCTCGAAGTCGAAGCCGTTGTAGGTAA
Organism: Schlesneria sp.; assembly: GCA_043749505.1. GTDB lineage: Bacteria > Planctomycetota > Planctomycetia > Planctomycetales > Planctomycetaceae > Schlesneria. The sequence goes on along the minus strand of JAYVDI010000182.1, from coordinate 2,058 downwards.
TGGTATTGATGCAGAAGCGTGTTGACTTTCGTAATCGTGCGTCTTTGTGGCTACATATTCGCCACTGTTGATCGGCGGTCGGTTTTCGAAAGTCTGCAGGGACTGTGATCCAGAGACACCTCGTGGTGACGTATGTCTCGGGGCAAATACGGCGGAACTGATCCAGCCGAAAACAACGCACACCAAAATGCCTGCCCCAAAACCAACAAGAAACTCTCGGTGCATTCGAACGAAATCCACCAGCGTTTGTTCACTCTGCTGTTCGCCGGAGTCACCACACTTCGGAACGTGTCCTTGCTCATCTCGCATTTCGAATTCGGTAGTGCAACTCGGACACTTTCCCGGCAAGCCGATCTCGGCAAGAGGCACGCGAAATTTCATCGAACATTGCGGACAGATGACCACGAGTACCTCCAATATCAGCTTGAAAAACCGGCCTGACAGTGTGGCTGTGGTCGGCGCTTCGCCGCCCGCAGTCAAGTCAAGTGTGACCCCGCCTCAACATTCGCTGGGGGCGAGCGATGCGCCCGACCACAGTCACCCCGTCCTCAATCCATCAGGACGCCCGTCACTTCGACTATCGTGACCTCGGTTATCCTGTCCAGTTTCCTTCGATCCTGTTGATTCACGACCATTTCATCGAGCGCAATCTTGCAGCGAGTCGATGGGAGTAGATTGATGAGCTTCGAAACTGTGACAGACCGCTCCAGCACTTTCCCGTCGCTTTCAGTGATCGAATATCGGATTTCGAGGGACACCTCGCCAAAATGGAAATCAGTCCAGTTCGCAAATGCCACTGATCTGTTCCACCAATCGAAAATCGGCGTAAGTTTACCCTCCCAATGCTTTCGTTCGAGTGTTGGCATCCCATGTGGGGGCGTCCAACGCGCCGACTTATCACGAAGTGTGGGGTGGTGCGCTTGTGTAATGATTGCTGTCGCAAGCTGTAAAGCTTCCTGGGAGGAAAGTGCTAGATCCAGCGACGCAATACTGGCCGGTGACACGTTGGGATCTGATTTACCTTGTTGCGGCTGTGAAAACATGAAGTTGATGGAAACCATTTGTCCGGACGTACTAATCGACGCAACGTATCTGGGGGAACCGCTGCCGGTTCCGTATTCAGTCCCACTCTCGTATTTTAACGTCACATTCATTTCACATGCCTCAAACGAAGGAAAAATGGCAATACATTGTCTCGCAACTCAAATTCCCGGCAGACGACGGCCCACATCACAGCCCCATGATCGGCTGGGGGAAGGAGGCGGCGACTTCGTCCGAATTGACGAGTCGTTGCACCATCGTGGCGAAGAGGGCTTTTATTGGAACGCTCCCTCTGCGCTTCGGCGACACACCCGACGGGAATCGTCAGGCTTCGGAGGCGAACAGGCGTTGGATCGCGAGTTCCAAGACGTCGGCTGTCGATCCCAGATTGTGCCTGGTCCGGTAATCATCGATCTCCGCCGAGTGCCGAGCGGCAATGTCTTTCAATCCCTGCACGATATCATGCCACTCCTGCTCGATGGCCGGCCGGTCTGCATCCGTCGCCTGAGCGAGGTCCGCGTGCTTGGTTCGCAGCGCCGCCATCCGCTCCGCCGAGAAGTTTGGTTGCGTTTTCATCTCAAGGGGTTCCCACTTCAAATGCCGTTGTGACAAAGATGACGTCGTCGCCGTCGTCATCAGTTTCCGTGTCGTAGGCAACGAAAATCGTTCGTCCGTCTAAAGCATAGCCGAACAGAGCAGGCCGTTTTGTTGACCGGCTCGTTGTGAACCTGATGACGTGTTCGAATGCGTGTTCCACATCGTCCACAGTCAAGCGGTGCTCCGCGATGTGTTCAACGTTACCGCCATCCGCATCATCCCAGCAAAACAATGGCATGACAATCTCCGCCTGGGGCGTAGTCTGTAATTGCGCATGCCCGACATCTTTCGTCTCACAGCCCTGGGATCGGTTCGGCCGACGCGGCGGCGAGGAGTTCTCGGGGGATGCTGGGGTTGAGGCGGAGTTCGCCCGGATCGACGAGGCGTTGCAGCATCGTGGCGACGAGGTGTTTGATGCGG
>JAYVDI010000181.1:0-30902 GCA_043749505.1 Schlesneria sp. | reverse complement strand
CTCCACAACCGCGCCACTTGTATCAAGCGAACTTCGCGGAGTCGAACACACGATGCCGCGCGAGGCCTGCGAATGTGTCGCGTCGGTGTGCGGTCGCGCGCGAACTCGCACGATCCAGCGACGTTGGAAGATTTCGCAATTCGTGCGAAGGAATTCGCGACAAGAGACATCCAAAGACCAGTGGAGCGCGGAGGCATGTTGCTTCCGTGAACAGTTCGAGAAAGTTTTCAAGGGAGACGATGATGATGATGAATTACCGAATGTTTTCACTGAGTGCGATGGCTTTGGCTCTATCGCTGTTTGTCGTGAGCGTGCCCGCGTTCGCAGCCGAGACGGCGAAAGACGGCCCGCATGCCGCCATGATGCTGAAGTGCGCCGCCGTCTGCGCGGATTGCCAAGTGACGTGCGATTCGTGCTTCCATCACTGCGCATCGCTCGTAGCCGATGGGAAGAAGGATCATGCCAAGTGCATGCACTGCTGTGTGGATTGCGCCGACTGCTGCAAGCTGTGCGCTACGTTGTGTGCTCGGGAAAGCATGTTCTCCGCTTATGCGGCGGAATGTTGTGCCAAATGTTGTGACGACTGTGCAGCCGCCTGCGAAAAAATTGCCGATGACAAGCAGATGGCCGCTTGCGCCAAGGCTTGCCGCGACTGCGCCAAGGAATGCCACGCCATGGCGAAGATGGCGAAGTAACTCAACGAGTCCGAGTCCGTGATTCATGTCGCCAGTACGGGTCGGTTCTACGACAACAAACAGCCCGGCTGCTTTCGCAGCCGCCGGGCTGTTGTGCTGACGTACACGCCCACTACCAGCGAACGGCGTAACCGACGCCGGTGAACAGGTCATCAGCCGCTTCATTCAGCCCGACTCCCACGCGGATATCGACTTGGAAATTAGGGGTGAACTTGTAGGTGAAGCCACTGTCGGCGTAGTGCTGCGGTTTGGCTCCAACCGCTCCGTCGTAGTAGAAGGAGAACCATTCGACATACATCCCCAACTTCTCGGTGATCGAGTAGCCCGTCGTGAACGCCTGACTGATCTGCGTGAAGTTGTCATCGTCTTGGAACAGGTACTGCAAGCCGGTGCTTCCGGCAAACGATAGGTCCTCGGTGAGATCCCAGCCGTAGAGCAGATTGAGCTTCGGTTGCGTCTTGCGTGAACTGAACTCGTCGGCCCCTGTGGGAACGGAGAGGGTCGAGATCAGACACGCCTCCGGAATCCAGCCGTTCGGTTTGAGCAGCGCGGTCTTGAGGCCGAGGTCCATGTCACCACCGCCCGAACGTTTGGTGATCGTCCCCGCGCCACGATCGACCTCGCGTTCAAACAGGTAGCCCGCATCCCATACGATTCTCGCTTCAAAACGCTCGGTCAGGCCGATGCGCCAGACGAACTGCGGGACAGCATGACCGGTTGTGGAAACGCCACCGGAACGGTCCTGCACAAACGTGTAGCCACTTTCGAGCTGTACGCGGCCGGGCGGAACCAGCGAACTGGCCTCCACGAAATCGGGCCGATCCGTTTCCAATGGCTCGTCGTCTGAAGGCTGAAAGGGCGATCTCAACCGCTCGGCAAAGGAACGTGCGTCCGACCGCAACTCAGTGTCTTCAAAGACATCGCCCAAGTCGCGCGCAGTCGCCGAGGCGTAAGGCATGATCCCGATCACAGCGGCCATCGTGAACACCCACAACCAACTGGTTCGGCCTCGAACCGAGTTTGATCTCAATGATCTCGCCATCATGGTTCACATCTCTCAACTAGACGCATCGACCTGTTTGACTCCCGCACTTAGAAACGGGGCCGCAATAACTTCCCGAGTGTGGCTGGGGTCCGCGCTTCGCGGCCCCCAGCGAAGCGGGGTTCGCCCCAATCTGGGGGCGGCGAAGCGCCGACCCCAGCCACACAATTTCGAGTTCGGGAAGTTATTGCGCTCCCGCACTTGCAGGAGTCATCGACACAAACCGGCAGGCGCGCTGACGGAGTCTGTCAGTGTTTTGAGAGATCAAAACCACTCCGGGTTAGGTTCACTGATTGGGTAGACTGGAAGGGATCGACTCCACCTCCAAGACATCTCGTTGAACCGTCATCCGGCAAAATCTGCTGGCACATTTGGCCCACATCGTCGCACGAGAGAAACGAAAAAGTTATCCGCCTCGCTTTTCAATCTTCGCCAGCGTGTCTTTCAGCGTCGCCGTGCGGTTGAAGACGAGGTGATCCGGCTGCGAGTCCTTACTATCGACGCAGAAGTAGCCGAGTCGCTCGAACTGGCAGCGGTAGCCGGGTGGACTCGATGCGAGAGAGCGTTCGAGCTTGGCGTTGGCGATGACTTCCAGCGAGTTCGGGTTGAGATGCGTCTTCCAGTCCTCGCCCTCGGGGATGTTGGCGACGTTTTCGATGGCAAACAAATGGTCGTACAGTCGGACTTCCGCGCTCACGGCGTGTTCGGCCGAGACCCAGTGGATTGTGGACTTCACCTTGCGACCGTCGGGGGCGTTGCCGCCGCGCGTGAGCGGATCGTAGGTGCAGTGGAGTTCTGTGATCTCGCCCGTCGCGGGGTCTTTGATCGCCTCTTGGCAGGTGATGAGATAGCCGTAACGCAGTCTTACTTCGCGGCCGGGTGCGAGCCGGAAGAACTGCTTGGGCGGGTCTTCACGGAAGTCGTCGTGTTCGATGTAGAGCGTCTTCGAGAACGGGACGAGACGCGTTCCCGCCGTCGGGTCTTCGGGGTTGTTGACCGCTTCCAACTCGTCGATCTGTCCGTCGGGATAGTTCGTCAGGACGACCTTCAGCGGCTTGAGTACAGCCATCGCGCGCGGGGCGGACTTGTTGAGGTCCGCTCGCACAGCATTCTCCAGCACGTTCATGCCGGTCAGGCCATTGAACCGCGTGACGCCGATCTCTTCGCAGAAGGCGCGCATGGCGGCGGGCGTGTAGCCGCGACGGCGAATCCCCGCAATCGTCGGCATGCGCGGATCGTCCCAGCCTGAGACCGACTTGGTCTCGACCAGTTCGAGCAGCTTGCGTTTGCTCATCATCGTGTGAGTGAGATTGAGCCGCGCGAACTCGATCTGTTGCGGGTGATAGAGGCCGAGTTCGTCGATCAGCCAGTCGTACAGCGGCCGATGATTCTCGAACTCCAGCGTGCAGATCGAGTGCGTGATCCCTTCGAGCGAATCGCTGTAACCGTGTGTGAAGTCGTAGAGCGGATAGATGCACCACGCATCGCCCGTGCGGTGATGGTGCGCGTGACGAATGCGATAGAGCAGCGGGTCGCGCATGGTCATGTTGGGGTGCGCCATGTCGATCTTCGCACGGAGGACATGCGCTCCGTCGGCGAATTCTCCTGCCTTCATCCGGCGGAAGAGGTCCAGATTTTCAGCGACAGTTCGTTCGCGATACGGGTTGTGCTGCCCCGCCTCCGTCAGCGAACCGCGTTGGGCACGGACCTCTTCGGTCGTCGAGTTGTCTACATACGCGAGGCCCTTCTGAATGAGTTGCTCGGCATACTGATAGATCGTCTCGAAGTAGTCGCTGGCATAGAACAGGCCATCCCACTCGAAGCCTAGCCAGCGGACATCGTCCATAATCGAATCGACGTACTCGACCTCCTCCTTCGCGGGGTTGGTGTCGTCGAACCGCAGATTGCACTTGCCGCCGTAGGTTTTCGCGAGACCAAAATTCAAGCAGATCGACTTGGCATGTCCGATGTGCAAGTAGCCATTCGGCTCGGGCGGAAACCGCGTGTGGACTCGACCACCGAACCGCCCCGACTGAGCGTGCTCGACGATGATGTCGTGAATAAAATTGGTGGGAGCATTGGCGACAGGCCCGTTCGTGGCCGGAGTCTCTTCCGTGGACATGGCAAGGGTTCCTAATGACTGACTGAAATTCGTCGTGGGACTTCATGTACGTTTGGTTGAATCAATGGGGGCGAAGCAACGTCCGCCAAAAATACGGAAGGAGTCACAACCGGGATGGGGCTATTTGCGAATCCGTCGAAATCGCGTGTGACGATGTAATCCACCTCAAACGCCATTGCGCACGCGATCTGCACGTTGTCTTCAAAATCACGACCCGTCATGGTCGACGGCATATCGAAGCAGGGTGTAGTCCACGGGAATCACGGGAAGCGAGTCGAGACAGGCGTGAATTGAACGCCACGCGGCATCGAGTCCAAGTTGCCTGCGGCTGACATAAAACACATCCGTCAATGTCGTGGCCGTGATACAGGCTTCGACGCGGTTGTCACGATGAACTTGCCAAAGTTGACGAGCTTCGGCGATCCGAGGCTCGCGTCTCAACAAGAAATCGAGGACGACATTTGTATCGCACAGGAATCGGATCATCCGTACTTCCTCATTCGTTCTTCCTCGATCCATCGCGCGCAGGTCTCGTCGTCGGGAGCCGGTTTTTCAGTGGACAGCATCCCCTCAATTTCATCGAGCGACATCCGCATCGGTGGTCGAGCCAGTGGCCTCTTCTTTACATCGAGTCCCTCCAGCAACCGCTGACTGAGTGTCCAGCGATCCTGCTCCGGCCATTTCTCCAGCCGTTGCAGGACTTCTGAAAACTCTTCCTCGGTAATGGAAACCTGCGAAATCATCTGGCTCTCCTTTTTGAATCATCCTGCGGTTGGACTCACTCGTGTTCCGCGTCCGTCTTCGGTTCAGGGAGATAGAACGAGAGGATGAGGTTCGCCAAATACAGGGTCGTCGCGACACCGGCGGCGACGTAGGCGGTCTTGGCTTCCGAGGTCGCGCCGGGAACGAACGAGGTCATCGCGAGGTACTGAGTCACGGCCGCGAACGGAGTGCCGATCATGCGGCCACCGATGTTGGCGGCGAAGCTCTCGCCGGTCCCTCGCAGATGGACGGGATACGCATGCGGCAGATAGTTGCCCCAGAAACTGAACTGGGCCACGGTGAAGAAGCCTGCCAGGAAGATGGCCAGTCCGAGCAGCGAGATATGGAAACCGTGGAAGCCCGGTAGCCAACTGATGTCGGCACTGAAAAACGTGTTCTCGTTCCCTTGAGCGAAGCCGATGAAAATGAGCGGCATCAGAATCAGACCGGGGATCAGGAAGACGCGGAGCAGTTTTCGACGGCTCGCAAACCAGACGACAATGAACGCGAGCGTGAAGCGCCCGCACAGGCCGCCGATTTCCTGAGCCTTCGTGTACTCGGCCACTTTCCCCTGTCGAACCTGCCCGCCCGCAGCGCCAGCGGCACGTCCGGCAGCAGCCTCAAGGTCGGCCTTTGCCTGCACCAAGTCCGTCGCTTGTTCGAGCGCCGCTTGGCCACCACTGAGGACTTTGTCTTTCGCCGCTTTCGCCTTCGCACCGATCTCGGCTTTGATGACACCAATCCCGCCAACGATCTGTGGCATCTGCTGCACCGCACCGAAGGCGACTCCGTAACTGCATGCGAACATCAGCGTGGTGACGATCGTCGTCTGACGCAGTTCGGGTGAGAAGAGTTCGGCGATGCTCGGACGACGCAGCGTTCCCGCCGCCTTCTTCTGCGACCACTTGGGTGACTCGGGCAGGAACGGTCGGATGACCAGCAATGGGATCGCAGGGATCAGGCCGGACATCAGCGTGTACCGCCACGGAGCGTGCGTGTCGGCGATGACTCCGCCGAAGAAATTGAGGAACCCCGGCAGGCCAATCTCGGGGAGCGACTTGGCGTAGACGAGGATCAGCCCGTTGGCGACGGCGACCAGCAACCCGCCGATTGACGAGAACGCCTGAGTGTAGCCCAGCACTTTCTCGCGCTGATGCGGATTGTCAAACAGTTCGGCCAGCCAAGCGATGGCAGCGACGAACTCGACACAGACTCCGATGAACGTCGTCGTGCGAAAGAAGAGCAGCATGTACAGGTTCGTCGAATAACCGGCCGCGAACGCCGAGACCGCATACAGAATGATGCTCCACGTCAGCACGCGCCGTCGTCCGAGTCGATCTGTCAGATAGCCACCGAGCAGCCCGAAGATGCCACCACCCACGGCGGGGACGTAAAACATCAGCCCGAACCATTTCGCAAACTCGGGCGTTCCCGGCGTGATGCCACCCAGCTCCTTGAGCGCCGGGCCGATGACGAGTGGCAGCATCAGCAGTTCGTAGATGTCGAACGCAAACCCGATCGCGGCGATGACGCAGATCAGCCATTGCGTGCTGGTCAGCGGCTTGGCTTCGGCGGGGACGTGAGTCGGGGCGGGGGCAGACATGCGGTTCATTCTCCAAGGGAGCGACGGTTCTGGCAGGCGGTGGAAGCGGTTGATTCCGTCTCAAATCGAGCGCTCGTGGTGGGCAGTCTAAGTGAGCTAGGAAACAGCAGCAACCAACGTCATCGAAGACCACGCGACATAGCTGGCGACGCCCGCGCAATCGTGTTGAGTGCCGAACGAACGGTCCTGTGGTAGAACGTCGCCGCGCTTGCCGCATGTGCGGTGAGGACGATCTCAACCCGACTTGGCTTCTCGGAGAACTGCATCATGCGACTGACCTCACTGTCCCTCTTCGCCCTTGTTCTTGGCTGTGCCGCGTCGGCCGTTGCTCAGGACAACGACGCCATCAACCCGGTGCCGCGCGATGCCAACTGGATGAAACGCCACGACTCGATGAACGAACGGGTGAAGCAGGGGAACGTGGACCTGCTGTTCATCGGCGATTCGATCACACAGGGCTGGGAGGGGGCTGGCAAAGCGGTGTGGTCCGAGAAGTACGGCAAGCGGAACGCGGTCAATCTCGGCATCGGCGGCGACCGGACTCAGCATGTCTTGTGGCGACTCGACAACGGCAACATCGACGGGATCAAGCCCAAGCTGGCGGTCCTGATGATCGGCACGAACAACTCGGGACAGAACACGTCCGAGCAGATCGCCGAAGGAATCACCGCGATCGTCACCAAGCTGCGCGACAAGCTGCCAGAGACGAAGGTGCTGATTCTCGCCGTCTTCCCGCGCGGTGCCGATGGCACGAACAAGAATCGGATGGTCAACGAGGGTGCCAACCAGATCGTGGCGAAGCTCGCCGACGGCAAGAACATCGAGTACCTCGACATCGGCCCGAAGTTCCTCGACGACAAGGGCGGCCTCAGCAAAGAAGTCATGCCCGACCTGCTGCACCTCAACCCGGCCTCGTACCAAACCTGGGCCGATTCGATTGAAGCTCACATCGCCCGCATGATGGGTGAGACGAAGTAGGTGGAGAGTTCTGACTACGGATCACACGGATGGGCACAGATAAGAACCAGAGGCAAGCTGGCACAGCGTGCAGTCGTTCATTGGTGGTAGCCCTGTCGCTCCGCGACAGGAAGCGGGATCGCGCGGGGGGCGTATGCCGTTCATTTGAAGTGACTCGACGGTTCGATGTCTCCTGTTGATCGCGCTTCCTGTCGCGGAGCGACAGGGCTACCTTTTCAGAAACTTTGGTCTCACGGCATTTTCGGAGGAGGCCACCAAGGAACGACTGCGCCCGATGGCGCAAGAGCCTCTCACTGCTTGCCTCACTCTTCGTGAATCTTCGATCTTGAAGGGTGAGTGGTTGATCTGCCCGCCAGTTCCTGTTTTATCCGTGTTCCTCGGTGACATCCGTGGTTAAATCCGCTTCCCTTCTGGAGCCTCGTTCGTGAATCGTCCCTCCGCCAGTCTGCGTTCGGTTCGAGGTGTCCTCTTCGATATGGATGGCGTGATCTACGTAGGAGACACGCCGCTGCCCGGTGTGCAGGCCGCGCTCGACTACCTGACCGAGACCGGCCGTTCGTTCCTCTTCGTCACGAACAACGCCAGCAAGACTCCCGAGCAGTTCGTCGAGAAGCTGGCCAAGATGAACATTCGCGTTCGGCCCGAACAGGTGCTGGGCAGCGCGGAAGCGACCGCGTGCTGGCTCGCGGAACAAGTGCAGCATAACGGCTGGCCACGCGGGCCGGTCATCGTGATGGGGCAGGGCGGGTTGACGACCGCTCTCACCCAAGCGGGCTTCACGCTGACGACGAACCCAGACGAAGCGGTCTATGCCGTGGCCGGGATCAACTTTGAACTGACTTACGAAAGCCTCGCCAATGTCACGCTGGCCATTCGTCGTGGAGCACGCTTCATTGGCACGAATGCCGATGTGACATACCCGAGCGAACGCGGGCCGCTCCCCGGCGCGGGGAGCATCCTCGCGCTGCTGGCCACGGCGACCGGTCAACAACCGCTCGTCATCGGCAAGCCAAACGCGGGGATGTACGAGCAGGCGATGGCCCGCCTCGGCCTCACCCCCATCGAGACGCTGATGGTCGGCGATCGCTACGACACCGACATCTCGGGTGCGATCCCGCTCGGCCTGCAAACGGCTGGCATCCTGACCGGCATCACCACGCGCGCCGAGTTCGAGCAAGCCGCCTCGCCACCACAACTCATCGTCGATGACCTACCGCATCTGATCGAAGCCTTCCGCCGTGCGTGATCCTGTTCTGGGGTCGGGTGGGGGCTGACGCCACCCGGCTCACCGGATGAGATTCCTTTGCGGATCCGCTTAGTTTTAAGATGCGATCACTCGTCCGATGAATTGCCGATGTAGGTGCGGTCGTACTGGGCCGCGGTCGATTTGGGAGCGGTACCGCTTCCGGTTTTCGATGATGTCGCGCCGGATTGGTTGGAGCCGGACTTCTGTCCCGGAGAGGCGCTCTCGGACGATGCCGCTCCCGCGTCCTGGCTCCGTTCGTGTCGTCCCCACCAGCCATCGGCTTCGTCGATCGACCAGGCATGAGCCGTCGGGGCCTTCGCGATCATGATGGCCAGGTCGCGAGCGGTCTGAGGTCGCTTGGCTCCGCTCTTTTCGAGACAGGCCATGAGGGCGTCCTCCAATGCGGACGAGACCGGTCGTCCAAGCTTGGTTGAGGGAGCCTCGGGAACCTGCGTGACGTGTTGTCGGCAGAGCTCCACCAGTGATGACGCGGAGAAGACCGGTTGGCCGGTCAACAGGAAGTAGCCGACGGCTCCGACAGCGTAGATGTCGCTGCGCGCATCGACCGACAGCGGGAATTGAATCGCCTCGGGCGACATGTACAACGGCGTTCCCGTCATGCCATTGGCCGAAGCACTCGCCTGCTTCTGGTCATCGATCGCCTTGACCAGTCCGAAGTCCAGCACCTTCACCAGATCGGGCTCGCCACCGCGACGGTTGAGCATGATGTTCGCCGGTTTGATGTCGCGGTGGACCAGTCCCTGCGAATGGGCCTCATACAGCGATCCGCACATCTGCGTGAGGATCTTGATGACGCGGGCTTCCGGCTGGGGACCGTAGCGATCCACCAACTGTTGCAGGTCGATGCCGTCGAGATACTCCATCGCGTAGTAGAAGACTCCCTCGGGAGTCCGGCCGTAATCGTAGATGGCGACTGTGTTGGGGTGATTCAACTGGCTGGTGATCTGAACTTCCCGCTCGAATCGCTGGATCGAGGCGTCGTTGACGAGATCGACGTTCAGCATCTTGATGGCCGTCGGCCGTCTCAGCATGGCGTGATGGCCCTTGTAGACGACACCCATCGCGCCGGCTCCGAGTTTCTTGTCGAGAACGTACTGTCCCAACTGCTTGGATTCGATGGCGGCCTTCTGAGCCTCACGTCTCATCTTGGCTACGATCAGTGTGAAGATGAAGATCGCCACGGAACTGATCCCCAGCAGGGTGTAGATGCCGGTGAACATCCACTGGACGATCATCAGCGGGCGGAAGGCTTCGGCATAATCGACCTCCGTGACGACACCCATTTCATACTTGGGCAACCATGTCCAGGCACCGACGACGGGGACACCGCGATAATCGGGATAACCTTCGACATCGACGCCCGATTCGCCCGCGATCGCCTTGGTCGCCATCTTGGTGAGTGGCAGTTCCGCTCGGCGAACCTTGGGCCGGAATCCCTCGATCATGTTGCCGCCGGGATTTCGCAGGCTCAGGTTCAGGATCGACTTCGCTCCCTCCACGTCCGGTAGCAGTCCGAGCAACACCAGGTCGTGATCGAACCGACTGTTGGAGACCATCAGCCCCTTCTTGTCGAAGGCATACGTCTCGCCCGAAGCTCCGATGCGACCGAGTTGCAGGATGCCGGTGAATTCCCTCTCGGGACGAATGCGCAGGGCGAGAGCACCGACGACCTGGAAACCGTTGTCGCGGATCGGTGCGCACACGAACATCGATGGGACACCGGTCCGCATCCGCCCCGACTCATCCTTCATCATCGCGACGCTGGGAAACGGGGGGCTGACGGTCGTGTTTCCGTCCAGGGCGCGCGTCAGGAAGCTTTCGTATTCCGCGATGGTGAGTCCCACGAGTTCCGGGTTGGAGGACGCGAGAATCTTCATCTGACGATTGGCGACGAAGTAACCGACGAAATCGTGCGAGACCATGCCGGGACTGAGGTCTTTTGAAAGTTGAGCATTCAGCTCCGGCTGCGACTTGGTCGGCGATTCGGACGCGGCCGATTCGGAGGCCGCGATCAGTTTTTCCACGGTCTCGCGCACCTGCCGATTGTTCGCCTGTGTCTCCGCACCGGCGGCCTGCACGTGCAGCCAGGTCTCCAGCATCGACGTTTCGACGCTCAGCAACGTTTGCAATTGAGACCGAAAGGATTCCTTCATCGTCGTTCGAATCGAACTGCTGACGCTGTAACCGACCGTGGACAACGCGATCACGGCCAGGATCGGCCAGATCCAAACCTGCCGCTTCAGTATCGCGCCAGTCCGCAAGAATGTTCGGCCAGCCGACGTGTGGGCGAACGTCATGTGCGCCAGGGGCGCTGCGTTGGGATCGCGAGTGCGCCGGAAGAATGACAGCGGATTGAAGGCCATCGGTGCGAATCCTTGGGACGGACAAAGCCAATTGTCGAATCAGGTGAATGAGACGGAGGTTCACCACAATGCGGCAACAACTCGTGTGAGAATGATAGCCAGCGGGGAGGGCACGCAACTCACAACTGTCATGCGGCGCGAAAAACAGCCTCACGGCATCAGGCCGGACCAACCCGCGGGTTGGTCCGGCCTGATGCCGAAACGCAACGTGTTTCGTTCGGGCGGCGGGTTGGCGGGGCAAGGTGTCATCCGCGACGCGAAGCAGCGGCTGGTGACGGTCTTTCAGTGGTTTCCCTTCGACCGCAAAGAGGCGTTCGACAAGGTGGCCGTCGTCTTTTCTCGGGTGGTCGGAGCTTGGCAGCCGAATGAATGAAAAACGTTGGACTCACGCTCGGCTTTCCTCTCGCGGAGCGAGCGAGCTACAGTTTTGAAGCGCCCTCAAACATCTGGAGTTCAACGCATGGTCACGCTGCTGCTGGTCGCTTTGTTTGTCGTTGCCAATCTGCCCACGGTGGCTCTCGCCGACGAACCGCTCACGCCCGAGACGAGTGTTCGCTTCGCCAGTATTGAAGACGGGCAGACGCTGGTCGCGACGAGCGATACGTTTATCAAAGCTCTCAGCCGATTTGATCGACAGGCTCGGTTACAGACGGACGGTGAAGCAACCGAAACCGCGTTGTTGGCGTTTCTCAAAGGCGAGGTCGTCGAATGGGATGACGAGGCGCGGAAAAGCCTCGTCGATTCGATCGAGCGGCTGCGGCCGAAGCTCGAATCGTTTCATTTGCCGCTTCCCGAGACCGTGCTGTTGGTTCAGATGTCGGGCAAGGACGAGGCCAATGCCGCCTACACGCGCGGGACGGCGATCATGCTGCCGAAAAAGCGAGTCCAAAAACTGAAGCCCGATGGGCTGGATCGCCTGATGTTGCATGAGCTGTTTCACGTTCTCAGCCGCAATGCTCCGGAACTGCGCCGCGACCTGTACCGCATCATCGGCTTCCACGTCTGCGACCCGATGGCCCTCCCGCCGTCCATGGCCGATCTCAAGCTGACCAATCCCGACGCGCCGCTCATCGACTGCCGGATCGAGCTGACCGACGACGGCGAGACGTGTTGGGCTGCGCCAATTTTGTACTCGTCGTCCGCGACCTACGACGCCATCAAGAAACCGCCGCTGTTCCAGTACCTCACATTCCGCCTGATGAAGCTGGAAGAACACGACGGGCGTTGGAGACCACTCGTGAAAGAGGGCGAACCCGTCTTGCTTGACCCCGCCAAGTCAAAATCCTTCGCCGATCAAATCGGCCAGAACACGAAGTACATCATCCACCCGGATGAAGTCCTGGCCGACAACTTCGTGTTTCTCGTCATGCAGACGGAGAACCTGCCGTCACCGGAGATCATCGAACGGATGAGCGAGCGACTGCGCGGCAAGTAGAGTGTGTGGCGTCTTCGTCTCGGTTCGATGACAAGAATCAATCAGGTGAGCCGGGCGGCGTCAGCTCAAGGGCACTCACTTTGTCGCCTTTCGCGGAGCGAAAGACGACATTGTTGGCAGACCGTGAACCTCAAAGCCAAGTAGGGTGTGTGGAGTCTTCGGAACACACCGGATTGAGCCGGACGTTCCCGTGACGGTGCGTTCCGAAGACTCCACGCACCCTACAGTTTTGGCGTCACTCCATACGTCACCATCCTCGGGTGAGCATTGATCGCGTAGCGGTCGAGTTCTGTGGACAGATCCTTCGGCTTGACGACGCGCTCGAATCTGCCCCTGGCCATTCGGTGTTTGGCAGACACGACGCTCACGAATGCGTCACTCGGCTGTAACTTGAGCAACACGGCCGAGGCCACTCCGAGTTGAAATCGCTCGTTGGGATAAACCGGTACGCCGAGAGTCGCTAAAGACCATTCGCCAATGCGCAGGGTTTTCAAATCGAGTTGCTCTCCCAGACTGAGGAGTTCCCAATTCGGAGCCGCCGCGATTTCAGTGTCGAATGTGCTGATATGCACCGTCTCAGCTCGCGACGAATAGACCGCCCACGCCAGCCAGTGGTCGCAGTAGCCGAGCGGTTCCAGTACCGGCCATGTCATCGCAGCGAGGACCGTCCCCAGCGCGAGGCGATTCGATCGCGACGTGGGCCACGTCGTGAGGTCTCGCCACCACTGACAGAGTTGAACGATAAAGGTCTCGTCCGCGAAAGGCCGCTCAGCAGAGGTCGCTCGGAACAGCAGCCAGTTCTGCACGAGAAAAAAACCGTTCCACAGCAGTACGCCGAGCGAGTGATTCAGTCCGAGCGGCCCCAGCGCGGCGAGCAACGCGACGTGCATGATCGTCGCTCCCCATAGACCCAACCACCGCGCACGAGGCCACGCCAATAGCACGGCCACGCCCAGCTCACTCAGTGCGATGCCGAATGAGCCGACGACATCGAGCGCCTCAGTCCACGGGTTCGGCATCCCGCGCAGACCCATCGCGTGCCGCAAGCCTTCCAGCAACGCCGGTCCCTGCTCGTGACAGAACTTGTAGTCGAGCTTCGACACGGCCGACCAGAAGTAGATGCCGATCACCAGCCAGCGCCAGCCGCGTCGCGCGGTCTCGTCGTCTGCGAGAGACAACAACATCGCCAACAAAAAAAACTGCCACGCCCACGGTTGCAGCCGGTGCTGATCGAGCACGAAGAAGACGCTCAATGAGACCGCCAACCCCAAACACGAGCCGCGTCCGAGCCAACCGCGTCGCGCGACGAATAACATCGTCAGCGCCAACACCACCAACACCGTGAGGCACCCCCAATCAAGCCACCCCGGCCAGTCACACGCCGCGCGAATGAGCGGCACCTGCGGAAAGACCTCTTGCGGCGTCCACAGCTTCCACGTCGATGCGACCAGTGCCAGCACTCCGACCGCCAGCCAGCGAGTCAGTCCGTTCATGTGAGTTCCACCCTGTGCTGCCTCGTTTCACCGCGTGGGCAACGCCCCGCGTGTGGATGGAGAAACAGGCTCCAACGTCGCTCGACGCGCGGGGCGTTGCCCACGCGGTGAAACGAATCAACTTCCGATCGCTTCCGGACTCGGCAACGTCCACACATGGATCGGCGAGTGGTTGCCGGGATACGTGCCGTCTTTGGCGAGGCTCCGGCCGTTGCCGCTGCTCCCCGCGTTGGTCGCGATGACGGCAAGCTTGTGCAGCGACGGATGCAATGCGATCGCGTGACAGTTCGGCAGCTTCGTCGTCTCGAAGAACGCCGCGTCGTCGGTGAGTCGGCGGAAGATCAGCTTGCCGTTGCCCGGTTGTCCGCTGGTGGTCAGCATCAGAAATCCGGCCGGATGCCACGTGAAGTCGGTCACGTAGCCGGTCTCATCACCGCCGAAGTCGATCGTTTTTGTGAGCTGCCCCGTCGCGGCCTCGAATACGAGCAGCGTGGCCGATCCCTGCACGAAGCCGCCTCCCTTGGGCTTAGTTCCCCCGCAGAGCAGTTGCGTGCCATCGGGGCTGAACAACAGTCGCCGCGCGCCACCCACGTCTTGCAGGCGATCTCGTTTGTGCAGGATGGAGGCGTCGAACTCGCGCGTGATCTGGCCCGAAGCCAGCTCCCACTGACGGATCTTTCCCGACAGATCGCCCGCGAGAATTGAGGCACCGTCCGGCGCGAACGTAACCGACAACGCTTCCCACTCGGGGACGAGGAACTCGTGCAACTTCGAGCCATCAGCCACCGACCAGACTCGCACGGCGCGATCGACTCCACACGTCGCGAGGAGCTTGCCATTGGGACTGAGTGCGAGATCGAGAATCCAGCCCGCATGTGCCGCCGTGTTGGCCCAGCGCGGCGCGGCCGCTTCATCGACGAACGACATGCAGCGCAACTGCCCCCACGAATCGACCGAACACGCCACGTCACCGGCTGGCAGCGGAATGACGCGTTGCACCCAACCGCCATGCCCCGCGAGTGGCTTCAGTTCCAGCAGATTGTCGGCACTCGCATCGAACCGCCGCACGAGGCCATCGTGTCCGGCAGCCAACAAAAACTTCCCGCACGCTGTAAACCGCGCGGCACTCAACTGCCGGTCGAGCGTTGCCGACTTGCCCTCTTTCGGAGTGAAGCGGCTCGTCAGCAAAGCGATGTCATCGGTCATGGGGAACTCCTCTTAAGAACTGGCTCGCATTCACTTCCTGCGAGCGACACGGCACTAGCCGAATGGCACTGGCTTTAGAAAGTAGTAGGCACATTCCCTGTGCCGTTCCCTGCAATTTGCGGACGGCACAGGGAATGTGCCTGCTACCTAGCCGCCGGTCGTGCGTCTTATACCGAGCACGGCCCAAAATGAGAGATTGGCGAGCCGCATGCCGTCAGGCTGCGGATTCTTGATCCCAAGGCGGAAACCCGTGGCCTGACGGCACACGGCTCGCCTCGAACTTGCGACTCATCCGTCGAATGCGCACCGAGCGTTCGTGAGCACGCATTCGTCCGATGATCCCAAATTACGACGGTTCGCGGCGTCTTTCAGAACGCGGCGTGCAGGATGTTCAGCAGATCAGCCTCCGTCGGCTGTCGTGGGTTGAGCAGCATCAGGCGTTTGATCGAGAACGACTTCGCGGCGAACGTTGGCAGTTGATCGAGCGTTCCGCCGAGATCGCGGATGCGTTGAGGGATGCTGATCGCGGCGCTGAGTCGCTTCACCGCGACGACCGCTTGCGCGGCAGCCGCTGCTTCGGAGAGGCCGTTTGTGTCCTCACCCAGAAGGCGCGCGATGCGGGCGAACTCGGGCAACCGCGTGTTGAGGTTGAACTGCATCACATGCGGCAGCAGCAGGCCGTTGCCTGCGCCATGAGAGACATGCAGCGCACCGCCGAGCGGGTATTCGAGGGCATGCACGGCAGCGACGGCGTTGTTCGAGAAGGCCAACCCGGCCATCGTCGCCGCCAGTGCCATCCCTTCTCGCGCCGCGAGGTTGTTCGGTTCGTTCACCGCCGTGACAAGGTGCTGCCCGATCAGCTCGATCGCCTTCTCGGCGAAGCAGTCTCCGATCGGCTGTTTTCCTTCGTAAGGGAATGGCTCGTCGGCAGAGACATCAAGTTCATTGAAGTGCGTGGCGGTCAGCGCTTCGATCGCATGAGTCAGCGCGTCAATCCCGCTGTCGGCGGTCGGACGCGGCGGACAGGTCAGCGTGAGTTGCGGATCGACGACGGCCAACGCGGGACGCAAATAGTGGCTGAGGATGCTCACTTTCATCTGGTTCTCGGTGTCGGTCAGCACTGCCGCGTGCGAGACCTCGCTCCCCGTTCCCGCTGTCGTCGGGAGACAGACCAGCGGCAACACGGGACCGGGGACGTTGCCGTATCCGAAGTAGTCGCGCATCGCGCCGCCATGCGTGAGCAGCGCCGCGACGATCTTCGCGACATCCATGTTGCTGCCGCCACCGACCGCGACGATCACATCGGGGCGAACCGTCTTCGCCAATGACAGTGCCGCTTCGGCGATCGCGCACGCGGGTTCAGGCTGCCCGCCGTCGAACACACTCACGTCGAGCCCCGCCGCCCGCAGCGGTGCTTCCACTTGAGCGACAACTCCCGCACGAATCAGCATCGTGTCAGTCACAATCAACACGCGCGACGGCTTCCACGGACGCAGAAAATCACCGAGCCGAGCGACCGACCCCGAGCCAAACACGACTCGACCGGCCGAATGAAAGTTCCAAAAGTGACGACGATCGGTCATGACGACGCGAACTCCTGAATTGAGAGGTTGAGGGTGAGTTTGGGAATGTGAGGAATGCCACTGAAGCGATTGTCGTCTTTCGCTCCGCGAAAGAACGGCCTTTCGCGGAGCGAAAGACGACGATCACCGGAACACTTCCGCGTCACCCGACGGTTTCTTCCGCGAGTGGCTCGAACTGTGCGACCAAGCGTTCGATCGCCTCCTGCGGGTTCATATTGAAGAGCGCCTTGCCGCCGGTTCCCCACGATCCGTTTTGAAAATGGAACACGGCGACGGCGTCACGCACGGTACTCACCGCCGCCACGTCTTCCATGTCGCCCCCCTCGATCGCTTCAAACCGGATGTTGACTCCCGCGAAAGCAGTGAGCAATTTGGACTGACGGTCGCGGGCAAACGTCACGGCATCGAGCCAATCGCAGTCGAGCCATCTCAGGCCACGCGGCTTGCCGATCGAACGAGCCATCTCCAAGAACGTGATCTGTAACTGTGCCCGCTGCTGCTGAAACAGCCTCGTCACGTGATGAGCCTCCCGGCGCTGCCACCGCGCCGCGAGAGGCACCGCCGTCACGGCGACAATTCCCAGCAACACCGCTCCCATTCCCAGCAACACCGCTCCCATTCCCAGCCACCATCCCATGAAACATTCCTTTGCTTGCCACTCCGCGCCACCGGTTCTGTGTGTCGAGGCGACATCGTAGCCGCCGGTCGCACGCCGCACGAATCACGCGGCTCGCCACGACGATCTTCGGGTTTTGGTAGCCCTGTCGCTCCGCGACAGGAAGCGAGATCGCAGGCAGGCGTATTGCGTTGGTTTGAGTCGGTTCGACGTTTTGGGTTCCTCTCGCCTCCTGTCGCGGAGCGACAGGGCTACCTTTACTAGGCCCTTGCGTCACAGTGCTTTTTTGAGTGACCACCAATGAGCGACTGCACCCACGATCATCGACTAACAAAGCTTCGGATCGCCGCGTTCACGGCCTCGGGCTGTTCCATCGGGGCCATATGTCCCGCCTTCTCGATGAGGGCGAACTGAGCGTGCGGGATCGCGTCGGCGATGGCCTTCATTTCAGCGGGAGGTGAGATCGCGTCGTGTTCACCGCAGACAACGAGCGTCGGGACGTTGAGCGTCGGCAACCACGACGTGATATCCGGCCGGACGGCCATGCCTCGGTGAGCCGCCGCGATGGCGATCGGGTTCGAGTTCAACACCATCTGACGGACGGAGGCGATCATGGCTGGGCAGTAATCCGAATTGCTCGCGTCTGAACTGCACTGCGCGAACAGCTTCGGCATCATCGCCCACACGACCGGTTCGGGACCGTCTCTCAACACGATGTCAGCCATCTTCAAGCGATTGGCGGCCGCTTCCGCTGAGTCCGCTGCTGCCCGTGTATCGCACACGATCAGCTTCGCCACGCGAGCCACATGCCGCTGCACAAACTGCCACGCGATGTAGCCTCCCATCGACAGGCCACATAAAACAACCGGCCCTTCCACAGCCAGAGCATCCAGCAGCGCCGCCAGATCATCGGCGAACTGTTCCATCGACACCGAGTACAGCGCCCCGTCAGTCCCTCCAAACCCACGCAGGTCCGGCGCGATCACGCGATGCGTTTTTGAGAACTCGTGAATCTGTGCCTGCCACATCGTGTGATCTAGTGGGAAGCCATGCACGAACAGCATCGCTGGACCAAGTCCCTCATCAGCCACTCGAAACTGCACGCCAGAAACATCAACCGTTCTCAACATCGACTCGGCCTTTCGTAGGGGACGCCTCTGGCTTAGCAGACTGTTAAACAGAGAATAGGAGCCTGAAGCGTATGCGAAGGATGCGGGAAATGCGGACGATTTAGGCTCAACTACCCTTCTCTCGCGTTTCAGGCTTCTATTCTCAACGGCTGTTGTCCCTGCTCACCAATTGACGAGCAGTCAAAAGAAACATCGAGCAGGCGATCCACCTACTCGATGTACTTCAACCAGAAAATAGCTTCCGGAGACCGAACAGTCACTCGTGGCTTTGACATCCTGCATCACACACTGGCTGCGACACCACTGTCAGCGAGAGCCGGTTCGCGCAGCGAGGCCACACTTTCTCGGGTCAGTTGGTCGATCATCTCCTTCAGTTCCGGTTGATCGGCTCCCACGGTGGGCGAGAACCCCGCGCGTTCGGCCACGAGCAGGCTTAGTAAGGTGCCCAGCATGCCGCTTTGAGGACCGACGCCGTCCTTGTCCGAGCCGCCCGCCATCGTGAACAGTCTTTCGGGGACGAGCGGCTGTGTGGCGTGAGCCAGCTCGCGCGAGGCGAAGGCCAGCGCGAAGAGCCTCGGGTCGCCATACGACGCGATCTTGCGTTGCAGCACCGACGCTTCGGCCAGGCCCTCTTGCAGGATGCGCTGCGCTTCGCCGCGGCCCGTGAGTCGGTTGCGCTGGCTTTCGGCTTCGGCCAGCAAGCGGACTTGTTCGGCATGCCGCGTCGCGCGGGCAACTTCGGCGTCACCCTCGCACTCGGCCATTTGCACCTTCAGCCGCGTGTTGGTCAGTTCGGTTTGAGTCACCATGATGGCCCGATCATTTTGGCGTTTGGCGAGCGCGACTTCCGCGTCCCCCTTGCTTTCGGCAATCTGCACCTGGAGCTTGGCGTTCGTCAGCGAGGTCTGCATCTCGGCCTGAGCCTTCGCCTCGTTGAGCGTTCTCAACTTGTCGTTGGCCTCGCGCTGGCGTTCATACGTTTCGAGTTGCTCGATCGACAACTGCCGCAGGCGGAGTTGTTCGAGCAACGATTCGATCTTGCCGTCGTCTCCGGCGGCGTCTGGTTTGCCAATCAGCACGTCCACGCATTCGATGTCGAACTCATGGAAGCGGCGTTTCAGTTCGGCCTGCGCCGCGCGCTGAATCACGTCGCGTTCGTGCAGCAATTCGAGCATCGTTTGTTTGTGGGCGATGTCCCGGAAGTAGGCAGACAACAGCGGATCGAGCGTTTGAGTGATCAGCTTCTTCACGTCACCGAACCGCTGAATGACGCTCGGCGCTCGCTGGTAGTCGATGTGAACGACGACCGACAACGGCAACGACGGCTCATAGGCATCGCGCGTGACAAGATCGATCGATCGCAGGTTCTCGTCATAGCGGTGAGTCTCCGTTCGGCCCGTGATCCAGTGCAACACAAAGTTCGTCGTCGGGACGAGGACGATGTTTCCCGCATACGTGTTGAATGCGTACTTGCCCGGCCCGAGCGGCCGTTCCCACACGCCGCGCTCGCCCTCGGCGACTTGCTCGCCATGACGGAACGCGGTCCCCGACAAGTCCTGGCCCGTGCGACCGTAGTAGCTGAC
Source organism: Schlesneria sp. (assembly GCA_043749505.1). Taxonomy (GTDB): domain Bacteria; phylum Planctomycetota; class Planctomycetia; order Planctomycetales; family Planctomycetaceae; genus Schlesneria. The sequence goes on along the minus strand of JAYVDI010000181.1, from coordinate 11,024 downwards.
AACGACACCAACATGACCGATCGGCACGACCGTCTTCGGAATTGTCTCGACGGACGCGAACCAGCGGTTGATGAAGTACGTGCCGTCCGTCAGCGTCTGATACTGCCGACCGCGACGGCCTCCCGCCGCGAGAAACGATTCAGGGTCTTGGAAGTTGTTGTGATCATGACCGAGCGGTGAGTCACCTCCCACCGGCGGCGCGATCAGTTCGCCCGTCGGTAGCGACGGACCATCGTGAATCGTCACGATGCCGACGTTGTCGTCATTCGCCGCGCTTTCAGAAGTCGCCGCGCTGCTCGACACGCTGTGTCGGCCAATCACGATCGGTTGGAAACCGTTCACGCCGCGCAGCTCCTCCTGCCACTGGCTGACCGCCTTCCGTTCGTGAGGTTCCTGAACCTGCGACAACGCGAAGACATTGCTGTTGGTGATGACCACGAACAGCGCCGGATTGATGGCGTAGACACCCTCGCGCAGGATCGCCCGCTGACGACCTCGCTGTCCGCGCGGAAGCTCTTCGGTCAGACGTTGCACGAGTTGCGAGGTGCCATCGTGCGAATCGTGCTCGTGCAACAGACCGTTCGCGACGGCCACCGGCAGGCCCGGTTCGAGGAACGCGACGGCATCTTGCAGGTTGTTGCAATGCACGACACGGCCCAGCGTCTGGCTCGGCGAAAGCGGTTCACCATCGCGGGCGTAAACGTAACCGATCTCGCTCTGCGGGATCGTCACCAGCCGCGTCTTGTGGATACGAAACTGCCAGCGCCAGTAGCCGAAATGCAGACCACCGCGCAGCAGCTTCGCCTGATAACCGGCCTCGCCATTGAGCGCAAGAATGCGGCCTTCGCCCAGCGATCCCTTGCCCGACCACAACTTCTCAATCACGCCAACTCGGTTATGAGGGATGTACCTCACGCTGAGCCACAGCAGGAACAGCACGAGCGGAGTGCCGATCCCCAACAACGCCCACACGCTGGCATTCATCAGCCAGTGAGACACTTCGTTCAGCGACAGGCCACCGAACAGAATCTCCGTCAATTTTTGTACCGCCGGAACCAACAAGACCTTCACGAACTCAACCTCCCTCGAACGCAATGGCGTTCGATTCGCGGAGGCGTCCTCATCGTTGGACGTTCATCCAAGAGTTTGATCCACCACGGATGAAAAGCAGAGAGTAGGGTGGAACAAGTCTTCGACGGCCCACCATCTTCTCTCGGATGGTTGTTCTTAATCCGTGTTCTCTGCGACATCCGTGGTGAGATGCCTTGGACCTCCGCACAAACGGCGACCCCCGCGCGGGACACTCCACCAGCGCAATGACTGCGCAGGCAGAAGCCACACGACGAGAACGAGCCGCTGCGGCAGAAACGCCACGCTTCAGGAGAGCGTTGCTCAATCCTTCTTCAAGAGGATGCCCATTCAATCACTGGTCGCGACAACACGTCGCGACCGGCCTGCGAGGTTAGCTGACGGGCTAGAGCTTGAACGTGCTCTGGTTCGAGATCACTGAACCCCGGCGCTGTTCCCAACAAAGGTCGGGAACAGACGGCCGGGGTTCATGCGGGATCGAACCTACGCCCCAGAGATGCCTCGCGAACGAGCCACCTCGATTGGGTTCCCCGCTCCCGTGTGTTGCACGGGATTCGGCTACATCGAGCGAGATCGTAGGGGCAAGCAAAGTGACCACCTCGCGCGAAGCCAACCGCGTGCCGGTGCCTCACGTTCCAGCTCGGCCACGACTTGCGTTGTCGTCAGCCGAAAATTCGGCGAGAACGAGACAGTTGGCGACCGAGACAAAATTCGGCGCGAGATCAGATTCCGGCTCGCTGACACGTCACTTGAGTGTCGTCAGGAACTCAACGAGGTCTCGCAGTTCGCGGGGTGAGAGGGCGCGGGTCATCTCGGGCATGGCCGACTTGGGCGACGTTCGTTCTTCGATGTCGCTCGGCTTGAGCGTGACGAGCTTGCCGTCGGGTTGTTCGAGTACGACCTGCACGGCGTCTTCCTGTTTGATGATGCCTCCGAAAGTTTGGCCGTTCTCCAAGACCAGTGTCACCGTTTCGTAGCCCTTCGCGATCTTGGCACTCGGGTCGATGAGCGATTGCAGGAGTGCGGCGCGATCGTGGCGCTTGGCGGCTTCAAACAGATTCGGGCCTGCGGTCCCCCCGGCAATCACGACGGAACGTGAAGTCGTCTCGGTGACACTGTGGCAACGTACGCATTGGCCGACGCGATGATTCACGAAGACTTCGCGGCCTCGTTCGATGTCGCCGCCATGCAGCGAGACCTTGTGTCGCGCGAGTGGATCGCCGGACGAAAGCTTCGCGCGGAACTGATCGACGACCAGCTTCAGGTCCGGTAGATCGCGGGCCGTCGCGGCCTCGATCACGTCGAGTTGCAGCGGTTCGGGAACCTGATCGATGAGCAATTGGTTGGCCCAACGCTTGAGGATCACATCCGCGCCGTCGGTCTTCAGCGTGGCGAGCGTCATCACCGCGCGTTGCCGTTCGAGGATCGAAGCCGTCTCGCTGGCCAGCGTCTCGCCCAGCAGCGGGATCGCGTCGGCAGGTCGCAGTGTGGCGATGAGGTATCGCGCTTCGGCGCGCAGCGGCGCGAGATCGCTCTTCAATGCGGCGACAAATGACTCGTCGAGTTGCTTCGCGTTGCGAGTCGCCAGCAATCGCAATGCGGCATTGCGGGCGAGGACGCTCTTCGATGCATCCGTCACCCAGCCAGCGAAGATCGCATCGTCGGTTGGAAGCTGGTACTTGCCAATCAGTTTGACAACGTCCGTCTGCAACTCGGCCGATGTCCCCGCGAGCAGCGTCGCGACTTGATCGGCCAGCAGCGACTTAAAGCTCGCGCGAGTTGCCTCATCGCGCGGCGGAACGGGTCGCCAGTAACCGTTCACCCGATCACGAGGCGACGGTTCGTCCCAGTCGATCAGCGCAGCAAGAGCCTCGCGCCGAATGGCAAGCGACCAGCGCGGCTCGACGATGTACGAGACGACTCGCCGGGCGTGTTCCACACCGCCGAATCGAAAGTTGGCGTTGATGACTCGCCGCACGAGTGCTTCCGGAGCGATGCCATTGGGCGTCGCATGCGGCTTCAGCGCGAGCGAGGCCAGTGCGGACATTCCCACTTCGAGCGGCAAGTCATTGATCGCGCGAGCCGCCTCCGCAACGAGCGGCCACTGGTCGTCCTGCAGAAGCTGCACGATCGGCTTCACGTCGTCGAGGCTTGGATTGAAATCACGGAGCGGCGTGAAGGGCGGTCGTTGGGCGACGGGCTTCGTGCTAGCCGAAGAACCCCTCACCCCCGGCCCCTCTCCCCGCAAGGCCGGGGCGAGGGGAGCAGTATCCGTCGGCCAGCTTCGCAACGGCTCAGACAACTGATGGCGCAGCGCGAGCAGGACCGCGAGCCTCACCGCCGGACGGGTGTCTTTCGCGTGAGCCAGCAGCGCGTCGCGATCGTCCATTCCCACGAGAGCCATCACGCCCGCATGACGCAGCCACGGATCGGCATCGTTGTTCTCTCGCAGCATCTCGAATAGAGCAGGCAGCGCCGGGCGGTACTTCAACTTTCCAAGGCTCATCGCCGCGAACAGGCGGACTCGAAGGCTGTCGTCGGTGAGCCGCTTCACTAGCGCGTCGGCTGCGGAAAGATGCTGCAGGTCGCCAACGAGCCGCGCCGCGTGGGCACGCACTTCAATGTCGGCGTCTTCGAGATGCGCGACAATTACTCTTGTCCCCTCGCCCCTCGCCTTGGAGGGGAGAGGGTTAGGGTGAGGGGTTTCTTCATTCTTGGCGGTTTGCTTCGAGGACGCGTTCTCACTACTCGGCCCCCTCACCCTAGCCCTCTCCCCCGAAGACGGGGGAGAGGGGACAGGAGCCGCCAACTGCCCCAAGCCCCATAGGGCGTGCAGTCGCGCGAAGCGGTTGTTCGATGTCGCGAGTGTCGCTTGGAAGAATCGCACGGATTCGACGCCGCGCGCGGCCAGCGCGAACTGTGCCCGCTGGCGGACTCGCATGTCGGAGTGGCCCAGCAAGTCAGTCAGCTTCTCGGACGAGAGTTGTTTGAAGCCATTACGGAAAAGCTCGGTTGTCTCCTTCACCGCCGGGTCGTTGACGTGCGTGGTGTCAAACAACGTGTAGACCCGGCCACCGACGCTGCCTCCGTTCCAGAGCAGATTCACGAAGTCCGAGACGTACAGCTTGCCGTCGTAGCCAAACTCGCAGTCGGTCGCGGAGATGGGCTTCATGAAGTCGTGTTCGTCGATGATCTCAAAGCCCGCTCCGCGCGGCTTCAGTCCGAACGATTCGATCCCGCCGTTGCCGGTGTAGTTGCACAGAAAGAAGTGGTGGTCATATCGAAGCGGCAGTCCCGCCCCTGGGTAGTAAGCGAAGCCCGACGGCCCCGCCCCGAGTTTGCCGACAGGAGGGAGAATCCACGCGGGGTGCTGAGGATCGAGGGTTGAGGGTCGCGGGTTGAGGGTTGAAGGCTTTCTCCTGTCCCTTCGCCCCTCGCCTTGGAGGGGAGAGGGTTAGGGTGAGGGGTTCTTTCTTCGGCTGTTGGCTTCGACAGCGCGTTCTCGCCACTCGGCCCCCTCACCCTAGCCCTCTCCCCCGAAGACGGGGGCGAGGGGACAAGAGGAAGACGCTCGTCCTTCGCTTCTTGTCCCTCAACCTTCAACCCTCGCCCCTCAACCAGATGCCACATCTTCTCGGCGTGCCATGTCCCGGTGAGGTACGGATCGGGGATCGACTGATGGGCCATGTTCCAACCGGCGTCGGCTCCTTCGAGAACGTAGACCAGGCGCGAGTGGTCTCCCTTGTCGCAGTTGTTGTCGGCGGCGAAGAGGTTCCCGAACTGATCGAACGCGATCTCCTGAGGGTTCCGCAAGCCACGCATGACGACTTCGAGTTCGCTGCCGTCGGGATAACAGCGGAAGACGGCTCCATTACGTGGGCCGTGCAGCGTGCGGCCTTCATGCGTCTGCAAATGGAAGCCGCGATCGCCGATGGAGAAATAGAGCTTGCCATCCGGTCCCCAGCAGAGGCCGTGCAGGTCGTGACCGAGGAACCCCGCGTTGACGCCGAAGCCGGTGTGAATGATCGTCCGCTCATCGGCCACACCATCGTTGTTTGTGTCTCGCAGCCGCCACAGATTGGGAATGCAGGTGAAGTAGATGTCGCCATCCGTCGCCATGACTCCCGCCGCGAGACCATCCAACGTCCCGTTGAAGTCGGGCGCGAAGACCGTCGAGCGATCCGCTTTGCCATCGCCGTCGATGTCCTCGACCAGCCGAACCTGATCCGCCGTCTTGCGGAACCAATCCATGCCTCCGTCAAACTTCGAGGCGAACTTCTCGTACATCTTCAGCCGGTCGTTGAGCGTCTGTAACTGGAGGTCGTCTTCAAGCAGAAACGGCCTCGTTCGGTTCTCTTCCGTACCGAGATTGAAGCGGTACTCCTCGGCCACGAAGAGGCGGTTTCGTTCATCGAGACCGATCGCCACGGGCGACGCCAGTTTCGGCTCGGCCGCAAACAACTCGACCTGCATCCCCTCGGGAATCTTGAACGTCGCGATCCGCTTGATCGCGACATCGGTCCCATCCGGCAATTCGGGTGGAGCACAGAGTGCAACCGACGTGATGACAACGAACAACGAAGCGGGGCACGCGAAGAAAGAAGCACGAGTCACGTTCAAAGTTCCATTGAGGGTCGTGAGCGAAACGAGGGGCGACTCGGCGATTCTGGCCCGCGTCACGACGAACATCAATCTGCTCGGCGACTCAGCCAGGGGCACCGCCTTGTTCAACGTAGGGTGGGACCAGCTCGCTTCGAGCGCCGGCCCACCATCGGGAATCGTCGAGAACTCAGGGTGGGCCGGCGCGGCGAAGCGCCACTGGTCCCACCCTACAAGTTTCGCAGTCCCAACAAGGGATGGCCCTGCCGCAGCTCCTGTGGTGTTTGTGATTCGCACGCGAGACGCCTATCGTGGCGGCCCACTTCGAGGAGGATCGCGATCATGATTGATACCCGTTGGATTCGAGTCGCCGCTGTTGCTGTGCTGCTCTGTTGTGTTCAGGCCGTTCGAGCGACTGAGCCTTGGGCCGATGGGGCGCTTTCCCCAAGAGACGGCTTGGAATTGTGGATTGATGCAGGGCGAGTCGCGGCCGCGCGTGAGGCGGCTGGGTTGCCGAAGCTCAAGAGTGGTGATCGGCTGGCGGAGTGGCACGATGCGTCGGGCGCGAAGCGGCATGTCGTGCAAGGCGACTCGAAGCAGCAGCCGAAATTCGTGCAGGTTGGCTCGGCAGACGGAGCCACTTCGTCAACAGCCGTGCCCTCGGCGAACGACAACTGGGTCGTGCGGTTCGATGGTGAGGACGATCATCTCCGCGCTCTCGGCGTGAACCGGAAGCTGACCGACTTCACGTTATTCGTGGTCGCCGCGCCGCACTCGAATTTCGGGGACTATCGCGGGTTGTTCGCGGTCAATCAGACCGACCGCCGCGATTATGAGACCGGGTTCAACCTCGACCTGAACTTGAGGGGAACGCCTGCGCTGCAAGATCTCAATCTGGAGGGGCGCGGCTTCGGTGGCGCTCGCAACTTGATGCAGACGGCCGTCCCTTTCGGAACGCTGCATGTCATCGAGTGCGTGGCCGACTCGACGCAGAAGCAGGTGCGATTGGCCTTCGATGGCCAGGCGGGAACAACGCGCGACTTCGCTCCTGCTGAGTTGATCGCCGACGACATCACGATCGGCGCGAGGTTCCCCACCCACGGGCCGAGTCCGCAGGGCGTGAAGGGCTTCCTGCATGGCGACATCGCCGAAGTGCTGCTCTTCAATCGCGTCCTCTCCACCGACGAGACCCAGTCGGTGCGGCGGTATCTCGAACAGAAGCACGCCAAGTTGAAAGAGGCTCTGCCGCGAGACCTCAAACTGGCGGCAGCCAGCACCAACGTCGAGCCGCTCGTCACGGTGAAAGACGCCCCGCCGATTCAGATGCTCGTCCCCGGCTTCTCCGTTTATCAACTGCCTGTCGATCTGCCGAACCTCAACAACGTGCGCTACCGCGCCGACGGCAAGCTGTACGCCCTCGGCTACAACGGCAACATCTGGTTGCTGAGCGACTCGGACGGAGACGGCTTTGAGGACCAGGCCGATCTGTTCTTCGACGGCCAACCCAAAGGCGGCGGCATTCCTGCGCTGCGTGGTCCGATCGGGATGGCCGTCATTCCCGATGAGCACGCACTGTTCAAGCGAACTTCTCCGAGCGGGGGACGTGAGTCCCCCGGCTCTTCGATCGACCAACCGAACGACAAGCCGAATCAAGTACCGGGGGACTCACGTCCCCCGCTCGGAAAGGCAGATGGCAAAAAGGCGAATGCAGGAGCTGACGCTCCCGAAGGCGTCGTCATCGCGTCGAAAGGCAAGGTCTCGGCCATCATCGACTGGGATGCGGATGGCAAGGCGGACGAAGAGCGGGTCATTGCCACCGGCTGGAAAGAGATCCCTCAGAACGTGGATGCAGTCGGAGTCGCGATCTCGCCTGCCGACGGATCGATTTACTTTTCGCTGGGGACTGCGGCGTACAACAACGCGTATCTGATCGATCAATCCGGCAAAACCCAGTTCGACATCAACAGTGATCGCGGGACGATCCAACGCATCCTCCCCGACCTCTCTCGACGGGAGACCGTCTGTACGGGAATCCGGTTCGCGATCGGTATGGACATGGCGCGGCGGCCAGTTGGAGATTGGGACTTGTTCGTCTCCGACCAAGAGGGTGCGACGTGGCTGCCCAACGGCAATCCATTTGATGAGCTGTTACACATCCAGCTGGGCAAGCATTACGGCTTCCCGCCTCGCCATCCAAAGCATCTCCCTGACGTACACGATGAACCGAGCTTGTTCGACTACGGCCCGCAGCATCAATCGACGTGCGGCATCGCGTTCAATGTGCCGTGGCAGGGGCGAGGAATGAAGCCCGACAGTCGGGGAAATAAAGCGGGAGGGATAAAACACCACCCCATCTGCGGTCCCGAAGAGTGGTACGGAAGCCTCTTTGTCACGGGCGAATCGCGTGGCAAGCTTTACCGCACTGAGATCACGAAGTCCCCCAACGCCGCCTATGTTGCACGCAATCAACTGATCGCGTGCTTGAGCATGTTGACCGTCGATTGCTGCATCTCACCGAAGGGCGATCTGATCGTCTGCTGTCACAGCGGCGGACCCGATTGGGGAACCGGGCCGACCGGCAAAGGAAAGGTGTTCGTCATTCGGTACACGGACAAAGCGGCTCCGCAGCCGATCGCGACCTGGACGGCTGGACCGCAAGAAGTGCGAGTCGCGTTCGACCGACCACTCGATCCGGTTCATCTCAAAAATCTGACCGCGCAAACGAAGATCACTTACGGTGAGTTCGTCGCCGCCGGAGACCGATTTGAAACGCTGCGTCCCGGCTACGCCGTCGTCCAGCGTCAGATGGCCTCACCGCGCTACAACCTGCCGGTGCATGGAGTGAGCGTGACACCGGATCGACGAACACTCGTCATCGCCACCGCGCCGCATCGCGCGGCGGTGCAGTACGCGCTCACGCTGCCGGGGCTGGGTCGGGTTGATGCTCGAGGGTTGATGGTGGATGGACAGAAGAGTGAAGAGACGAGTGACGAGAGTCGAGAGCCAGTGAAGACGAACAAAAGTCCGTCGTCTTCCGCTGCCCCTCAACCTGCAACTTTCGACCGTCAACCTCTTGCCCAGCATTCGCAAATCGATCTCGCCTATTCGATGAACGGCGTCCTCGCGACATGGGTTCCCGACGACAAACAGCAACCTGTCTGGAGCGGTGTGCTGCCTCATTTCGACAAGTCTGTCTGCAATCACTTCTGGCCGAGTGACGCCGACGGGCTGCCTTATTTGGAGTTTCTCAATCAACCGGGAACGCTCACGCTGGAGACGCAGCTCGATCTGCGAAATTTGCTCCACCCGGCAGTTCAGCCCGGAAGCAAGCTCGATCACGAGTGGCCGGATGAACCGCTGCACTTGCTGTTGGAGGGGATTGGAAAGAGGCAGGCAACACAGGTCTTTGTCGATGGCGTTCTGAACGAACTCGACGCGGCTGCATTCAAACAGGAACAATTTGGCCGCAGCAAAGGGACAGAGCAACGGGCGTCAATCGCCTTTTCACCCATCAAACAGCCGACTCCGCGCCTGAAGATTGTCCAGAAAACGAACGGTGAATTTCCCGAGATCAATGTGAAGTGGTTCTCAGAGCGGGAATTGTTCACTGCTGGGATCGAGTCGGCGACGCTCGGGACAACTCGGTTCTTCGTTCCTTGGGCCGATCTGGTTTCCAAAGGAAACGACGACTCCACGACGAAGCGCGACATCCCCGAACTGGTGGGCGGAGGTTGGGGTCGCGGGCGGCGAGTGTTCTTCAGCGACGAGGCGGGTTGCGCGAAGTGTCACGTCGCGCATGGAGCGGGCGGTGTGATCGGGCCGGATCTGTCGAATCTCATTCATCGCGACCATGCCTCCGTGCTGCGCGATGTGACTCTGCCAAGCTTCGCCATCAACCCGGATTTTCTCGCGTCGATCGTGACGCTGAAGGACGGGAGGGTGCTGACGGGGATCGTGCGCACGGCGGTCGAGGTTGATGATCGAAGCTTGAAGGATGATGGTCAGAAGCGCAAGGCAGAAGACGCTGTCCCTCAAAGCTCAAAACACGCTACTCAACAATTCTTGATTGGCGACAAGGACGGCAAGGCGCATGCGCTTGCTCGCGACGACATCGATGAGATGCGTCACTCGCCGCTGTCGATCATGCCCGAGGGAATGCCACAGAAGCTCGGCCCCGAACGGATGCGAGATCTGCTCACGTTCCTGCTCACCGAACCGCCGCGCATGCCAAGCGATGCCAAGCAGCCGCCGCCGAAGCCGCGCACTCGAGGCGAGGTCGCGAAGGTGTTGGGGATTGATGGTCGTGCCGTTCTTGTCCCCTCTCCCCCGTCTGCGGGGGAGAGGGCTAGGGTGAGGGGGCCGAACGGTGAGAAGACTTCGCCACGTCAATCGGATGATGAAGGAAAGCCAAAAGAAGCAGAAAGACCCCCTCACCCTAACCCTAACCCTCTCCCCTCTAAGACGAGGGGCGAGGGGACAGGAAAGGAAAAGACGAAAGAACAAAACCAAGAACCCCTCACCCTAGCTCTCTCCCCGCAAAGCCGGGGCGAGGGAACAAGAAGAAGTATCAACATCCTGCTCGTCGCCGGCGCGAAAGACCACGGACCGGGGGAGCACGACTACCCCGCGTGGCTGCGGGTTTGGAGCGAACTGTTACGCGGAGCCGAGGGCGTGACGGTCGAGACCGCGATGGAGTGGCCCTCACCCGAACAGATCGCCGCCGCCGACACGATCGCGTTCTTCCAAAAGGGAGCGTGGAACGCCGAGCGGGCGCAGGCCATCGACGCGCACCTCGCCAAGGGTGGCGGACTGGTCTACATCCACTGGGCCGTCGAGGGGGATGCTCAAGCGCCCGCGTTCGCGCAGCGGATTGGATTGGCTTCGCACGCGGCAAAGCTCAAATACCGACACGGCCCGCTCGACCTGTCGTTTGAATCACTCGGATTGGAGTCCGGCCACAGCCACCCCATCGGACGCAACTTCGACAAGGTCCACTTTCACGATGAAAGCTACTGGCTGATGCAGGGCGATCCGTCGCAGGTGAAGGTCATCGCCACTGGCATCGAAGACAACGAGCCGCGTCCGCTCTTCTGGACCTGTGAACCAGCCATCGCCAACGCGAAGCAGCAGGGACGTGTCTTCGTGTCGATCCTCGGCCATTACTCATGGACGTTCGACGACCCGCTGTTCCGCATCCTGCTTCTACGCGGGATTGCCTGGTCAGCAAACGAGCCAGTGGACCGCTTCAACGAACTGGTCACACTCGGCATGACACTGGCGGATTAGGACGGGCATTTCAAAACTAGCCCGACGCGCAAGCGAGGGCTTCACCTCCG
>JAYVDI010000180.1:0-7720 GCA_043749505.1 Schlesneria sp. | reverse complement strand
CTTTCGCTCCGCGAAAGAGCGTCCTTTCGCGGAGCGAAAGGCGACACTGATGCGGGCAATTTCACAAAGTGAGTGCCATTGGCCTGACGTTGCCCCGCTCGTGTTTTTGTTGGAAACGTCATCGTTCTTCGCGGCGGCGCTCATCACTGAGCCGTCTTGGCGAAGTGAGCTTCAACCAAACTGAGTAGCGGATTGAGCGTGTACTTTTGAACCTTGTGAGGCGGACTCCACGGTCGCCATTCGTGGCCTTGATGCTCGGTCACACGAATCGGCTCCGAGCCTTCGACCCAGCCAAGAAAGATGACGAGCGTCTTTTCGACGCGCTCGGTGCCGAAGCGAGGCTCAACGGGAAAATACGTTTCCTCGAACCGGAAGTCGGGGTCGAGCGACACACGGTCGCTGGCGATCCCCGTTTCCTCCCACGTCTCGCGCAGAGCACATTCGAGTTCCGTCTCACCCGCTTCGACGTGGCCTTTGGGCAGGTCAAAGCGATGCGAGTGCTTCATCAACAGGAAGCTCAATTCTGGTTGGCGGCGAAACAGCAGCACGCCACATGACTTCACACGTCGCATCGACTCGGTTCCTGATTGTGTTCTCGCGATAATTCAATTGTGAGGGAGGAACGGCAGAACTTGTCCTGCCTTCACACCATCATTTCTTACCAACCCGCCCGACAAGTCGTCCCACGGCCGCAGCGATTCGTTCTTCAACATCGTCCGCCCAGCGATCCGTGGGCAGCCCGTAAACAATCATGGAGCTTTGCCCTTCGTAGCCCCCTTCGAGCAGCACGCGGCGGGACGGGATGTAGGCCATCACGTCGTTGGCATAGGCCGTCACCCAAGCTTGTTCGCCGTGTTCGGCCTTCAGCCGGAGTGAGTAATCGACGACCACTTCTCCACCGAGTGCGATCCAAATCTGATCGCTCCCCAGTTTCCATGTGGTGATCGGGTACGGATACTCCAACGGGATGTCGGCCTTCGTTTCGATCAGCGCCAGGATCCGAGCTGCCCAGCGCTGGCTGTAACTTGGAGCCGCTGCCGCCAACCGATTCAACTCCTCGGTTTTCGGCAGGCCCTGCATGGCGAGTTGCACGAATTCGTGAGTCGTCCGCAGAGTCGGATCGACACGGTCCTGCGGCTGCATCAGAACGGCATCGACTGCCGACGACAGCCGCTTGCCATAAGTTTCGGCCAGTTCGACGGTGCGTCGCGGGAGCGGGTTCTGGTCCGCGCCGCAGCCCATGCAGAACAGAGCGACCGCGCCGGGATGTCGTGCTTCCAAGTCGTACTGAGCGAATCCGGCATAGTCTCCGCACCATTGCTGGAAGCTGAGCGTCGTGTTGTGACAGGCATACGCGAAGGCAACCGCGATCAACTTTCCGTCGAGGCTTCTCACGGCCAACGTTGGAACGGTGTGATCGACGGGGCCGAGCAGCAGATTCTGTTCGCGTAACATCGGCACGTCCGGTTCACGATTAGTTCGGCGGTTCACACCGAAGTCGGCCGTCCCAGTCCCGCGCGAGACCGTGACGGGCCGCAGGTCTTTCAGGGCGAGACCAATCGTCGTCACGATCTCACTCGTCAACCAGTCGGAGTATTCCTCGATCAGTTTGATCTGGACCTCGTCCAGCGGATAAATGTCGTAGAGCGCGCTCTTGAGTACCGGGCCACAGTGTGTATGCGAGGCATGGAGCATCAACTGAGAACGCTCCAGTCCAAACTGCTCCTTCGCACGGCGCGAGACCTCGTCGTAGATCGGCTTTGAAAGTCCCAAGGTGTCGCTGGCCAGCACGATCCCGCGATGCCCGGCCGCGTCTTCGAGAGCCAGCACGCGAACATACAAATCATGCAACGGGCCATCGGCGGGCATGGTTCGCCCGCCGTAACCGGCCATCCACATTGGCTGCTTCGGCGTGATCACCGCTTTCGCCACGCCTCCCTTCCACCCCGGTTCGGCCGCCGTCGCGAACGATCCGAGCAGCGCGGCTCCGATCAAAATCAGCACGCTCTGTTTCAACGCCGTCGAGATCATGAGTGGCCTCGTCGAGAGATGGAGTCATCCGACAAACTGAACGCGGCGAGTCCGAATTCTCGCTCTGCGCAGAACCGTTGCTGTTGTACGCCACGACCATCGAAAAATCATGGCCGCCGTTTTTCTCAAGTAGCCCAGAGAATGCTGCGGTGCCTGACCCTCAATCCACACATCGTCACTCGGGCGGATGGGGTTCTTCGGACGCCGCATCGGTTTCATCGGGCGGAGCGAACTGGAACGGCTTCGCGAGCATCTGGCCGAGCCACATCGCCCAGCTCACGACGAAGAGGACTGTCAGCAAACAAACGGGGATCGCGAAGAGGATGCCGAATTTCCAATTGGCCACGACGAAGACCTTCAACGTTTTCTGTTGAGGATCACCGAGGAACCCGTTGATCTTCGCTTCGACCGTTTTGAAGCTGGCGGGTGAGACCAAGACGCTGATGGTTTTGGCCTCCTGTCCTGCCTGCTCCGGGCCATGCAGGACGACGCCCCCCTTCGACTCTTCGCGGCCTCGATTGGCCTCACCCACCCGCCGAGCTTGAAGGCCCCCCTGTCGAAACGTCGTGGAAACTTTCTTCACATCGGCCAGTTTCTGAGTCGAATAAGGGAACATGAAGAAAACGCACGTCTGCGTTTTCGCGTCCACACGTTCTTCCACCCGAGTGAATTCCAGCCACGACACCGGCGCGACCGCCGTCATGAACCCTGGGAATCCAACGCAAAAGATGCCGCCGACCAGGAACTCGAACAGCCCGAATTTCTGTTTTGGTGTTGTCTTCGCTGATTGGGGACCAGTCATGAGGAACGGCCTTGATGAGAACGAAACGAAGCAGGATGCAAGTCATCGAGATGTTAAAGAACTCTCGGTTGAAAAGGGATTCTTCCAGCCCTACAACGACTCGACAGTTCACGATGTTTCGCGCGGTCTGATTTGTGAGATGTTTAACCGCAAGCCAAAGGCGAGCGCGGCTTGGCTGGGAACTGCGACACCACGTCCAACCTCCTCGCTCGCCTTTGGCTTGCGGTTAAACAAAACAACGGTGCGCTCTCCGCAAGAATCATCCGACCAAGCCTTATTCCCTCACCCCGGAGTCCTCAATGGCCCTCGTCAACGACAACTACTCGAAGCTCAAAGCTGGTTACCTCTTCCCTGAGATCGGACGCCGCGTCGCAAAGTTCGCCGCTGAGAACCCGTCCGCGAAGATCATTCGCATGGGGATCGGCGACGTGACCGAACCGCTGCCCGCCGCCTGCATCGAAGCCATGCACAAGGCGGTCGATGAGATGGGGAACCGTTCGACCTTTCGCGGGTACGGCCCCGAGCAGGGCTTCGACTTCCTGCGCGAGGCGATTGCCAAACACGATTTCGCCAGTCGCGGAGCCAACGTCGCGGCCGACGAGATCTTCGTGTCGGACGGCTCGAAGTGCGATACGGGAAACATTCTCGACATCTTCGGTGCGGGAAACGTTGTCGCCGTGACCGATCCCGTCTACCCGGTCTATGTCGATACAAACGTGATGGCCGGACGAACGGGAGCCGCCGATGAAACCGGTCGTTACGCGGGTCTCGTCTACCTGCCCGTCACCGCCGAGAACAACTTCACGCCGTCGCTGCCGACTGGCAAAGTGGACCTGCTCTATCTCTGCTACCCCAACAATCCCACGGGCACGGTTGCGACAAGAGACACGCTAAAAAAATTCGTCGATTACGCGAAGGCCAACGACACGATCCTCTTTTTCGACGCCGCCTACGAGGCGTACATCACCGACCCCGCGATCCCGCACTCGATCTACGAGATTGAGGGTGCTCGTGACGTGGCGATCGAGTTCCGCAGCTTCAGCAAAACGGCGGGCTTCACGGGGACTCGCTGTGCGTTCACGGTCGTGCCGAAAGGATTGAAGGCCAAGACGCCGAGCGGTGAATCGATTGATCTGCACGCTCTGTGGAACCGCCGTCACACTACGAAGTTCAACGGCGTCAGTTACATCGTCCAGCGCGGAGCCGAAGCGGTATACAGCGACACCGGGCGACCTCAAGTTCGCGCGTTGATCGACTTCTATCTGGAGAACGCCGCAATTCTGTGCCAGGGCCTGCGCGAGGCGGGTCTCACCGTGCATGGCGGCGTGAACGCTCCGTATGTCTGGCTGAAGACTCCCGGCGGCATGACGAGCTGGCAGTTCTTCGACCACCTGCTATCCAAGTCGAACCTCGTCGGCACTCCTGGCAGCGGCTTCGGTGCCGCCGGCGAAGGCTATTTCCGTTTGAGCGCTTTCAACAGCCGAGCCAACGTCGAAGAGGCGGTCGCACGCATTCAGCAGTTGCTTGGTTAGAATGCGAACCGTGTGCTAGCCCTTGCGGCGAGTCAGCCATCCTTCGCGGGAGTCCAATCATGGTGGGTCAACATTCGCATCGTCGAGGTTTCACCATCATTGAGGCTCTCGTGGTAGCGGCTGTCGTAGCTCTGATCTGTGCGGTGGCCGTGCCACTGATCCAGTCACACCGTGAGTCGGCGCGCCGCAATCAGTGTTCGGATCGCCTCAAGCAACTGGGGCTGGCACTCCACAACTACCAAGACACCCACATGGTCTTTCCACCCGGATTTGTTGTGGGGGCCAATGACGTGTACCACGGCTGGTCTTGGAGTGTCTTCATCGTGCCGTATCTGGATGACAATCCTTGGTACAACGGCATCCAATTTGAGTCGGGCTTGCAGACGGAATACTTGAAGCCTGAACTTCACCCCCACTGGTCCAGCTTTCGTTGCCCAACGGATTCGGGTGCAGATGTTGTGTCGTCAGTTTCGATGGTCACGACCAAAGTCGTGGACTGGACGGTCACACCCGGAAGCACCCAAGTAAAGAACACGTTTGCCCGGTCAAACTACTTCGGCAGCGCCGGATTCCTTCACGAATACGCTGGCGGCCTCAAGACCGAAGAAATGTGGAAAATCTTCTACACCGATGCCGACGCCAATCTGAATCCGAGAAGCCTCGGCACGGCCGCCACGAAGTATTCGCGATACCACCGATATGTCGATCAAATGAACTTTGGTGGTGTCTTCGGTCAAAACAGTAAGGTTAGGGTTCAGGACATGGCGGACGGCACCAGTAACACATTCATGGTGGGTGAACGGTACACGCCGCGAGCCAGTTTGAATGAAGCACCGGTCATCGGCGACGGAGGGTGGCTTGGTGTCCCAGACCCGACCACGGCTGCTGGTCTTGCCATGTCACTGGGCGACACGAGCGTCGGACTGAATCACAACATCCACCGGCGGCAGACAACGGGCTTTGGAAGCAACCATGTCGGTGGGGCCAATCTGCTATTTGCAGATGGGCGTGTTCGATTGGTCAATGAGAAAATTGGTCTGGTCACTTACCGCGGTTTGTCGGGAATCAATGATTTCATTCCCAAATCGTGCGGTTATTGATTTGGAAGAATTCCAACTGATCTCACGCAATGCGCAAGCCCTTCGGCAGTGACTCGCCGAACAGGAGTGACTGATCTTCGGCTTCGAGGGTGCCAACTTCTCGGACCAGTTCGCGCTGACGATGCGGTGCGCCGATGCGGTTCATCCACGTGAGGACTGCGTGGCGAGTCGTCTCATCAACGTCGCGATAGCGGTCGCCGGTTTTGCGGGCGAGCTGCATCACGGCGAACGCGACCAACGGGTCGCTGTTGTCGAACTTCATGAGGCGGTTCAACCAGCGCGTTGCCACGTCGGGTGAGATGACCGCGTTGAGCGGTCCGTACACGAGTCGCCTCGCGCCGGCTCGGCCGAGCGACCACAAGGCGGCGGAACGGAGCGAAGCAAAGCGATCGCGAGTGAGCAGGTCGAGCAACATCTCTCCCAGTTCAATCTTCGTCGCGACCGACAACAGCTCGCACGCGCCGAGCAATCGCAGGGTCTCGGCCGACTCGTGCGGATTGCGTCCGAAGTCGTTCCCTTTCGAGACTCCGGACGATGCCTTCAGCGATGTCCGAACGGTGGCGAGCAACGACGACGTGAGTGACTGCTGCTGTCCGGCGGTCAATCCTCCCGCGACGCGCCGCCACAGGATCGACAACTCGGCGCGAGACGCTGGCGTGTTGAAGGCCAGCTTCCCACCGAGCCGCTTCCACGTTTCGGCCACGCGCCAATCATCGACCGCCAAGCCGTAACCGGGTCGCAGCGCGAAGCCGGTCAGATTGAGCCATCGCGCTTCGTGTTGAGGACTCCGCCCCCGGCCCGACTCGACCTCCATCAACGCTTCCCACAACTGCCTCAATAACGTCGTCGGCCACTCGCCACGCTCGATCCCCAGTGTCTCAACCAGCCGCTTCGTGAGACGATCCGGATGGCACTGTTCCAAGTCTTCTCCTGTCCCCTCGCCCCCCGCCTTGGGGGGGAGAGGGTTAGGGTGAGGGGGGCTTTCATCGCCTTCGCTTTGGCCTTTCGGCTTTGTTCCCTCCCTTCGGCGGGGAGGGTTAGGGAGGGGGGCTGATTGCGAGTTGATGCCGGTCCCTTCATCGGCCCCCCTCCCCGGCCCTCCCCGCCGAGGGGAGGGAGAAAGAGTGGAGTCGCTGGTGCTTGGCGAAGCGTTCTCGACATTCGGCCCCCTCTCCCTCTCCCTCTCCCGACCACCCAAGGGGGCGGTGCCCGACGGGGGCGAGGGGACAAAGCCAAGACCCCTCACCCCCGGCCCCTCTCCCCGCAAGGCCGGGGCGAGGGGAGTGAACGTTCGCGCGATGACCTCGCACGCGGCGCAGCCAACCGTTTCGTCAAAGACGCCCTGCTGTTCTCCGACCGCTTCGTGCGCGGCGACATCCGTTTGCGTGGCCGATCTCACATCGAACAGCAACTTCCACGAACGCTTTCCGTTCGCCTCGCGACACCACAGATCGAGCGTGCCGATCTCAGTCAGCTTCGCCTGGAGGATGACCGCCACCGAACCCGCTTCCTTCGACTTGCCCTGCTTGAGGACCGTCCGAATCGGCGGCAATGCTCTGATCTGCTCGGGATCGACCTCGACGAGATCGCCCGGTTTGTCGGTGAGCCGCGTGCTGGAAACGTACAGCGGGAACTCAATCGGCTGCGACACGAGTAACTCAAACTGCCGCTGCGTCAGATCGACTTCATGGCCCGGTTCGATTCCCGCAGGAAGGAGGCAAAGGGCTGCGAGTCGGGGTTTGAGTGTCGAGGGTTGAGAGCCAGAAGAAGCATTGCTCTCGACTCCCACGTAGTACGTCCGCGCGAGGCCCGCCGCGATGCGCACGCCCTCGCCACGCCGGACCATGCCGTAATAAGCCGCCCCCCGCGCGACGGCCAAGTCGAGCCGTTCGTTCTCCAGCACGATTGGCGTCCAGTTGGGATCGGCCTCACTGCGGAACCAGCGTTCAAGCGACTCAACAACGCGCCGCTGCAAGATCGGTGACGCGAAGACACCACCGTTGAACAGGACGATGTCGGGGCGAGCGGGGTCGTAGGATGGGTACTCCTGCCCGTCCTCTTTTCCTGTTCCCTCTCCCCGGCTTTGCGGGGAGAGGGCTAGGGTGAGGGGTTCTTCTCTTCGTTCTTCTTCTCTGGGTCTTGTCCCCTCGCCCCCCGCCTTGGGGGGGTTAGGGTTAGGCTTAGGGTTAGGCTTAGGGTGAGGGTGAGGGTGAGGGTGAGGGTGAGGGTGAGGGTGAGGGTGAGGGTGAGGGTGA
>JAYVDI010000179.1:0-11339 GCA_043749505.1 Schlesneria sp. | reverse complement strand
ATCCAGCGAATCAGGGCGTGGTTGTGGTACTTGTTGTCGCCGAAGATGACCAGCAGTCGAGGGAAGTCTTCGACGGTGATCTTGGCCAACAGTTGTGGTGCCGCAGTACCGTCCGTCCAGGGCGGCACTGGTGATCAGTATGGCGATGAGCAACCCCATCGTATCCACTAGCAAATGCCGCTTACGCCCTTTGGTTTTCTGGCCTCCGTCGTAGCCCCGCTCATCGCCACCGACCTCGGTCGTCTTCGCCGACTGGCTGTCGATACACATCGCGCTGGGGTCGGTTCACGACCATCAGCCACGCGCACCCGCGTCCGCAATGCGCCCAAAAACGTCGTCCAGGTGCCGTCGTCACGCCACTGTGCGAAGTATTCGTAAACAGTGTTCTTCGGCGGGAAGTCGTGAGGTAGCATGTCCCACTGGCAGCCACTGCGGTTGATGAACACGATCGCATCGATCACGTCGCCCGGGTTGACATCGCGCGGCCGACCACCTCGGTTCTGCCGTACAGGCGGCACCAGCGGTTCGAGGATCGCCCACTGCTCATCCGTCAGGTCCGATGGATACCGCTTCCGAGATTTCATCGCGTCCGACATGCTGGCACTCCTTTGCCCGGTTGTGACTGGAACTCGGCAAGCGTCTAATCACTCAAGCTTTGTGGCAACAGCAGTTCTCGGATAGCCTCTGACACCCAAAGGAAGGGAAGTGGCAGCTCGGTTTGGCCCTCATCAAACGAAAGGAGCGCCGAACCAGAGCCGCTCCTACGACCCCGACCAAGGGGCAGAACAAAACAGCACCCGGCCGACGCCCCTTTCGGGGGCGTGGCTCCAAGGCACTGATTCTGTTCTTCAAGAGCCTTTCGGCTCAGGTTGGTCGTTTCGTAGAAAGCAGAATATTGACGCACATGCGTCTTTCAAAATGTCACGAGGTCACATTCGCGCGGCCTCGGTTCAACTCTTCAAGCGGTCTCCATGAGATTGATGATCGGCGGACCAATCGTGGTCTACCGTCTCAGTACGCTACACGACCGGAGGGCCTCACGCCACGGAGCGGCCAATGCTTTTGATGTCTGACAGTTGCATCCCCTCTCGATGCCGTTCGACTACTTAAATCTGGGCTGAAAATGCGTCACCAATACCTGAAGGAAACTTTAGCCCTTGGACTTTCTGACCCAAGTACAAAAGGAGAGCGAATGGCTGTGATCGTCGGACTGTTGGCATTCTTGGTGTTGCTGTGCTGCGGCGTGATTTTGCGTGAGCGAAAGCTGCGGCGGGGTTGGCAGCGGGTGTTGGAACGTGTGCTGTAAGAAAGGGGGACGCATGAGACTGATTTGGATTTGTGGACTGATGGTGCTGCTGGCGCTGGGGTGTCTGGAGTCGTCGCCAGTTGTGAGCGACCACGAATATGAAAAGAAGGTGATCGAAGTGGCGAACAAACATGCCGAGCAGCAGTCGGTCCAAAGCAGGCAGATGGCGGACCTCCAGAAGCAATGGCAGACCGAACGGACGGATCTGAACGTGCAACGAGACCGGCTCGAAACCGAGCGGCATGATCTTGCCATCCAGCTTCAGCGCGAGCCGCTGATCGCGGAGAGCATCAAACAGATTGGGATTCTGACCCTCTGTCTGTTGCCGTTGATCGTCTGTGCATTGTTGCTGCGCAGGTCGAACGAACCGGAAGATGGGAATGTGATCGCCGAGACACTCGTCACCGACATGATGTCGGCCAAGCTGACACTGTTCGCTCCGGCCCTTCCCGCTCCGTCGTCGGGCGACAAACCTGCAGGCCACCTCACGTCGGCCGCCAAGTAATCAACACATACTCCATGAAAAAGGGAGACCGAATGAGTCACGTCGTTGAGATCAAAACCCAGGTGAAGGATGTCGTAGCGGTGCAAGCCGCCTGTCGCCGATTGAAGTTGCCGGAACCGCAACTGCGGACGGTGACGCTGTTCGCCTCCAAGGTTTCGGGACTGGCGGTGGAGTTGCCCGACTGGCAATACCCCGTGGTCTGCAATACCGCGACCGGCGAGTTGAAGTACAACAATTATGGCGGTGCTTGGGGGCAGCAGCTTCACCTCGATCAATTCTTGCAGGCGTACACCGTCGAGAAGGCGTAGCTCGAAGCGAGGCGGCTGGGGCACTCGGTCAGTGAACAACTACTGACGGACGGTTCGATCCGTGTGCAGATCGCCGTCGCGGGTTGAGGTTCCCATGTTTCATCACCCCCTCTCTCGCGAGGAGATCGTATGTCCACGCCCCGTCGCCGTGTGATTCGGCCACCCCAGCCCGTGCCGACTGTGACTTCGCGCCGGTTGTCCGCGTTGCGGACGCGGCTGGATGAGGAACAACAGTCGCTGGCCCGTTGAATGAGCCGGCTCAAGAGGGCCTTTCAACGTTTTGAGAAATTCCAACAGCGAACTGCCCGGCTTGAGAAGCAGATTCGCACTCTGGAGGAAACCTGATGTCCAAGACCATCGAAGTCACCGTCTCGCCGACGGGGGAGACAAGCATTCAAACCAAAGGCTTCACCGGCGAAGCCTGTCGAGATGCCACCCGCAATCTGGAGGCGGCGCTCGGCGTCCGCACACGCGAGCAACTGACCAGCGAGTTCCACACGACCGCCACCACTTCGTAGGCGGCCCGTCAGTAACACGTTCACGTCAGTTCCGAATTGAGAGTCAGCCCGCCCTGTGTCGCTCGTCGCGATGCGGGGCGATGTCGTTTCCGGGGCAGTCGCAAAGCGAACCATGACCTTTGACCCCTAAAGAAAAAGGAGCCACTTTCCATGAGCCTCGTCAGCCAATTGACCGACTACATCAACGCTGCGTTCAGCGGTTTGTGGGTCCAGACCGTCGAACCCGATGAAGCCGAGCGTGAACTCGTCGAACACGCCGCCGCCAAGGATGGACGCTGGCCGTATGGGATGTTGCGCGGGGGTTACGGTTCCCGTCGGACTCCAATGCCACGGTGCCGGAAGTGAATGACCCGCTCGCCGTCCTGAAGGCGTTGCCCACGCTGGCTCCGCCTGCATCAACCAGTCGCAGCGCGGCCCAGGCCGAGCACACGACGCTGCTCGTGCTGCCGAACTTCCATCGCTATTTGAACAGCATCGAGAACGTGCAAACACTGTTTGAGCAACTCGTCACCGGGAAGCAGCAGCGCCTCTTCGTGGTTGTGCTGTCGCCCGTCATACAAATTCCTGTGGAACTCGAACGGGCGTTTGTGGTCATCGACCACGAACTGCCGACGCAGAACCAGATCGGCGAGATCGCTCGGGATGTCCTCGTCGATCATCCGGATAGCCTGCCCACGGATCGGGCGTGGCAAGCATTGCTGGAAGCTGCCGCTGGGCTGACCCGCGCCGAGGCTGAGGGGGCGTTCGCCTCGTCACTCGCGCGGCATGATGCGTTGCGGTCCGAGGTCATTTGGGATCTGAAGGAGCAAACGCTTCGGAAGCAGAACCTGCTCACGTTGTATCGTGGACGCGAGGACTTCGCGTCGCTGAGTGGACTGACGGCCCTGAAGGACTTCTGCCGACGGGCACTCCAGCCGGGCCGTTCCGTGAAACCTCGTGGGGCGTTGCTGCTCTCCCTACCCGGTTGTGGCAAGTCCGCCTTTTGTCGGGCGCTGGGGAATGAGACAGACCGCCCCGTCCTCGCGCTCGACATCGGGGCGTTGATGGGAGGCTTGGTGGGAGACACGGAAAGGAATGTCCGGCAGGCTCTCAAGATCGCCGACGCGATGAGTCCGTGCATCCTGTTCTGCGATGAGTTGGAGAAGGGCCTGTCAGGCGTAGGTGGCAGCGGCGATTCGGGAGTCTCGACGCGATTGTTCGGCACGCTGCTGTCGTGGTTGGCCGATCACGAATCAGACGTGTTCTTCATCAGCGCGGCAAACGACATCAGTCGCCTGCCGCCCGAGTTCACCCGTGCCGAGCGACTCGACGCGGTGTTTTTTGTGGACCTTCCCGGTGCCGCCGAACGCCAGACGATTTGGCAACTCTATCGCCGCCAGTACGACATCGCGGTCAGTCAGCCGATCCCTGCTGACACCGATTGGACCGGGGCCGAGATCAAGTCCTGTTGCCGGTTATCGGCGCTGTTGGATGCCACACTTACCGAAGCGGCGCGGAGCGTCGTGCCGGTCGCCCACACGGCGGCCGAAGCGGTGTCAAAACTGCGTCACTGGGCGAGCGGCCGCTGTCTGTCGGCAGACCGTCCCGGCTTGTATGTCCATGCAACAGATTCGGCGGACGCCTCGCGCCGGAAGGTCCGGCGACCGGCCGATCCCATGAACAACTGAATTGCTGGCGCTCGCTATAACAAACTCTTCCCTCACACTAGGTTTCAGGAGCACACCACGATGGGTTTGACGATTCATTGGAACTTGAAAACCGATGTCCGCACGGAGGTGGCGGCCCGCGAACTTGTCGGGCGAATGCGACAACGAGCCCTCGATCTCCCACTTGCGAGTGTCGGTGAGATCATGGAACTGTCAGGCCGGGACGCCGACTACAAGGTGCAGCCTGCCGAGTCACCAGCCCGCTGGCTGTTGATTCAGGCGGGGCAGTACGTCGAGTCGGACGACTGCCACTACGCGGTCGCACCGCAACAGGTGATCGCGTTTGAGACTCAACCGGGTGAAGGGTGCGAACCGGCCAACTTCGGCCTGTGCCGCTATCCCGCGTTCATTGAGGTAGATGATCACCGGGTTGGGTTCCTCCCCCGCAAGCGGCGAGTGAAAACCGGCCTCACCGGCTGGTGCTGGGGCAGTTTCTGCAATACGCAATACGCCAGCAACCCCGGATGTGGTGGTATCGAGAACTTCCTGCGATGCCACCTCAGCGTGATTGCACTGCTCGACTTCGCCAAGTCACTCGGGGTGCTCGAACACGCCAAGGACGAGGGGAACTATTGGGAGGTGCGCGACGTGGAAGCACTCGCCAAAGGAGTCGGTTCATGGAACGAAATGATTGCCGGCTTCGCGGGCCAACTGAAAGACGCTTTCGGAAACGGGGTCGTCAGCGAGATCGCCAACTTCCCGAACTTCGAGCATCTCGAAGCGCGAGGCCGTCGCGACACATAAAGCTGCCTTCTTCTTACCAGTGGAGACCCGCTCATGCTCACTCTCCGCGAACTTGCCACAGCTCTCGCCGCCCTGCGGCACTGGCAGCAACAACTGCAATGCGAGGGCCTCGCCTACGCCGATGGTTTCCCTCATTTCTCTGATGAGACGCCACTGTCCGTCAATGAGATCGACAGTCTTTGTGATCTGCTAAACGAAGCCGACACCCCCTGCGACTGTGAGTTGCCGGGGACATTCAGTTCTGGCGTTTCCGGCATTCTTGCCCACATGGAACAAGGCAGGTTGGCCTCGAACTCCAAAGTGGAACGCTGCGACATCTGCCGCCGTTTCCCGTCCGATGACACCGCCCGTGAGCGGCTCGTCACTCTCGGCCTCGCCTGACGCCACTCGCGCTGATGGCCGCTTCGTACTTCTCCTCCCTCTCCCAAGGATAATCCGTATGTCCAATTTGCTTTTGGAAGAGCCCACGATGACGGAAACGCCAATCGTCGAGGCCGCCGATCGACTGCGAACGACGATGGCAGCCGTGAGGGTCTGCTTCACTTGGTTCGGCACCCACAAGACCCTCTCTCCCGAACAGAAGGCTCAAGCAGCCGAGTCATTCGGGGCCGAGGGCCAGTACCTGACGGCAGGTAAGAAACTGCTCGATTCAACGCATCCGGCCTTCAAGACAGTGACTGCCATTCGTGGCCGAATCGTCAGTTTTTGGAAGGGAATTTCACTGCCGTTTCCTGAGCCGGGATTGAGGCTGATCCGCCAGAATGACATCGCGAGTTTCGATGTGCAGATGACGACGCATCGCGTTGAGTTGGAAGAGGCCGTCGCGCAGCTCGACACGCACTATGGGGAACTCCGGACGGCGGCGCGAAACCGACTCGGTTCGCTGTTCAATCCCGGCGATTATCCCGCGAGCCTGCGTGGCTTGTTTGGCATCGCATGGGAGTTTCCGAGTGTGGAGCCGCCGGAGTATTTGAGTCGTCTCAGCCCGAGGTTGTTCGAGGAGGAATGTCAGCGCGTGACGGCCCGGTTCGACGAAGCCGCTCAATTGGCTGAGGATGCTTTTGTGAGCAAACTCAACAAGTTGGTGAGTCATCTCTCCGAACGCCTCAGTGGTCAGGAAGTTGGACGGCCCAAGGTGTTCCGAGACAGCGCCATCGCGAACCTGCGCGAGTTCTTCACCCGGTTCCAACAACTGAATGTCCGCTCTAACGCGGACCTCGACAGCTTGGTCGAACAGGCCCGTCGCCTGCTGCGGGGAGTCGCGCCGCAGCAACTGCGCGACAACGCCGCCCGGCGTCAGCAAGTAGCGTCGCAACTGGCGGGCGTGCAGGCATCGCTGGATGGTCTCATGGTCGATCGTCCGCGGCGGTCGATCATTCGCCCGAGCCAACGGGAGCGAACCTGATGGATCTTATCGTTGATCCCAACGGTGATGTGACCACGCTCTACACGGAACTTATGGACCTTTCCGCACTCGGAGCGATGAACATCACTCGTGCCAGCCACGTCGAACCGGATGAGTCTGGCCAGTGGTATGCCGACATTGTCGACGGCCCCAAACTGGGGCCGTTCACTCGCCGCAGCGAGGCCCTCGCGGCGGAAGTGGCCTGGCTGACAGAGCATCGGTTGCTGCCAAAATCGTAGCCACCACCAACACTCTCCAATCCTGAACCATCAGCCGCACGGACCTGTTCCGTTGCGGCTGTTTTTGTTTCTCCGCCCGTTCCCTCTCTCCAAGGATGCTTCGATGACCCAAGCCCAACTCAACCGAGCAGTTTCCAACGCCACCGGCGACGACTTCGACGTGATCGACCGACGCGGCTTCACACTCGTCGATGACGAGCCGCCAGTTCAAGAGGAAGATTTGCTCGCCCTCGTCACCGACTGGCAACAGCTCGAAGCCGAGCAGGAGTCCGCTGCAACACGCCGGACACCACAGTTGGCCGTCGCCTGAACAACGACGGGGAAACGGCGGCCCCAGTAACCGTCGCCTCCCCACTCTGCCCGTCTGTCATTCCGTTTGCTTGTGACTTTGTGTCTCCCCAATCCTTGCTCGGAGTACCTCCATGATTTCGATTCCCCGTTCCCTCGCCCTGCAATTCCGTGCCGTGGCCCGCCGTGCCGGGTTCTCCGTGCGGCGTGCCGCCTACGTTCGATTGATGGCGACTCCGGCCGCGTTACGACTGCTTGTGGCCGATGCTCGTGTGGCGGTCGAGCTGCGCAGTGATGGCCGTTATGTGGCCGATGATCTGACTGTGCCGCTGCAACTCTTCGCGGACTGCGAAGGGAAGAGCGGCGACCTCGTGACTATCCGGCCCGGCGAGGCCGGGCACCTCGTCGCCTCGTGGGACGAAGAGGGAGTCCCACAACACCGCGACTATCTTGTGGCCGACGAGACGGCCGTCCCGATGTTGCCCGCAGCTCCCGCCGATTGGACGCGGCATGACTCGTCGTTCCTCATCGCCCTGCGAGACGGAATTGCCACCACTGACACGGGTGACACGAGGTACGCACTGGACTGCGTGCAGTGGAAAGGCGACGGTTCGCTCGGAGCAACGGACGGCAAGCAACTGCTCGTGCAGATGGGGTTCCCGCTCGGCGGGCGCAACGATTTGTTGGTGGTTGCATCGGATGTGTTCGCCAGCCGAGAACTCTCCGGCGATCACCCGGTCGAGGTCGGGGCGACCGCCGATTGGATGAGCACTCATGTCGGCGATTGGACGATTCACCATGCCATTCACAAGCAGGGCCGCTTCCCCGATTTGAGCCGCGGCATCCCGCAGTCAGCGACGGTCGGCACCCGGTTGCAACTCGATCCGGCCGATGTCGAGTTCGTGTCAGAGCGGATCGGGCTGCTCCCCGTTGCCAACGACACGCACCGCCCCGTCACTCTCGATATGAACGGCAGCGTGGCGATCCGGACGCGGCAAGACGCCACGTCGCCGGTAACGGAACTTGTACTCAGTCGCTCGCGGCGCGAGGGACCGCAACTGCGGATCACCACTAACCGCGAGTACCTGTTGCGGGCGATCCGGCTCGGGTTCACCGACGTTGGGTTCGCAGATAACGCGTCGCCGTGTGTTTGTACGGACGGACGCCGTACCTACGCCTGGTCGGTGCTAGACCCAAAGGAGTCGGTGGAGGCGACGGCCGATGCCCAGCGCCTCGAATCGGTGGCGGTCGTCAGCAGCACGAACCGGATCCCGGCACCGAGAGCCACAACGGCCGTTGCACGCGTCGCGGAGACTTTGCCGCAACCCGCTCGCGAGAGCCGAACGGTGCGCGTCGCCCGCACCGCTCAGGTGGACCGGTCGGGCGGCGTCGGCCGGGTGGAACCGCGCTTCTCGGATGTCATTGGACAAAGCCCTCGTCGTGCGCGACGAGTTGCGCGAGGCGGCCACCGGCCTAGCGCAACTCGTGCTGCTCATGCGTCATCAACGCAAGGAATCGCGGCTGATGAAATCGACCCTCAAGTCGCTGCAAGGATTGAAACTCTTGGAGGCGTGACGACTGTCGATGATCGCGGGGCGGAGAGGTTCCGCCGGTTCATTTTTCTGTCCCCGTCCGCAGGCCCGAGCTGCGGGCGGGGGCCTTCTCGTTCTTTGGAGGGATTACACATGCCCATGACAGTCAAGATTGGACTCGCCAAGAAGGTCGGCCAGCCCGACTACGGCTCGCTCGGTGCGAAGTCGCGAAGTCGCACTGGAACTCGATGCCGGTCTGTTGTTCAGTGACCTCGAAGGGTTTCACCGAAAGGTGCAGGCCGCCTACACCGCTTGCCGACAGGCGGTCCAAGATGAACTCGCGGGCCAGCCGGGTTCCGCGTCCCCGGCCTTGAACTCGAATCAGGCGAATCGCACTCAGAGCAACACCAACGGTCACGATCGCGGTGCCGATGAAGGCTCGCCACGCGGGAATCCGACCCGCGACTCTGCTGGTGGGTCGAATGGCTCCCAGAATGGCCGTTCGCCCAACGGCAACCGGCGTGCGGCCACGAGCAGTCGGGTGCGCGCGTTGCATGCCATTGCCACGCGGCAAAACTTCAACCTGACGGAGCTGCTGCGTGAGAAGTTTCACATCTACAAGGAGGAAGAGTTGTCACTGCGCGAGGCCAGCGGGTTGATCGACGAGCTAAATGCCACTCACGGGAGCCGGGCATGATCGCATTCACACCAACTCCCGAAGCCCAGAATGAGCCGCATTTTCAAGACCGCGATTATCTGAGTTGGTCGGCGGTTACCACCTACCGGAGTTGCCCTCTCAAATACTTCTACCGGTACATCGCACAGGTTTCCGAAGAACGGCGTTCCGCCAATCTCGTATTCGGCGGCGCGATCCACGCTGCCCTGGAACTGCACTTTCAAGAACGTCTCGCAGGGAATGCGACTCCGACACTCGATGCGTTGATGTCGGCCTACTACCGGGAGTGGAGCGAGGTCGATCTTGCGTCTGTGGTTTACAGCGGCGACGACGATCTCGGATCAATGTCCACGCTGGCTGAACGGATGCTGACCGTGTTTCAGGCATCGTCTCTGGCTCAACCGACAGGCAGCGTCATAGGCATTGAGGAGGAGGTTCGCGCGGCGATTCTTCCCGACTGTCCGGACGTGCTGGGTCGGATTGACCTTGTGATGGAGTCGGCGGACGAGATCCGCATCATCGACTTCAAGACTTCCCGTTGCCGTTGGTCGGCCTCGCAAGTCGGTGAGTCGGCGGGGCAACTTTTGCTGTACGGCCAGCTCGCAGAAAATATGGTCGATGACAAACCGGTGCGGCTTTCATTCGCGGTCATTACCAAGACCAAGACGCCGGACATCGCGCTTCATGACGTGGCGTTTGACGCCCAGCAGCTTGCGAGGACACGCGGCATCATCTCGCGCGTCTGGCAGGCCATCACCGACTGTCACTTCTATCCGAACCCCTAGGCACTCAATTGCCCAACGTGTCCGTTTCGCGACCGTTGCGCGAGGTGGACCGGCTGAGCGGCGAGTTCATTTCCCATTCAATCCCCATAATCGAAAGGAGGTCTGCATGCCTGACCTGCTCGACGGCCAGACTGCCGAAGTCTGGGGCTCGGCTTCGCGTCCGCATCAACTCAAAAACGTAGACGGCGTCTTTTCGTGTAGTTGTCCTGCCTGGAGAAACCAGTCTCTGCCGATCGACCAGCGTACCTGCAAACACCTACGTCAGTATCGAGGCGAGGCCGTCGAAATGGCCCGCCTCGGCAGCATCGTCGCCACCACTCCATTGAGCGAGCCGAACGCCGCTTCAGCCCCACCGCTGTTGCTGGCCGAGTCTTGGAACCCCGCGACCGATCCAAGCGGCTGGTGGCTTTCGGAGAAGCTCGACGGAGTTCGGGCCTTTTGGACCGGCCAAGAGTTTCTCTCGCGCAACGGCAACCGCTACGCGGCCCCCGAGTGGTTCACGCTGGGGCTGCCCAGCACTCCGCTCGATGGGGAACTGTGGATCGGCCGGAAGCAATTTCAGCGTACGGTTTCAATCGTGCGTCGCAGTGATGCGGCCGAGTTGTGGCGCGAGGTCCGGTATCCGGTGTTCGATGCACCATCAGTTCCTCAGCCGTTTGAACAAAGACTGACTTCAGCCAAGCAAGTTCTCGCATCTGGCCAGCCGCCGTATGCCCTGCTGCTCCATCAAGAGGTCTGCCGCAGCCGGGATCACCTCGACTCAGCTCTCACGAAGGTCGAACAACTTGGTGGTAAAGGTCTCATGCTGCGTCGTCCGGCCTCATTTTATGAACCGCGTCGTTCATCGACATTACAAAAGTTCAAGCGGTTTCACGATTGCGAGGCGACCATCATCGGCCACGAGCCGGGGAAGGGCCGCCACAGAGACCGTCTCGGGGCGTTGGTCGTCCAGCTGCCCAACGGTACGAAGTTCAATTGCGGAACCGGGCTGTCTGACGCCCAGCGTGACCTACCGCCGGCCATCGGTAAGACGATCACGGTCAAGTTTCAAGAGCTGACCGATGGCGGTGTCCCACGGTTTCCGGTCTTTGTCGGGGTCCACAATGACGAGTCAGCCACCCAACCAAACATCAACCCACAAACGAATAGGAAGGGTCAGCGACGGTCTTGAAAAAGGTCAATAGTCGGTTCAGAAAGTATGTGGGAAATCTTTTTGGTCTGTGTTTGACGATTGTCGAGCGTAGCCGTGTCGGGTGTTGGATTTTAGAGGCATGGCTCCGATGTCCCATGGCGTGTGGTGCGGTTGTCGGGAGAAGTTGTTTCGTCG
>JAYVDI010000178.1:0-4270 GCA_043749505.1 Schlesneria sp. | reverse complement strand
CTCTGCACTGGCAACTCGTGTCGGAGCCAGATGGCGGAGGGTTGGTTGCGTCATCTGGCGGGGAACCGTTTTGAAAGCCTGTCCGCCGGAGCGAATCCGGCCGGCTACATTCATCCGTTGGCCGTGCAGGTGATGCGCGAGTCGGGCGATTGCTTGCCGCTGATTGCTGGGCAACGACTGCGACAACATAATGCGCGATCGTTGGGAGACTCCGGTGAGGAGAATTTTCTTGTGGGTTGACGACCCTGGCGGTAACGCCGAACACGGTCTCACAACCGATGAAGTTGAATCGGCTTTTGAGGAGACCGAGACGACCAGCCGACGGGGCAACCCGCGATCTTCGGTCGCGCGTTCAGAAGCGACACGATTTTTGTGGCCGATGATCTTGAAACCGGCACCGAGGGGAAATGAATTCGTTTACGTTCGCGCTGCGCACATCACCGAGGATTGACGATGAAAGCCACCCCCTCCATCTCACCAGAACAACTTGCCCGTCTGCGATCCGAAGACGAACAATTGCGCCCACTGCTCGAATCCGAGATGCCCGCTGTACGTGAAGAATGGCGGCAGTATGTGAGAAGCTTGACCGGTGTGGTCTCACGGCACTCCAAAGAGATCGACGAGTACATCCAAAACCACGGCTCGATGACTCGCCCGGAAGTCATCGAGCGTGCGCTGACCATGAGCTGCGATCAATGTCCTGTAGCTTAAGCTTAGGATCTGGTCCGAAATGATTTCCCGCAGTTGTAGTCCGGACCCCTTGGTCCGGACGAGTCAGTCCAGAATGGCCACTATCGATTTAGGGGTCCGGACTACGCCATCGCGAATCGGGAAGTTGTTTCGGACCAGTTCCTCACTCGCGGCGGAGCTGTGTTGAGAGCGAGTAGTCGAGGCCGTCGAAGCGGTACTGGGCTTCACCGAACAGCGCGCGGTGGCTTCCGGGAAGAAGCGGCACTTCTCCGACGTAGCGGCCTTCAGTTCGCTTCAGTTTTTGTGACGACCATTGTGCTTCACGGAAGTCCTTCGTTGGTGAAGCGGCGGTCCACAGCAAGACTTCGTCGGGGGCTGCGTCGGATTCGATCGTCAGTCGCACGATGTTGCCTTCCGTTTCGTGCTTCCACTTCAGCGCGGGCATGGGCTTGTCGGAGGCGACGTGGCGCGTGAAGGCGGCGATGGTCGCGATCGCTCCCTCGCGGCCCCCCTTCAAATTGTGACCCGCGTTCGGGACGTAGCGGATCTGTTTGGAGCCGGGGAGATCGTCCCAGTAGTTGTTCAGCGCATCGACCGCCCAGTAGCGATCGTTGGTCCCGTTGACGATCAGTTTGGGGAGCGTCAGTTGGTGTCGGTACGTCCACGGATCGACCCATTTCCAGAGGGGAAAGTCCGGCTCATCCTTCAGTCGCTGGATCAGACCTTTGCGTTCGTAGTCGTCGATCTGCTCGCTGTACTTGCCCCACGTTTCAAACTGATAGGCCATCTGCTTCGGCATGTTGAGCGTGTCGATGACGATGGGAGCGATCCCGCGGACGCGTTTGTCCGCGACGGCACTCAGCCACGTCGTCCAGCCGCGCTTGGAGGCCCCTGTCACGACGAAACCTTCCACAGGAGTCTTCCATTCTTGTGCGGCGAGTTGCTCGACACAGTCCATCGCGCGGACGGCACTTTTCACCATCGGAAAGAGCAGCGGCCAGCGAGCGTCGTTCGTCGCGAGATAGAACAGAAACGTATCGGTGATGAGATCGTCTTCGGTGCGTCCGCCGAGCAATGGTTGATTGGGAACCTGCGGCAGCAAGGCCACGCGCATCCCGCACAACGTGGCGAGCGATGTCCCGAGCAGTCGATCATCGGGGCGGGGCTGACTCAGGCTGCTGCCACCGGTGATGAAGAGCAGCACATGTTCGGGATGCTTCAACTGGGCTGGCTCGAACACGATCAGATCGTGCTTCCACGGCATGTCCTGCCACGTCTGTGAAGTCAGCGCGACATCGTAGACTCGTCCTGCGGCTCCCTCCTGTTTGTCAGTCAACTTCCACGCAAAGCTGTTGTCGGGTCGAGACACATAGTCTTGGAGAGCGGTCGGAACGGGTGACGCTTGCGGAACGGGAACAGCCTCCGCCGCAGGTTGAGCCTGCACCGACGAGACCATTCCCATCACGAGGCAACCGACGGCAGCTAGCCAGACGAACGACAACTTCTTCATAAGTACGGTCTCCGAGAGCGGGGGCAATCCATCGGGGTGAGGTTTAATACCTCATGCGGCTGAGAATGTGATCTTGGCGAGCCGCATGCCGTAAGGCTGCGGGTTCTTCAATGCAGCCAGAAACCCGTGGCCTTACGGCACACGGCTCGCCTAAAAGCGTCCACAGCATTGCCGTGCGGGGTATAGCGGACGGCGACTTACCATGCCAATCAACGTCCTCCCCACTCACAGTGTGAGCGACGCCGAACCGGACAGCGCCCTCGTCCTCGCTCACGCTGCGGGTTGGTGTGATTGGGAATGCGACTCGTGGAACGAGAACAGCCCGCGAGCTGTTCCCCTCGCGGGCTGTGTTTGAGTCAAACTTGTTCGTGCGATGGCTGCGAAGCGGGTCACCGGATGTGAGGGACTTCGATGATTTCGGGGACCGGATCGAAGATCCAGGTTTGAGTCGGCTTTCTCGGGTCATCGCTGGGGAGTGTCAGGACTTCGGCAGTCAGAGACTCGACTTTGCTTCTTGAGTTCGGGTCGGACTTCATCTTGGCACCGAACGCTTTGAAGATTTCCGGGATGGTCGGGTCGGTCTTCGAGTCAAAGCCGCCCATCGTCACGATCGACTGAAACTTGTCGTGGTAGACGTAAGCGATGTAGCCCTTCTGTCTCAACGCACGCGCGAGTTGGGCGGCGTCTTCACCCGCTCGCACAATGTTGTACTTGCCGGTGTTTTGAAGTTCTTTCTCGAACAGTCCTTCCTTGCCACTGTACTTGCTGTTGCCGATCGGCGTGGCCGATTTGCCTGCGAACGTGGCGATCTTGACGGTGTACTTCTTCTTGACGCTCACCAGTGCGTGGTCGATGCCCGAATTGAGGAACTTGGTTTCGTCATCCACGCGTCGGCTGGCCACATCTTCCGGGCTGCGAAGCGGGTTGATGGTCATGAAGGCTCCGTTCAACGGTCCCTTCTGTCCGCCCGTATTTCTGACGACGGCACCGTTCTTCACGTTCTTCATGAACTTCGGATGAAACTTCTTGACGTAGTTCAACGTCTTCTGAGCCACGCCGTCGTCGATCTTTTCGTAGTTGCCCGCGAGGACGCAGATCATGTCCCGCTGCGAGGCGAAGATGCGGGTGTCATCGCGACCGAGGCGATCTTGTGTCTCAATCTTTTCGACCTTGCCGTCCTGCGAAAACGTGTACGCGGGGATCCCCTTCTCACGCAGTTCGAAGACCAATTCGGCAGCCGCTTGTTCGGCGGAGAGTCCTTCCGTTTTGCGGTCCTCTTCGCGGATGTTGCGGAAGCTGGTGACCATGATCATCCACGGGCCGTGCTTCTCGGTCAGCTTGTACGTTTTGCCACGTTCGTTCTCGATGGCACCGGCGGAATGAACGGCCAGCAGCGACGAGGCAACAACGGCGAGGCACGCGATGGTTTTCAGAGTTCGCACGGGCGGCTCCATCCTTGAGTGGCGAACGGGAACGAACGGACCGGCCGGTCGCGGACGCATCGTGCGTGGTGGCGAATGGCTCGACGAAGTAAGGGCAAATCAGGTCTGAAGTGACAGGGCCGGAAAGTAGCAGTGACTCAAAAACGTGTCCAGACGTTGTTGCCTCACAGAGAACATCCGCGCTCGTGCAACGGTCGCGTCGAGGGAGCGCGATCACTTCGGCACGCGGGATGCGATACTCGGATCGAGTGTGGGTCGCACGGTCGTGTGATTCGCTCCAACTCAATCCCATCCGATGCAACGAGAACTCGGCTCCATCACCTCTGGTGAACGGAGATGACTCCGCTCAGTTGCGGCTTTTCCAACGGACAATTTACTGAAAACCTGTCTCACGCCGATCACCGGCAAGCTTCAAAGACCTGTCAGTCACGATGAACTCGCGCAGGACGAACAAGTCCCTACTGACAGTAGTCAGCGGGTCGCTCGTTGCAAAAAGTGCCATGCACCGAGTCATCGCGAATGCAACTCTTACAAAATCAGCTTTGACCCAAAAATGATTCAAGAATCGAGTAATGACGTTTCCGACGAAAGTCCAAAATAGGTGAGCCGGGCGGCGTAAGCCCCCGGA
>JAYVDI010000177.1:0-2482 GCA_043749505.1 Schlesneria sp. | reverse complement strand
GCGATGTCTATTTCTTTGTCCGTACTACGACTACGACTTCGACTTCGCGCAGGAGAGCAACTGAATACGCGGAGACTGTTTGCCGCGGACCAGCTTGGCCCGCCAACTCAACTCAAACTTCGGCATGGGCGCGGCTGCTGTGGGAAGAGCGGCTCACCAAGAATCAAGGCTTGCCCAGCCGTGGCATTCGCCTGCGAATCTGATTCTAATTCCGCCCCGCTTGAGGAACGCTTGGGTTTGAGTTGGCCCTGTTCGTTTAACCGCAAGCCAAAGGCGAGCGCGAATTTGAACGCAATGTCGAATTGCCTCGCCATCACGCGCTCGCCTTTGGCTTGTGGTTAAACGAGGTCGGTGTCCTAAGAAGTCTGTCCCGTAATGGAATCCCGTTCGTCTCCCCCGTGCTTTGCGCTTTGCTTCAGGAGAATTTTGACCCATGTCTGGCGCCAACATTCACAGTGTCTTGCAGGAAACTCGCAGCTTCCCGCCCTCGGCCGAGTTCACTCGCAACGCTCACATCAATAGCGAAGCTCAGTACCAGCAGATGTGGAATCAAGCCAAGGACGATCCCGCCACCTTCTGGGGTGAGATGGCCGGGAACTTGGACTGGTTCAAAAAATGGGACCACGTCATTCAGGGTGAGATGCCCGATACGAAGTGGTTCGTCGGCGGCAAACTCAACGCCAGCTACAACTGCCTCGACCGGCATCTGCTGACGTGGAGAAAGAACAAAGCTGCCATCATTTGGGAGGGCGAGCCGGGAGACAGTCGCGTCCTGACCTATCAAGACTTGCACCGTGAGGTCTGCAAGTTTGCGAACGTCCTCAAAAAACTCGGCGTCGTGACGGGCGATCGCGTGACGCTGTACATGCCGATGATTCCGGAACTGGCCATTGCCATGCTGGCCTGTGCGCGGATCGGTGCGACGCACTCGATCATCTTCGGCGGCTTCAGTGCCGATGCCGTGGCCGACCGCAACAACGATGCTCAAGCCAAATTGATCGTCACGGCTGACGGAGGCTGGCGGCGCGGGAAAGAAGTTCCGCTGAAGAAGGCGGTCGATGAATCGCTCGCCAAATCGCCGTCCGTTCAGAAAGTGGTCTGCGTCCGCCGAACAGGTTCGCAGGTGGAGATGGTCCCCGACCGCGACTATTGGTGGCACGAGTTGATGGCTGACTCGTCGAGCGACTGTGACGCGGCGGAACTCGACGCCGAGCATCCGTTGTTCATCCTCTACACCTCGGGCAGCACGGGCAAACCGAAGGGTGTGCTGCACACGACGGGCGGTTACACGCTCGGCACGATGCTGACTTCGAAGTGGGTCTTTGATCTGAAGGACGAGGATACGTATTGGTGTACCGCCGACATCGGTTGGGTCACGGGACACAGCTACATCGTTTACGGACCGCTCGCCAACGGAGCGACCACCGTGATGTACGAAGGGGCACCGAACTGGCCTCACGACGGCCGCTTCTGGGAAATCATCGAGAAGTACAAGGTCAACATCTTCTACACGGCCCCGACGGCGATCCGCGCGTTCATCAAGTGGGGCGACCACTGGCCTGCGAAGTACGACCTTTCCAGTTTGCGGCTCCTCGGGTCGGTTGGTGAGCCGATCAACCCCGAAGCGTGGATGTGGTATCACCGCATGATCGGTGCCGAGCGCTGCCCGATCGTCGATACGTGGTGGCAGACGGAAACCGGCGCGATCATGTTGTCACCGCTGCCGGGCATCACCGCGACCAAACCGGGAAGCTGCACGAGACCGCTCCCCGGCGTGGTCCCCGACATCGTGAACAAGGACGGGGAAAGCCTCGGCGTGAATGAGGGCGGTCTGCTGGTGATGAAGCAGCCGTGGCCGTCGATGCTGCGGACCCTGTACGGCGATCATCAACGCTTCAAGGAGACGTACTTCTCGTCCATCCCCGGCAGCTACTTCGCGGGCGACGGGGCGAGGAAAGATGAGGACGGCTACATCTGGGTGATGGGCCGCGTGGACGATGTGCTCAATGTGGCGGGACACCGCCTCAGCACGATGGAAGTCGAATCGGCCCTCGTCGCGCACGAGCGTGTTGCGGAAGCCGCAGTCGTCGGTTTTCCACACGACATCAAGGGCGAAGGGATCTGCTGCTTCGTGATCCTGAAAAACGGTGAAGGGAACGAACAGCTTGAGAAGGAGATGATCGCTCACGTCCGCAAGCACATCGGGGCGCTGGCGACTCCCGACAAGATTCGATTCAGTGCGGCTCTGCCCAAGACGCGCAGCGGCAAGATCATGAGACGCCTGCTCCGCGACATCGCCGCCGGTCGCGAATCGGCCGGTGATACCTCGACCCTCGATGACCTGACCGTCCTCGCCAAACTGCGCGAGACGGATGAGTGATCTGTTCCAAGTTGTGAAGCTCGGGGTCGGGTGTTCGGTTTTTCGGAATTGGCGGAGTGTGGCTTCTCTTTGAGAACGACAGTTTCACTCCCACCAATTCCG
>JAYVDI010000176.1:0-18005 GCA_043749505.1 Schlesneria sp. | reverse complement strand
GCGCGGTATCTGGCGACACACAAGGACCAGTGGAAGGGGACAGTGATGTTCGTCGGGCAACCGGCCGAAGAAGTCGGTGGCGGGGCCGAGGCGATGTTGAAGGACGGCCTCTTCACCCGCTTCCCGAAGCCGCGGTATGCCCTCGCGCTGCACGTCAGCAGTGACATGCCGACTGGCAAGATTGGCGTGAAGGCCGGGTACATTCTGGCCAACGTCGACAGCGTGGACATCAACGTCAAAGGGAAGGGCGGACACGGAGCGTTTCCCCACACGACGATCGACCCGGTCGTGCAGGCGGCCCATCTGATCGTCGATCTGCAATCGCTCGTCAGCCGCGAGAACAACCCGTTCGAGCC
This sequence comes from Schlesneria sp., assembly GCA_043749505.1. Lineage (GTDB taxonomy): Bacteria > Planctomycetota > Planctomycetia > Planctomycetales > Planctomycetaceae > Schlesneria. The sequence continues at coordinate 17,649 of JAYVDI010000176.1, read as the reverse complement.
GGCCGTCATCACCGTCGGATCGATTCACGGCGGGACCAAGCACAACATCATCGGCGACTCGTGCCGCCTGCAACTCACGGTGCGAAGCTACTCGCCCGAGACTCGAGACAGGTTGATCGAAGGGATCAAACGCAAAGCCAAAGCGGCGGCGATCAGTGCCGGTGCGCCCGAGCCAACCATCGAGCTGTCCGATTGGACTCCGGCCACTAAGAACGACGCGGACCTCGTCGAACTGGTGGTGCCGACGTTTCGCCGCGTTCTCGGTGATGACAACGTCATCACGGTCGAACCGTCGATGGGCGGGGAAGACTTCTCGCAGTACGGCCTCGCCGGAGTCCCGATCTTCATGTGGCGGCTCGGTGCAGTACACCCTGATCGCCTCGCCGCGATGAAGCAGAACGGCAAGCAGCCACCGTCATTGCACTCGCCGTTCTTCTACCCCGACGCGCGCGAGGCCCTCATCACGGGAGTCACGTCTATGTCGGCGGCAGTGATCGATCTGATGCCGATCAAGTAAATCGGCAAGGTTCAAATGAGTGCGACTTGGGGTGTCAGTTGCCTGCTTTTGGGCCCTCGCCTCGGCTTTGCGGGGAGAGGGTTAGGGTGAGCGGTCTTCTGCTTGGGAACGGGAGCGCAATCACTTCCCGAGGTCGTAGTCCGGACTACATCACCACAGTTCGGGAAGTGATTGCGTTCCCGTTCCTTGGCTGTTACTTCGACTTGAACTAGGCCGTAAGGAGAGCGGCAGAAAAAGCTGACCCACTGAACCGCGCCCAGTGACCCGGACGCTACGGAGCGTCCGGGTCACTGGGCGCGGTTCAGGTAACTCCTGCCGTTCGCCTAAATCAGCGTCTACGAGGGGCGGAGGGCGGTCATTTCTTGATGTCGTATACGAGCAGTGTGTCTTGGTCGCGCAGATAGAGCTTGCCGCCGCAAACGACCGGGTGAGCCCACGCCGGTTTGTTGCTGCGGTTCGGCTGGTCGAAGCGGCCCGTCTCTTCGTAGCCGTTCGGTGACGCGGCACACAGCGCGACGGGGCCGTTCTCACTGCGGAGATAAAGGTGGCCATCGGCATACGTGACCGAGCCTTTTCCGACCGAGCGGTTCTGCCATTTGACCTTGCCCGTCGCGAGGTCGATGCACTTCAGAATCTGCTCGTCGAATCCGTAGACGTATCCGTCGAGCAGCACCATGCCGCCGTGGTGGTTCACCATTTCTTTGTTTTGATAGACCAACTTGCCCTCACCGTCCGAACCGAGTTCAAACATGGCACAGCCGGTGCCATAGCCCGAAGCGGTGAAGATTTTGTTCCCCGTGTGCAGAGGCGTCGAACAGTTGGCCGTTCCGTTCGCCGAGGCATTCAGTTTCCAAAGCGGCTTTCCATCGGAGGCTCGAACACCGATGACTGACGTGTGAACATAGGTGACGTACTGCTTCTCACCGACATCTTTCACAATGATCGGGGATGAGTATGCGGCTTGGGGCGTCCCCTCAACCTCCGATGTCCAGACAGTCTTTCCGGTCAGCTTGTTCAAGGCGACCATCGTTCCCCGCTTCCCGCCCGGCGTGCAGATCAGGTTGTCACCGTCGATCAGAACCGATTCGCTGATTCCCCAAGTAATGTTGCCACCACCAAACTCATCGAGAATGTTTTTCTCCCAGACCAAGCTCCCCTTATCGGACTTGCAGCAAATGAGGTCGCCGTTGGCGCCCAAGACATAGACCCGATCTTGATCGACCGTGGGAGTGCCGCGTGGACCATCACCCATTCCATCTTTGCGGACCCGACCGACACGAGCGCCCCACAGCGGATTCCCATTTGAAGCACTCATGACCGCAAGGACTTCGTCGTCTCCTTTGCTTCCCATCGTGAAGACCTTGCCGTTGCTAATCGATACGCTGGAGAAACCGACTCCCATACCGGTCTGCTTCCAGGCAGGCTTCGGCCCCGCATCGGGCCACTTGTCGAGCAATCCCTTTTCAATCGAAATATTGTCGCGATTGGGACCGCGATGCTGCGGCCACTCGCCAGCGCTCGCTCCCGCTGCGCCAGCGGCATCAGATGCCCGACCGCTTGATTTGGTCCCCTTCGCGCCAGGGGCCTTCACGTTCTTCAGCGTCAGACGCGAGGCTTTGTTCGAGCCATCCGCGACGATCGTGACTGACTGCCCGGCCTCTACCTCGGCCAGTTCAGACTTCTTGCCATCGATCAAAACCTGAGCCTCCATCGGGACGGTGAACTTCTTCACGCCTCCTGCTTTGCCGTTCAGCTTGATTGTGATTTCATTGGCATCGGGTGTGACCTCCTCCACGGTGCCATTAAAGGTCGCGGCGAGCGTCACGCCGCTCACTAACACCACGGTTGCGACGATGAGCGAGCGGAACTGAATCTCTCCTGACAACATGCTGATTTTCCTGATAAGTGTGCTGCTGAAAAACGACCATTCGAGTTGATGTAACAATGCGGTTCGCGGCTTGATCAACTGTGGACTCACCTCGCGCGGTCCAAAGTGAGCGGTTTGCTTCGTTTAACCGCGACCCTCTGGGGAGCGAGTTGCTCAGGCGACTCGCAACTTCAGCGCGCTCCCCAGAGGGTCGCGGTTAAACATCTCACCGATGCCCGCGCGAGGTATAACCTCGCCGAGGTTGGGCCACTGTCATTTTGAAACGCCCCCCTTACTATGACCGCTCCCTCCAAACCGGACAAGAAGAGCAATCGGCCGATTCGTTACCAGTGCCAACCCAAGAGGGCGAGAACGCGGCTTGACAGGCTGAGGGGTCGCTGGAGAATGTCGCCTTCCGTTTCAAGTCTCCGCTCCCGTGCAAGGTCATCGAACCATGCGTGCTCAATTGGTTCCCACCAAAGGCGGTCGCACCATCCAGATCGTTCGCGACGTGACGCTCGTCGGTCGTCAGGAGGATCTCTGCGATGTCTGTCTTGATCGCAGCAGCATCTCCAAGCTGCACTGCCTGATCGTGCAAACGGATGGTCTGCTGTTTATTCGCGATCTCGGCAGCACGAACGGGACGAAGGTCAACGGGCAGCGAGTCATCCGCGGCGCACTGTTGCCGGGCGATGAACTCTCGTTTGCGGGTGAGAAGTTCCGCGTCGATATGGGACCGGGTGAGCCGGACTCGGATCAGGAAGAAGTTCACAACTCGCACACCGAAGTCATCGAGTTGGGGCAACTCAACATGCCGCAAGAACACTTCGGAGCCTACGACCCGGAGCGTCCACTTCAAACAGCCAGCGATAGCGATGTGAAACGCCTCAGTGAAGAGTTCCTCTGAGTTGATGGTTGGATCGAGCTGAGATCAGGACCGAGTTCCGAGCGGAGCGGGCTTTAAGGAACGGGACTATGCAACTTCCCGAAGTGAAGCAAGCTGCCATCAGCCGCAGGGCGCTAGCCCCGGTTCAGAGAACACAAATCTGGGCTAGCGCCCTGCGGCTGATCAGGAAGTGATTGCGACCTCGTTCCTAAGCTGCCGCACGCATCTCCAGTTCTTCCGCGTTGATCGCAACGATTGCGATCCCCAACCGGTCGGCGAGTTCGATCACCTCGTGCTGGTCGAGCATGATCGTCTTGCTGCTCTCAATCGCGAGGACTCGACCACCGGCCTCTTGCAGCGTTTTGATTGTCTGCGTACCGATAGTCGGCACGTCGAATCGCGGATCCTGTTGCGGCTTTGCCACCTTCACCACTGTGAAGCCGCCGCGACGACACAGTTCGCCAGCGCGTTGGATCGCGCGGTCGGTCCCTTCGATCGCCTCGACCGCGATCACGGCGAGGTCGTTCACGACGACCGACTGGCCGATGTCCAGCCGCCCCATTTCCTTGGCCAGATCCCAGCCGAAACGGATGTCGCGCCATTGGGCCTCTGTCGGTTTGCGTCGTGTCAGGAAGCCGTGTTTCACGAGTAACTCCGGGCAGTAATCGAGGGCGGAATCGAAGTGAATGTTGTCGCGAGCGAACTCACGAATGACCGCCAGCAGCAGAGTGTCGTCCTTATGGTCAAGCGTGGCGTAGCGCCACCACATGTGCAGCGTCCGCCAGTCGGGGAGCAGCCGCAACATGCGGAACGGTTGGAAGAGGACGGTCTTTTCGATCTTGCCTGCCATTACCACACGATCGACGCGAGCGCGTTGAAACAGTCGAATCGCGCGACCGATGCGGGCCAGCGGTGACTCGCAATAGGTGTGGCAGACCTCGCGCAGTTCGGGCGATGCCATTCCCATCACGCCGACGGCGTGAACGAGCAAGCCCTGCTTGCGAGCCGCTTCCGCAAACGAGATTGGGAATCGCCCCGACCCCGCGAGCAAGCCCACGTTGCGCCCCCGAAAAGGAATGATGTTTGGGTCCGTGTCGTTCATGTCAGTGAGGCTGTCCGTCCGCTGTGAAGCATTGGCTGAAGTTCTTAGGGTGGGCATTGCCCACCACAAAATATCGTGATGTCGTGATGTCGTGCATGGTGGGCATTGCCCACCCTACTTCAGTTCATCCCGCACGTCGCAGTTCGTCCGCTGAGGCGGCCTGCATTTCCGCCAACTGTAATGTCAGTGCCGCGATCTGTTTTTCCATTGCTTTGAATTGGTCACGCATCTCGGGGACGCGCTTCAGTGAGAAGAGCAACCGTTTTTGTTCGGCCTCGGGCGTGGCGAGATATCCGATCCAGACTTCACCTGCGGGCACATCTTTGTGAATTCCTGCCTTGGCTCCGACCATGCAGCCGGTGTTCATGCGGACGTGATCTTTCACGCCCGCCTGTCCGCCGAGTCGCACGTAGTCGCCTGTACTGCACGAACCCGCCAGACCGACCTGCGACGCGAACACGTTGTGTCGGCCGAGTTCGCAGTTGTGGCCAATCATGACGAGGTTATCGAGCTTCGTTCCGGCTCCGATGACCGTCGCTCCAATCGCAGCTCGGTCGATCGTGGTGCAGGCGCCGATCTCGACATCAACGTGAATCTCAACCGTCCCGAGTTGCGGGATCTTCTCAAACTGACCGTTGGCAAACCGATAGCCAAAGCCGTCAGCTCCGATCACGGCTCCACTGTGAATGATTGTGCGATGCCCGACGTTCACGTCGTGGTACAGCACAACATTCGGATGCAGCACGACGTTGTCGCCGAGCTTGCATCCCGCTCCGATGACAGCGCCGGGGTGGAGATCGCAGCCGTCGCCGATCTCGACCTCTTCGCCAATGCACACGCCCGGCCCGACGAAACAGTCGCGTCCAAGTTTGGCTGACGAGTCGATGACGGCTCGAGCCGAAATACCGCGAGCCGGTCGAGGTCGCACCTTGCGGAACAGCGGCAGGATTTGAATGAACGCCGCCTGCGGATCAGCGACGATGATGAGCGAACACGACGAGGAGTTGGCCAGCGGGGAGTCACTTAGACTCGCCGCCACTTTCGCGTTGAGGATCACCGCCCCGGCTCGACACTCTTTCAACCGGCTGGCGTGGCTTCCATCGACAACAAACGTCACGGCGTCGGGACCGGCGGCCTCGATCGCACTGGCATCGCTGATCGTACGCTCGCCGTCGCCTCGAATCTCTCCGCCCACCAACATCGCTAAAGAATGGACGGTGTGACTCATGCTGTTTCCCCTTTCAAACCGAAGCACAAGCCGCGCATCGACCCGTGCTGACCGGGGGACCATCACGTCCGATCCCCATTCCGCGCGAGGTATATCTCAGACGGCAAAAACCGGGAAGACCGTTCGCCGCTGCGGGCGAACCAACGCAACTGGCAGCGACCGGGCAAATCGGATATTTCTAGCCCGCCAATCACAGCCTTTCGCGATTCAGGAGCGTTCGATCATGCCGGTGCGAGGAATTCGAGGAGCCACGAGCGTCGAGGCCGATGTGCCCGAACAGATTCTCGCCGCCACACGCGAGTTGCTGGAGGAGCTGCTTCGCGCCAACGCGATCACCGAATTCGATGAGATCGTATCCGCCATCTTCACCACGTCGCCCGACCTCGTTTCGACCTATCCCGCCGAAGCGGCGCGTGGGCTGGGCATGACCCAAGTTCCGCTCCTCTGCGCGTCCGAGATCGCCGTTCCCGCCGCCAAAGTCCCTCGCTGCATCCGAGTCCTCCTCCACGTCAACACGGATCAGAAGCAGTCAGACATCGTCCACGTCTACCTTCGCGATGCAAAACGCCTCCGCCCCGACATGGTCAGCGCGCAGTAGTTGGTTGCTGGACCGTTCGCAGCCTAAATCACATTTCAAAACTAGGCTTTGTCGGAAACTATCAGCCGCTGGGCGCTAGCCCACGGTTTCCCGCAGAAACCGGACGCCAGCGCGTTCCGGCTGATAGCAGCCTGCTTCACTTCGGGAAGCGATTGCGACCGTCTTTCTAAGCTTCCGACTGGCCCTCCTAATCGAAGTGGAACCCGCTGACACGTCCGACAGTGAGCAAACAGACCGCGAGTTGAATGGCCAGCACGACCCAAGCCGGTCGCAGCCAGCGGTGCTTCGATTCGGATTCACTCTCGGCCAACAGTGGTCCCGCCTGCCAGACCAGCCATGGCAGGAAAACGATCCAGAGCCGAGCTGCCTCGCCCGAGTTCTTCCCCGTCAGCCAGAGCGTGCCCCACACGAACAGCATCGCGAGGGACATCGTGCCGAACGATATGACACCGCAGAGTTGCGGCAACGTTGACCAATGTCTCTTCGTGAAGCTGACGTAGCTCCCCGTAGCGGCAAGAGTCATGGGGATGCCGGCGGCGATCGACAACTCGATCGGGTTCACTAGCAACCACTTCCAATAGGTGCGTGTGTACTGCGCGTAGAAGCCCGCATGGTTTTCGTAGTTCAACCACCACACGATCGGCATGTTTACCTGAGCTAATGTGGCGGTCAGTAGCAGCGGTAATAGAAAGCCAACGGCCACTGCGACCAGGCACAGACGGGCTGGGGATTCAAAGCGAATCCAGTTCCTCCAATCGTCACGATCGAGGTCGGATGAGGTTGATTCGCGGTGACCGCTGTTGGGTGCCAACTCGTTGCCCGGCAAATTGTCGATGCACGGAAATCCGCACCAACGGCCTGTTGCAACGGGAACAAATCGCCACGACGCCAGCGCCGCGAACAGAAAGACCGGCAGGAATGCCAAGCTGCACATCAAGCCACACCAGGCGATACCGCCTGCCGCGAGAGCGAGCAGAGCGGACCGTTTATGTAGTGACAACAGCCAAGTCCAGACGAACATCATTCCGATGAACGCGTACACGACATCCGACTTCGGCATGAAGACGGCCACTGCTGGGATCGCGGGCCACAGCGACGCAGTCAGCCAAGCGACACCGGGAGCATGCGTGAGCCGGATGACTCCGTACAGCGGCACGACGACCAGCGCGGCACTGAGCAACACGAGCAGTGTCGCCAACCAGAGGACTCGCCGGTCCAGTGCCATCAGCGGGCGAGGCGTTCTCGAGCGGAGGCTGTTCTTCGCGATCACATCGCACGCTTCGACGAACGATGTGGGTTGAGTCGCATCTAGGAATGAGGCGAGAGTCGGCGAAGACTCACATGCCACGATCAGGCCATGAAAGACGAGAAACAATCCCGGCGGATGAGTCCCGACGTGCAACACGTCTCGTTGACGCATCAGCGCTTCGTAGCCCGCCAGCAGCCTGACTGGACTCGGTTCCTCATACCGCGCTTTCGTGAAGTAGCCCGAGGAACTGGGGTAGTAGAGAACGAAGGCCGACTTGCCGAGTCGGTTCTTCAGCGGAGCCGCCTCTTGCACGACCCACAACCACGCGAAGCCCATCGCGACGAGCGCTGTCATCCAAGCGCAGACTTCAACGCGCGCGATCGGCTGCTTCGAGACACGGCTCAATCTTTTCCAACCGAGCCTGATCGCTGCGACATACAACCCGGCGGCCACAGCCGCGCCGAGGCCACTCATCACCGAATCGGGTTCGGCCGGGACTCGATCCCACGCCCATTCGCCCGGAATCCCGAGCGGCATCTCCGTCAGCCACAGCACGCCGAGCGACGCGGCTGCTGCGATAAAAATTACGGAGAGAGAGGCAAGACGCATGGAGAGACTCAATCGAAACGGCAACAGCAGACAGCCCAAAAAAAATCAGGGCCGCGTGGAGGCGAGTATGTCGTCCCCACGCGGCCCGTGTCGATTGATCGGTGATGCGACTCTTCAATGAAGCGTTGCTGCGAGTGGAGCCTTGGTGAGCCGGGTGCCCCCGGACTCTTGAGGTTCCGGCTGATTCGTCTGACATCTCTAAAATGAGTGCCATTGGGCTGACGCCACCCGGCTCACCAAGAGTCTCCCATCATCGATCATGTGCAGCCATTACGGCTGCTCGGTGACGCTCTCCGTAGATGACGTTCGCGGTGCGGCTTCGGCACCGAAGATCAGGAAGCCACCTCCGCCGCCACTGGCCGGTTTACCGAAGTCACTCGATTCGGCTTCGAGGGTTTGCTTGATGCGCAACCGCGAATCGGTCAGATGTGCCCGCGTGTAGTCGTCCAGCTTGAGGTCCGCCTTGCCGAGAGTCGCGTCGATCTTCGCGGCCAAGTCGGTCAGATACATCCTCGTCAGCACACGGGCATCTTCGGGCTGACCACTCGCGGGCTTGGCGACGATGTCGGCGAACTTCTTCAATGCCGAACGCTGTAATGCACGGCGGAAGCTGCTGACGTAGGAGGTGCGGTTGTTGAACTCACCCGCCGGAGGAGCGGCCAGTTCCGTGAAGACCGAATCCATGACAGCCTTCAGGTGTTCGGGGAGTGTGTATGCGTCTTCGCCCGCTGCTGCCTTGGCTTCACCGTCTTGGATGCGGTTCAGTGTGAGAGGACTCAGCGTGCGCGAGAGGATCGCATCCTGGAACTGTGCGATTTGTTCGTGGACGGGATAGTCGATCCGTCGTAGATCTTGAATGCCCCAATGCCGCCAGCGGCTTCCCGCCAGCGAGTTGAGCGTCGCCGCATCGTACTTCGGAACTTGGAACGCCTGCTCAGCCACTTGCTTCATCGCGGCTCGCTGCTGCGCCGCATCGACTAACTTGAACGGAGGCCGTGCTTGGTTATCGCCCTTGTGATCGCGGTGAACCATCACCCCGCCAATGAACCGCGCGACGAACTGTGCCGACTTGTAATACTCGCCGATCAGCACGCCGAACGCCTGCCGAGCGCGCTGGTAGCCTTCACCAGTCTCGACCGTTCGTTCGAGCAACTTCGGCAGCAGTCCGTTGACGAGAGCCATCTGGCGTTGAGCGTGCGCGATCGGATCCTTGCTGAAGTCGAAGCGGTTTGAGAGTGGGTCTGGATCGTTCGGCTCGGTGTCTTCATCTGTCGAGTAGTCGAGGCCCGGTTCACCGCTGCGCATGGCGATTTTGGCCAGTTCGGCGTTCTCGTCACCGGCGACGATCTTGTAGCCGTACTCGATGGCCCAGTGATCGTAGGGACCGATCGTCGTCGTGTAGTAAGCGGGCTGCTTCGTTCCGGCGGGAACGATGTTCACCGGCAGGTAGTCCATCACGCTGCCAGCGGTCGCTTCGCCCGCTTTGGCGGGGTCTTCCATTTCGGCGAGCGTCTTCCAAGCACTCGCTCGGAAATTGTGACGCAGCCCGAGCGTGTGCCCAACCTCGTGCATGACAACTTCCTTGAGCGCCTGTTGCAGATACTCTTCGGGCAGCTCGCCCCGTTTGGCGGTGAGTCCCTGCGCGGCGAAGACGGCCCCCGCGAGACTGCTCTGATGCTGCATCCCCTCATTCAGGCGGCAATCGGCATGACGATGCCGACTGGGCCCGAACAGGGCAGGGCCTTTCGTGATCATTGGCTGTTCGATGTCCAGCAACGCCGCGACGGCCGCCGGTGTGAAGTTCTCGTAGCTGGTCTTCCATGATCGCATGAAGCTCGCATCGAAGATGATGTCGGCGTCGAGGATTTGCCCCGTGAGTGGGTTCACACGGGATGGCCCCATCGCAAAACCCGCCTCGGCGGTAATCCAGCGGAACGTGTTGTAGTTCACGTCCTCGGGATCCCAAGAATCCTCGTCACCTTGTTGTCTCACTTCGACCGCGTTGTCGAAGCCGAGCTTGTCGAAGGCTTTGTTCCATTCCTCGATCCCCGCGCGAACGATCGGTCGCAGGTTGACTGGAACCGTCTTCTCCATCCAAAACGTGATCGCCTTCTTCGGGGGCGAGACTTTGGCTACCGGATCGAGCTTCTGCAAATCCCAGCGGTTGATGTAGCGCACGAAGTTCTGGTCGTCGCTGTTGTCGGTGAAGTCCTTCGCCACGGTGAGGAAGTAGCCGACGCGGTCGTCCGCCTTGCGCGGCTTGTAGCCGGTTTGTGGCAACTGGCTGATGCTGTAGTGGACGGTGACTTGCATCCCGCGCGGATCGGCGACGGTGTCTGAATCGAGCTGTCCGGCGTAAACCGCATTGATGTCGAGTTCGACGTTCTGTTTGAAAGCCTTCAAATTTCCAACCGTGCTGCGGTCGAAGACGAAGCTGGCACCAATCATCCGGCCGATCTGTTCGTCGTCGCTCAGGAAGACGCGCGTCATGTCAACGAGATGCCCGCCGGGAGTGTCCGCGATGACTGGCAACGCGTAGAGCACACTGTCGCTGTACGCGAGCTTCACAGCGTTGGCCTCGGGACTCCCCGGCCGCGCCTTGAACTTCACGTTGCGGCGCAGGACGTGAACCTTCTCGCCCACTTTGCGGAACGACCACAGGACATCATCGCCCCACGTCATGCCACCCAACACTTGTCCCTGACTGACGCCGCGCGCAATCGAGCTGAGCATCAGGAAGTCTTGCCCGAGCTGCATCTGCTTGAGGTCAACGAGAATCTGTTGGTCCTTGTGGTAGATCGTCCACAGGCCCTCAACCTTCTTCGCACCGGTGACGGCGGCATCAAACTTGGACGGAACGGCCGCTGCCGCCGTCGCGGGCTGTTGAGCAATGGCGGGCGACGAAGCCACGACCAGAAAGAGGATCGCCCCAAGAAGGGGGGCAGCGAACAAGCGAGTCATGCGGGTGGCTCCTGCGGGGGGAATGGACTGGGGCTGCGAACCGTCACGCAATCGGAAGGCTCAACGCAATTCACCCAGCTTTTGAATTATGGCACGAGACTGCACATGGATGCACGCCAAGTCTTCATATTTCCCAGACTGGTCAAACCGGTTGAGAGGATTGCGCCGCCGAAGGCACTCGCCGGGACACAGGGGCCGAGAATAACCCGACGGATTGAAGCCTGACGCGCAAACGAAACCGCTAGTCGTTCGATATCTTCGCTAGCGAGCAGGCTTTGATCCCGCAGGCTGCTATACCTCGCACGGCCATGAGTGAGATGTTCGAGGCGAGCCGTGTGCCGTAAGGCCACGGGTTTCCTGCGACGGCTAAGAACCCGCAGCCTTACGGCATGCGGCTCGCCAAACTCTCATCTTGGGCCACGAGAGGTATAGCTCATCGCGAGAGTTGCTCGCGGTCACGCTTCGACGAAGATCACAACGCCAGTGATGTTGTCCTTCGAGCCACCGTTGGTCGCGGCTTGGACGATCGCTTCGGCCGTGGCTTGAGGATCGGTGCCGGTGGCCAGCAGATTGGCCAGAGTGGCATCGTCGGCTCCGCCGGTCACGCCGTCGGTGCAGAGCAAATACTTGTCGCCAACTTGCGGGCGGACTTGCCTCGGATTGGTCCCCTGTCCCCCCTCTTTGCAGCCGAGGTAGCGGTACAGGACGTTGCGATAGCGGTGCGTCGCGGCCTCTTCCAGTGTAAGCGTTCCCGCATCGACGAGAGCCTGCGTGAGCGAGTGGTCGGTGGTGAGCTGTTCGATCTTCCCGCCTCGCAGCAGATAGACGCGGCTGTCTCCCACTCCACCCACATAAAACGTTCCCGCGACTTGCACGATGAACGTGAGCGTCGTTCCCATGTTCTTGAGTTTCGAGTCGATCTCACCGAGAGCCATAATTTCATAGTTGGCTTGCGAGACCGCTTCGTCGATGAGCTTCACCGATTGATCTGCCGAAGCCCGATCGAAATCGAGTTGGCTCAGTTTCTGCGGGATGATTTCGGTGGCCAGCCCGCTGGCTCGTTCGCCCGCCGACTGGCCTCCCATGCCGTCTGCCACGAGAAAGAATCGCGACTTGGCATCGACGAACAACGCGTCTTCGTTGTTGTCTCGTTTGCCGACGATACTGAGCTGTCCGACTTGAAACTTCATGATGCACTACCGAAGTCGTTGGCGAGGCTGAAAGGGCAGACGAAAGTGAGGTTGGCCTTGTTTTCCAACATTTCACTTCAAGACCGCAACCGCGATCATGAGCGTCACAAAACTCGTCAGGAAAGGTCTAAAACTCTCGGCAGTTTACGGTCGGTCGAACGGAATGGAAGTCCGCCCTTGATAAAACTGAGGCGGTCTATTCGACTCGCGCGGTCACGCGGGACAGAGCGTTTGGACGAGATCGGTGATTCCGAGCATCGTGGCCGCCACGAGCATCTCACCGGCCTCAAACCCCGCGCTTTGACCGTACAACCGGGCCTGACTCTCCACCCATCCGAACACGCGCTGCTTGGCAATCGGAAACTGCGTGGCATAGGCGCGAATGGCTGCCAGCTTGATCGGCAACGTGGCCGAGATGTCCGTGACAAATTGCCCGCCACCGGCAGAAATGTCCAAATTCGAGAGGCCGAGCGGATACCAAAGCTGCCGTTGGATCGTATGGGCGGGCAAACCGGCAAACTCATCGTCCCACTTGGTGAGCCGACTATAGAAGACGGCCGCGTCCGTGATCTGCATCGCCTGCCAATGATCGGGCGATGCCATCGGCGTTTTGTCGGCGATGCCGAGGACGATCTTCGGCCGCCACAATCGGAAGATTCGCGCCAAAGCCACTCGCGCCGGGAACGAGTCGAACAGGCAACGGTTCGGCAGCGTGAGCGTCTCCCGCGCGTGGACTCCCAAAATGCGCGCCGCTTCGCGCGCCTCGGCCAGTCTCACTTCGACACCGGGACTGCCGGGGGTTGGCTCGCCGTTGGTGAGGTCCACAATCCCGACGCGATAACCCTGCTGAACCAGCCGCGCCAGCGTCCCGCCGACGGCGATCTCGACATCATCGGGATGCGCACCCACGGCAACGACATCAAACGGCGGTGGGAGTTCGAGAGGCATCGGTTGAGGAAACTCTGGAAGGGGAAGTGAGCGGTTACTGGTCAGTGAGGAAGAACGTTTTAAGGAGCTTGGCCAGTCGATGTGGGTGCGTCAGTGAAGGGTGCATTCCCGATGAGTGCATCCATTCGGTGCGCGCGTTCTTCAAACCTTGTTCGAGAACCGAGTGACAGCGCGCTTCGATCGGGCCTTCGCCTTCGGTGCGGATCAGTAAGACGGGACAGGAAATCTCACTGAGACGACCTGTCGTGTTGAAGGCGGCGGCGGCGAGGGCTTTGTTCGCGAGTTCAGCCTGCGGGATTGAGCCGGTTGATTCGACGAGGAACTCGAACCGCGTTCCATCGAACGGCGGGAACCAGCGCCGGTGGTTTAACACTTGAACGCGCCGTCGGCCCGGAAACGCAGCGAGCGGGCGGCGCGAACGACGGCACCATGCCGCGAGGACTCGTTCGCTCATCGATAACGGGCGTGCGGCGAAGCCGTGTTGAAGCACAAAGCCCGAGATCCGCGTTGGCGCTTCGAGTGCCGCCTGCAAAGCGACGGCGGCACCGAATGAAGCTCCGAAGATGCGGATCGTGTTATCGCCGTGATGGTCCGCCACGGCCAGCAAGTCGGCCGCGAAGTCACTCATTGCCGGTCGCGACTTCCGAACGGAACCGTCATCGAACGAGTCGAATACAACGCAGCGAAACTGTTCGCGCAGCAACCACAACAGGAGCGACGACATTTCTGCCGTCGCCGCGAATCCGTTGAGCAAGTAGAGCGGCGGCCCTTCACCCCATGTTCGACCGACCAGCCGCCGCGATCCGTTCGCCAATTCCCACGGGGTCGATTCAGAGTGATACGTGGCCAAGACCTCAGACCAAACGAGCGGCGTCGGACAGGGTTCACCAACGGGTCGAAGAGACGCTGGCGGTGTCTCGTTGGAAGACAGAGCAGGGGGGGGAGCCGCATCACACGACGATCCGCATCCGCCGCGCGAGTCGCACTCGGTCGGTGTTAACTCACTGTTGCTTGACTCGTTGTGACCGATCATCGGCTCTATTGAGGTTACGGAAGAAGTGCCTGTCGCATCGAGCATCGTGGTCTCTGTCCCCACCAGTCCTGTGTCGTACTGATTCCATCGGCTGCTAGTCATCCAATGATCCGCCGATCAGCCTCACAAATCGCGTGATAGGCCGAGACACTGTCTTCAGTCGATCGCAGTTCCGCAAGAAAGTCTTGGTTTTGCAACATCCGTCCGAGTCGCGCGAGAACATGCAAGTGCGTGCGAGAATCGCGGCAGACGACCAGAAAAAACAGATCGGTCAACGCGCGATTGGGCGCTCCGAATGGAATGCCCGACAGCGTGCGACCGAACGCGATGACCGATGATCCGAGAACATCCGGCTGCGGATTGCGTGGATGAGGGATCGCGACTCCGTTCTCGAAAGCTGTCGAGAGGACCGCTTCGCGATCTTGAATGGCACTGAGCAACGATGCCGGTTGCCACACATCCCAAGTGCGGCCCGCCAATTCCACCAGTCCCTCCAACACGGATCGCTTGGTCCTCGCTTCGAGTGGGACTTGCACCGTCTCGACTCTCAACAGCGCCGCGACGGGGTGAGGATCATTGAACTCCATCGAACGATGCGACTGTTCGAGAACCGCCAGTTCACGGTCGGTGTACTCGCGCATTTCCTGTTCGAGCCAGTGCGTGATCTCGGTGGGATGGAACTGCCATACGCCTGCAACCTTTCGGCCCGGAATACGGCCTCGATTGACGAGCTTCTCGATCTCGCGACGGTCACGTCCCAACTGACGCGACAGCTCATCTAGGTTGTACCAATCGTGGGACATGGTGGGGTGGGCTTTGGCAGGTTGGACTTAGATCGGGCGGGGAGAAGTCAGGCGGGAGCGAACATCGCTGGGCGATGAAACTCACAACAATCCCGAGTGGCAGGAATGTTCTCACGAGGAGGATTGCATTCGCGGCGGAAATTGTCGAACGAGGCCGCCATTTTTTCGCGCGGGAGGACCGCACACATCTGCTTGCCGTGATCTCGTGGAAGCACTCATTTGTTAATGAAGACGTTTCCGACAGAAGTGGCGAGCCGGGCGGCGTAAGCTCTCGGACTCTTGAGATTGCAGCTCAGAATCCGGGGGCTTACGCCGCCCGGCTCACCTGATTTGGACTTTTGTCGGAAACGTTAATGAACTGCCACCGACATCTGCTCAAACTGTGCGGGGCACGAACAAGTGTCCGTGTGGAGTGCCTCGACATGACGCGAGACGGCTCACACGACAGTGGCCACCTCCATGCCTCCACATCACAGCGTGTTCGGCAACACGCTGAGCGTCTCATCGGATGTCGTGTTGAATCTCTGCAACGAGTCACGGCACAAACGGGATACATCCTCAGATGACTTTGCCCAGCCTTCATCCGACCAGACTTGCAAGTCGAAGTAGCCTTCGTAACCGGCATGTTGAAACGCGCGCATGATGCCGCTCAGTGGAATATGGCCTTCACCGGGGAAGCATCGATCCGAATCAGTCTGCGGAGCACGGCGCGAGTCGCTGATTTGCACCACGTTCGTGAATGGCACCAGTTGTGGAATACGTTCGATCAGATGAGGTTCGCGCCACAAGTGGTACGTGTCGAATGCCAAACCAATCGACGGCTGATTGACTTGGCTGAGCAACTCGAGCGTATCGTCGAGCGTGTGCAGAAAGGTCCAGGTTGGCGAGAAAAAGTTGAGCATCGGCAGTAGCGACAGCTTCACACCATGCAACATCGCGAACTCAGATAACTCGCCCAGCGCTTGTACCACCAGACGTCGGCAGTGCGTGACCGTGTGAAAGTTGCGAGAGCCGCCGACGACAACCACGTTCTCGGCACCGAGCAGCGCGGCATCCAAGATGGCATCGCGACCGTCGGCCACCGCGTCTCGATAACTGAACCCGTTGCGCCCGGTGAAGCCGCCGACAAAGGACAGCGACGCGACGCTGACATCCGCATCGCGAATCATCTCGGCCGCAGACTCTTCTCCGACCTCGCTCACCTTCGGCCGCCACAACCCGATGCCGTCGAACCCGAGCGCTCGCAGGTGCAGCAACTCATCCGCCAGCGACCATCTCATCGTGGTGAGCTGGCTGAGTGAGAGCTTGATCTTCGTGGAAGGTGGACTGCTGTTGATTAGGCTGTGAGTGGCATGATGGGTTGTGTCCGATTCGCTGTGTAAGAAACTGTCGCTGTGGGGAAGGTTGGTCTGCTGTGGGTGTGAAGCAGATCGGCAAACGTCGTGCGAAGCAGAATGTTTATTCACTCTTGCGATACCTCAAGAGTCATGTTCGGAGGGGAACGCTGCGCCGCTCAATTCAATTGGGGGAACGATCGAGTTCAAGCGGGTCGGGATTGTGCGCAGGAGATTCGCGATTGCCAAGAGCAACCAAGACATTGTGTGTGCGATGTCGTCACATGAATTTGTCTGACTCGCTTGACGCTTCGCGCTGTGTCTGTTTCACGATGAGGTTGAGTGATGATGATGCCGCTGTGAGCCACGACCAATTCTGCTGTTCGCTCGAACGGTGCGCGAGGAACGAAGACGCCACTTCCTCACGAACGCTTCGAGGCGCGGGTACGGTATTTCGCCGGGGTTGCCCAATGGATTGCATGGGCGGCCAAATGACAACGCGGAGCAGAGGGTTGCTCTGCTCCGCGTCTCGTCCGACAGAACTCCGGCTTTCCAAAAAACGAACTGCGAGGGGCTGCTGCATTCAATCGCTATCTCGCATAGAACCGGTTGTTGTCGAAGCCGCCTGCGTAACGCGGGTCGGTCAAGTAGTCGAGGCGTTGGCACCGGAGGCTGCTTCGATCCCGCAGTTGCAGCATCTGCTCGTCCGGCTTGAGGGCGAGCAGAACATCTTTAAGACATCGGCCCACGCGGTTAAACAACCGAATCCGGCAAATCAAAGTTGTCCCGATACTCGAGTGCGAGCGTGGTCTGTGGCCACTCACGCGGCGACGAACTTGTTGTCATCGACTTGGCGGGCGCTGCCGAGGATGACCAGCGCTTGCAGCAGTTCTTCGATGCGGTCGGCTTTGGCTCGGGTGAACAGTTTGGCCATGTCGGCGGCGGTGAGCGGTTTGCTGGCGGCCGACAGTTGCTGGCGGATGGCGAGTACCTGTTCGGGCAGCTTGTCGGGGAGCGGCAGCTTCTTGGCGGGTTCCTTCGTCTTGGCGGGCGGCTTCGTGGTCGCGGCTTCATCGTCCGACGATTCTTCGATGTCGATGGCCTGTTGAGTCTGTTGGGACCGGTTCTGAAAGTCGGGCCGCATCCAGCGGATCAGCCCGCGTTCCTCTTCCGCCGCTCGTTCGGCGTTGAGTGCGACCAGCCGTTCCAGAATCTCTTCGTCGGTCAGCGTGACGGGCCAGCCGTAGGCGTCGCATGATGCTGAGAGCGAATCAGCAGAAATGGCATTGAGAGGAGAACTTGCCAACAGGCTTCAGTTTTGCGG
>JAYVDI010000175.1:0-13363 GCA_043749505.1 Schlesneria sp. | reverse complement strand
GCGGGCCCGGCTCGAACCTCAAGGGCTGGACACCCACCCTCTTCCACCCCGCCGCCGACCCCGAGACCACGCAATCCGAGGCCGACCAGCGCGCCGCCTAGGGCCGCGTCAATTCCAGAAACAGGGGCGGGCCGCAGGCCGCACACCGCCTGATCGACGAACAGTTCAATCTCAACGCCCCCTCAACCACCACCCGCCGGACTCAAGGACGACGGGGGGCGTGGGGGGCGGCACCCACGTCGAACACGGCCTGCGGTGCGCGTCGCGGAATTGCCGTTCCTCAATCGGTCAGGTCGAGTGTGAAGTCGTTCTTGGCTCCCTTTTCCACCACGGCCATCAATCCCGAAGTCGTGCCGAGGCTGTACTTCAGCGGAATCTCCCCTTCGACAGCGACTGCAACGACGGGTTCGATACCAGTGTCTATGATCGCGGGTGGGGCGTAGTCTTTGGATTCGACCGGAGCGAGTTTAACAGCCGGAGCGGCAGGGGGGGCTTTGGTAATGGCGATCGAGTGCTTACCCGCCATCGCTCCGTCGTTGGGACCATAGGTTGTCAGGCGAAAGCCGCCTTTGTCATCCGTCTTACCAAACGCACTTCGTTTGCCACCCTCGACCGTGAAGGTGACATCGGCCCCGACCACGGGTTTCGATTTGTAAGTGACCGTTCCCGAGACGGGATAAACCGGATCGCGCTTGGAACTGGGGGCCGCACCGCCTCCGCAACCCATGGAACACAACAAGGGGAAGAGGACCAACAGACGCAACTTCATGGGAATGGACTTTCATAAAGAAGAACGAACTAAGGCGGCCTCGTTTAACCGCGCGGGCGACGCTCCGCACGTCGTGAGGAGAAACAACTTTTCAGGCCACTGGACGCGCGGGACGTTGCCCACGCGGTTAAACGACTCAATCTTACCCGCTTGCGAGTTTGGCAGCTTTCGTTCACCTGAAATATCTCAGCCTCGTAATTGCGGGTCATCCAGAACCAGCGGTATAAGATTTGACAGCGTAGTGGAACTTCGCTGAAAGTTCATGTCCTTGCCACGAGTGAAGGCGGCGTTTTCAGGTTGGTTCCTTGTGGTCGTTCCAACCGGTAACGACTTTCTTTTTTGGTTCTTGTTTTTGGAGGTCAATCATGTCCCGTCAACGTCGAGGTTTCACACTCATCGAACTCTTGGTGGTCATCGCCATCATTGCGGTGCTGATCGCACTCCTGCTGCCCGCCGTGCAGCAGGCCCGCGAATCTGCCCGCCGCACGCAGTGCAAGAACAACCTCAAGCAGGTCGGCTTGGCATTGCACAACTATCACGATGTCTACGGCGCATTCGTCTACCGCAAGGGGGGATCGTCAGCTCCTTTAGCCAACGCTGCTCGCTTCGATGGCAATTATGAGCGCCGCTCGGGAATGGTGGCACTGCTGCCGTATCTTGATCAAATGGCGTTGTTTCAGACCATCGACCAAGGTGATCGGCTTGGTGCGCCTAATCCGATCCCACCGGGCGGGCCAGCTCCGTGGTTCGGTTGGAGCGGCTGGAAGTTGAGAGCCCAAGTCTTGCGCTGTCCGTCAGACCCTGCTCAAGTCCAAGCAGGTGGAACGAATGGAACGTATGGCAACACAAGCGGGAACTGTAATTATGCCTTCAACATGGGTGACGTGATCAACGGCAACCGCGACTTAACCACCAGCAACGGCCTGTTCGCGCTGCGGACGTGCTACGGCCTGCGGGACATTGTCGATGGCTCCAGCAACACGATCGCGATGAGCGAGCGGTGTGTCGCCAATTCTAACTTTGGTATCAACGGGAAGGCTTCGCCCGATGTCAAAGAGGGTGTTCTGACGAGTGTTGCAGGTATCACTACAAATCCAGGATCTTGCTTGGCAGCGGCCGCTCCCATCGTGAGTGGAAGTCGGTATACAAATTGGTCAGCCGTGAAGGGGAAATTCAGCTCGCTATGGGCTGATGGTCAGCCGGAAATCAACTCGTTCACACCTGTCCTTGGTCCCAACTCACCATCGTGTATCAATGACAACAACGGCAACGCGGATGGTGGTTCTAATCTGCTGTCGGCCAGCAGCTTTCACACTGGGGGTGTGCATGGCTTAATGGCCGATGGTGCTGTTCGGTTCATCTCCGATAACATCGACACCGGCAACCTGAGTCTCGCCAACACGTTTGGCGGGCGCAGCCCTTACGGAGTTTGGGGAGCGGTTGGCACACGCTTGGGTGGCGAAACGGTGGGCGAGTTCTGATCGTCTTCAAGGTTACTCACGCAGCCTGTGAAATCCCGTCATTCATGAATGGCACGACTCTCCCGAGTCGTGCCATTTTTCATTGATGGCAACTCTCAGAGGCTGTGCATATTTTTGAATAGTCGATAATTCGGTCAGTTTAACGGAGAACTCAGGGCATGCCACCCGAGCGGGAGTGGTTCAAATTGGCGAGCGGGGGATGTGAAATTCTCACGACCGACTCCGGGGATTCACATCCCCCGCTCGCCATACCGCGACCACTCAAACTGACCCAGTCCCGGAAAATGCAGGTCCACTATAATCCACTGTAATCACCTCCTCTTCGTCGTTTGTCGCGCGGTGGAAGGGCGAGCTACTGTTTCGCTGGTCTCTGCCTGTTCTCGATTTGATCTCTGCTCGTTCTCCGTGTTGTGGAGGCTTCTTGATGCTGCTCGCTGTTGCCCGGTCTGGTGTGGTGTTGGTGGGGATGGGATGTTGTTCGTTGAGCTTCGCGGGTCCGCCCGTGTCACCGACGGAGCCGCTGACTCCTGCCGAACAGAAGGCCAAGTTCAAGCTACCAGCCGGGTTTGAGATTCAACTCGTGGCGAGCGAACCTGAGATTCAGAAGCCGATGAATCTGGCATTCGATGCGCGCGGGCGGCTGTGGGTCTCGCACAGCATCGAGTATCCCTTCGCCGCCGCCGATTCGGAGAAGGCTCGCGATGGGTTGACCGTGCTCGAAGGGATCGGCCCCGATGGCAAGGCGGCCAAGGTGACTAAGTTTGCCGAAGGGCTGAACATTCCGATCGGCGTGCTCCCTTTGCCGAGCGGCAACGAGGTCATCGTCTGGTCGATCCCCAACATCTGGAAGCTGACCGACACCGACAACGACGGGAAGGCCGACAAGAAGGAAATCCTCTACGGCCCGTTTGACTTCGCCGATACGCATGGCAATCAGAACGCGTTTCGCCTCGCCCCCGACGGCTGGGTGTATGCGTGTCACGGGTTCCGCAATGCGTCGAAGGTCAAGCTGCGCGGTGAAGGGGACGTGGTTCTCGAAATGACCTCGGGCAACACGTACCGGTTCAAGCCGGACGGGTCGGCCATCGAACAGATGTCGTGGGGCCAGGTGAACCCGTTCGGTCAGGCCATTGACCCACTCGGGAACCGGTTCACGGCTGACTGTCACTCGAAACCGCTGACGCTGATTGTGCGCGGCGGCCACTATGACAGCTTTGGCAAGCCGCACGATGGCCTCGGGTTTGTGCCGCTCACGACGGGGAACGATCACGGTTCGACCGGCATCGCGGGGGTCGCGATTTATGCCGCCGACCAGTTCCCGCGCGAGTATCACGGCAATATTTTTGTTGGCAACGTGGTGACCAACATCATTCACCGCGATGTCGTCCAGTGGCGCGGCTCCTCCCCGTGGGTCGAGAAGCCCGAAGATTTTTTGTCGTGCGACGACTGGTGGTTCCATCCGGTCGATCTGCAACTCGGGCCGGACGGTGCGCTGTACATCTCGGACTTCTACAACAGCATCATCGGGCACTACGAGGTGGACTTGAAGCACCCGAAACGAGACCGGCATCGGGGGCGCGTCTGGCGCGTCGTGTGGACGGGCGAGGGTGGAAAGAAGGACGGGGGGAGGCTGCGTGACCTTACGGCGATGACGAGCACGCAACTCTTCGAGTTGTTGGGTGATGCCAATCAAACAACGCGGCAACTTGCATTGGGACAGGTTGTGATGCGGCTGAAATCGGACCCGAAGTTGGTAAACACGCTGAAGTCCATCCATAGCGACGACTCGTCGATCAATCGCACTAAACAGCCCAGCCCAAGTGAGGAAGTCGATTACGGAGACCACCACGACAACAAAGTGGCATTGGCTGAATGGGCATTGTTCCAATCGGGTCAACACGAGGCGGACAGGCTGCCTCAACTTGCGGAAGTTCTTGATTCGCACGGTCGCGTCCATGTCATGAAGATTCTGGCCGAGACATCCGCTGCGCAATGGACTGTGGCGGCCAAGAGTGCTGTTCAGAAGGCTCTTTCCGATAGAAACGCACTCGTGCGGCGCGCGGCGGCGGAGACACTCGGCCTGCACCCGTCGGCCGACAACATTCCGGCGTTGATTCGGGCATGGCAGGCCGCACCACAAGAAGACGTGCAACTGATCCACACCATCCGCATCGCACTGCGTAATCAACTTCGCGGTTCGGCGGCGATTGAGCAGTTGGCGACGATCAAGCTCAGCGAAGAAGAACTCGCGCGGCTGATCGACATCGCACTGGCGGTGCCGAGCGAATCAGCGGCGTGGTTCACGTTTGATTACGTGCGAGGGCGTGAGGTCTCGTCCGAGATGATGTCTCGCTGTCTGACGCACGTCGCGCAGCATGTCGGCTCGGCTCGGCTGGATGATGTCACGAAATTTGCTCAGGAAAAGTATCGCAGCGACGAATCGCGGCAGGCGGCGTTGTTCCAGTCGCTCTTCGGCGGATTGACCAAGCGCGGGCAGCGGCTTTCGTCGAAGAGCGAACTCGGCAAGTGGGGAGCGTCGCTCGCCGTGAAGATGCTCGATCCGAAGTCGCGTCCGGCTCCGGCCTGGATCAACGTGCCGGTTGGTTCGGCTCCCGACTCGCTTCAAATGAGTCCTTGGGGCGTGAGGCCGCGCGGTTCGGCCGATGGTGTGAAAGACGCACTTTTCTTCGACAGCATCGTCAACGGCGAGAAGTTGACCGGCATCTTGAAGTCTGCTCCATTCGCGATGCCGGACAAGTTGTTGTTCTGGCTCTGCGGTCACAACGGGCAACCGGGAACGGAGTCCTTGCCGCTCAACCACATCCGGTTGAAGCTGGCTGAATCCGGCGAGGTCATCGCGAAGGAAGTCGTTCCGCGCAACGATGTGGCTCAGAAGGTCGAGTGGGATCTGACGAAGTGGACCGGCAAATCGGGAGTGATTGAAATCGTCGATGGCGATTACGGGCCGTCGTATGCGTGGATCGGAGTCGGTCGGTTTGAACCGACTGTTGTACAGAACCCATCACCGGGGTTCGGCCTCGACGACGAACCGCTCGCCGGTGCGCTGGCGGTGGCCGACCAGATGCGGCTCGCCGATCAGTTCGACAATGTGTTGGCGATCCTCAGCGATGCGCAGTCTACGGCGTTCGTCCGAGCGGGGGCGGCGACGACGGCCCTGTCACTGAACCGGCCTCGCGCGGTGCCATCGCTCGCGTCACTCATGACCAATAACGCGGAGCCGGTTGCGTTGCGACTGGCCCTCGCACAGCAACTCGGTTCCGTCGATGATGACTCGTCGCGCAAGGCCCTCGGCACGGCACTGGCCACCGCACCCGCGTCGCTTCAACAACCGATCGCCCTCGCGCTGGCGACGACTCGGTCGGGAGCCGATTCGCTGTTGAACCTCGTCGCGACCGGAAAAGCCTCGGCGCGGTTGCTGCAAGACAAGCCGGTCATTGACCGACTCAAAGCGACCTCGCTTCCCAACCTCGATGCGCGGCTGAGCGACCTCACGAAGGACTTGCCCGCACCGGATGAGCGGCTGAAACAGTTGATCGCGAAGTTCTCGGCGAGCCAGTCGGTGGCGCTCGCCTCACCCGCGCCGGATGTCTTGGAAAAAGGAGCGGCCCACTTCAAGAAGGTCTGCGCGAACTGTCACCGGCTTGGTAATGAAGGGGGCAAGGTCGGCCCACAGTTGGACGGCATCGGCCAGCGAGGACTCGACCGGTTGCTGGAAGACATCCTCGATCCAAACCGCAACATCGACGCGGCCTTTCGCGCGACGACCGTTTCGACAACGAAAGGCCAAGTCATCACAGGTCTGAAGCTGCGCGAGGAGGGAGCGGCCGTGATCCTCGCCGACGCGCAGGGCAAAGAGATCCGCATCAACAACGCCGACATCGACGAATCCCGCGTGACGGCCCTCTCCCCAATGCCGTCCAACGTCGTCGAACAAATCGGCGAACAAAACCTGCCTCACCTGATCGCCTTCCTGCTCAGCCAGCGGCAGACTGTGAAGGAGCCGCCTAAGTAGCGCGATACCGCACTCGTCCCCAGCGAACCGATGGCGAGCCGCATACCATAAGGCGGCGGGTTCTTGATCGTCACAGGAAGCCCGTGGCCTCACGGCGGGTTTGCCCACCAAATGCGATGGCTCACAAGACGTAGGGTGGGCCGTGCCCACCAATTCACAAGCGAATGTGGTGGGCATAGCCCCTCGCGGCACACGGCTGGCCAAAAAGTTTCACGCTCACGCCCATGCGAGTTAGAGAATGTCACCAGTCGCACTCGCTCTGGATTGAAGGAAGGACGGTCCTCATATGTCATCTCGAACGGAACCGTTGTCGGCTGCGGCCGCTCGTGCGCAGCGAATTCAAGCGGCTCGACGTGCGGCACTCCTCGGTATGGCGGTCAACGGCGTGTTGGCTCTCGTCAAGGGGACTGCGGGAGTGTTGGGCAATGCCTACGTGCTGGTGGCCGATGCGATCGAGTCACTCACGGACGTAGTGAGTTCGCTGATCGTCTGGCTCGGGCTGCGCGTGGCCTCGCAGCCTCCCACCGTGAATTACCCGTACGGTCGAGGCCGGGCGGAGACACTCTCGGCGCTGATCGTGGCGGCAATGCTGTTCTTGGCGGCGGGCCTGATCGCGATCCAAAGCGTCTCGCAGATTCAGACACCTCATACTGCTCCGGCACCGTACACGTTGATCGTGCTGGTTACGGTGATCTTCATCAAAGAGTCCCTCTTCCGATTCGTGCTGACTGTGGGCGAGGGAGTTCAAAGCACGGCGATCAGAGCCGATGCGTGGCACCATCGCAGTGATACCATCACCAGCGCGGCGGCCTTCGCGGGCATTTGCGTCGCGGTGTGGGGCGGACCGGGATACGAGACGGCTGACGATTGGGCCGCGCTGCTCGCGTCGGGAATCATCCTGATCAACGGCTACTCGATTCTGCGACCGGCTCTCGGAGAGATTTTGGATCGTGCCCCCGATTCGGGGATCGAAGGCGAAGTACGTCGATTGGCAGGATCGGTTCCCGGCGTGCAGGGGACTCACAAATGCCTCGTCCGCAAGCTGGGCTTGGACTTCTTCGTCGATCTCGATTTGCAGGTCGATGGCCAGATGACGGTACGAGACAGCCATGACCTGGCCCACGCCGTTCAAAACGCCATTCGTGCTGAGTTGCCGCTCATCACGAAGGTGCTGATCCATGTTGAACCCGCACAGCCGGACCAGCTATCGGAGAGAAACCAAGCCCAACGCGGTCTTCCACGAGGCGTTTCTCAAACGGAGACAGGGTGAGCCGCAATGCCGTTTGGTTAGTCAGAAGACTTGATTCACAATAAATTACGAAGGGGTCGCGAATTGGTTTGGCATGCCCTGAGTTTTCAAAGGGGGGCGGAGTTCCAAGCCTGCGTGTGCTTCCTGCTTCTGCTTCATTATTTTGTGACACATCATTCTGTCTGATCTACCTGAGATGAAGGCGTGTCGGGCAAAATTAGGACTCGGCGGCAATCTCACACTGGCGCGGCGTCATGCTTCCAAGTCCTGATCAAAATGCGAAGATCCCTCACCCTCACCCTAGCCCCGCAAGGCCGGGGCGAGGGGACAAAGCTAAGACGCGAACAACAAACTCGACGCACGTTTGATTCAATTCCGATCGACGTGGCGTTCGGCGAGGCGTTGGCGGATGTAGGCGGCGCGGGCGATGTTGCGTTCGGCTGATTCGAGCTTCGCGTGGCGGATCTTCTGCAAGTGGGCGGGCTGCGTGTGGATGAACAGTTCGTTGACGAGCGGGATTTCTAGGTCGTCGATCAGGCCGATATTGATCCCCATGCGAACGCTCGACAGCAGGTGCATCGTTTCTTCGGAGCTGATCGTCTGTGCGTTCTGCAGGATGCCGTAGGCACGCGAGACCTGATCGTGCAGACCTTGGCGGTTCTCTTTGACCAGCGCCGTGCGGACCCGCCGTTCGTAGCCGAGGATGTTGGGGACGACATCCTGAATCGTCTTGATGAGTTGCACCTCGCTCTTGCCGAGCGTCATTTGGTTGGAGATTTGATAGAAGTCGCCCATGGCTTGGCTCCCTTCTCCGTACAGACCGCGCACCGCCAAGCCGATCTTTTGCAGGGCTTGAAAGACCTTTTGGATTTCCTTCGTCGCGACGAGAGCGGGCAGGTGGAGTAGCACGCTCACGCGGATGCCCGTTCCGCAATTGGTCGGGCACGCCGTGAGATAGCCCAAACGTTCGTTGAAGGCGTAGGTCACTTCGGCTTCGATGGCGTCGTCGATGCGGTCGATCTCGGCCCAGCATTCGTCGAGGGCGAAGCCGCTGTGCAACACCTGCATGCGCAGATGATCCTCCTCGTTGACCATCAGGCTGACGTTCTCTTCGTCGCTGACACCGACGCCGCGTCGCCCCTGCGTTTCGGAGTGTTCACGGCTGATGAGTTGCCGTTCGACGAGCATCTGCCGGTCGAGCGGTTCGAGCGTACTGACCGGGATGTAATTGAGCCGCTTGCCACCGGGCCGCTGTTCGATCAGTCCGTGCAGCAACTCTTCGATCTCGGCCCGCGCGGCATCGTCGGCCCGCGCGGGGAACGGATACTGAGCGAGATTGCGTGCCAGACGAATGCGGCTGGACATGACGATGTCGGATTCAGGCCCGGTGGCTCGCAGCCACTCACCGCTCGTTCGTGTCAAGGACTCGAGGTCCACGCGATTCCCTTTGATGGTGTAGGACGGGCGCTCTTGCCCGTCTTGCTGGTGAAACCCGTCATTGCTGGAGGAAAACGGACGGGCAAGAGTGCCCATCCTACAGCCGCTCAAGCCTCACGCGGTTCACTGACAGGCTCGCCAGTTGTGATCGTTTGGATTTCGTCTCGAATGCGCGCGGCCTCTTCGTAGCGTTCGTCTTCGACCGCCGACCGCAGATCGGTGCGCAGCTTGATGAGCTTGAACTGTCGGTGGCTGGAATCGGGTGCTCGCTTGGGAACCTTGCCGCAGTGTTCGGTCTCACCGTGGATGTTCTCCAAGAGCGGCAAAAGTTCGTCCTCGAAGACCGTGTAATCGTGAGGGCATCCGAGTCGCCCACCCGCTCGAAACTCCTTGAAGGAGATTCCGCAGTTGGGACAGTCCTGCTGGTCGATCTCATTCAGATCAGGCTCCGAATCAGCGGAGGCTCCCGCCGGAGCCTGCTCCTGTTCTTCGGGGGACTGGCTAAGGTACTCCTTGGCGCAGGTCTCACAGAGATGCAGCGCTTGAACCTCACCCTGCCGCAGTTCGGTGATGTGCAGCACGGCGGGTTTGGAGCAGCGTCCACACTTCTTCATGACAAGATTCGCAGTCACCGCGCACGGTGTTAGTTGAATGGGCCAAAGTCGGTCGGGATTCTAACTGGCCTCAAAGGGGTGTCAATTCACGATGCGCGGCATCAGTGGGCAGGTGTGTGATGGTTGCTGAGGACGGTTGGTTTCCCTATGAGAGGCCACGATTGAAAGACTCCTTAGACAGCAACAGATTGTTTAACCGCAAGCCGAAGGCGAGCGCGTGATTCTTGTGCGTCAGCTCTCTTCCGCTTGTCCGAGCGGAAGAACGATGCAGTCATTCGCTCGTAAACAAACCCGATGCCGAGCCACTCAACCCAGACGGGACTCCACGATCATGCCGACACTCCTCGACCGCTTCCTGCGTTACGTGAAGATCGACACTCAAGCCGATGAGACCAGCACCACGTACCCGAGTACCGCGAAACAACTGACGCTCAGCCGTCTCCTTGCGGACGAGTGTCGTGCGTTGGGACTGGCCGATGTGATGTGTGATGAGTTCGGGATCGTGCTGGCGACCGTTCCCAGCACGGTCTCACACGCGGTGCCGACGATCGCGTATGTGGCTCATGTGGACACGTCGCCCGAGTATTCCTCAACGAACGTCAGCCCGCTGTTGCATGAGAACTATGCCGGGGGAGACCTCACCCTTCCCAAGGACGGCAAGGTGCTGCGCGTCTCGGAGAATCCTGACTTGCTGAAGTGTCTCGGTCACTCGGTCATCACGACAGATGGTTCAACGTTGCTCGGCGCGGACGACAAATCGGGGATCGCGGTCATCATGACGGCAGCGGCCGAGTTGATCCGGCGCGGCGACGAAGTGCCGCATGGTCCCGTGCGGCTGTGCTTCACCTGCGATGAGGAGATCGGTCGCGGGACGGACAAGCTCGATTTGAAGCAGCTTGGTGCGCAGGTCGCCTACACGCTGGATGGTGGCGGGCGCGATGAGATCGACTCGGAAACGTTCTCGGCCGACGGAGCCAAAGTGACGGTGAAGGGGATCAATACGCATCCGTCCGTTGGCAAGGGAGCGATGGTCAACGCCGTTCGCATCCTGAGTACGTTTCTCTCACGACTCCCCACCGCGCGACTCAGCCCCGAGACCACCGACGGGCGCGACGGCTTCATCCATCCCTACCACGTTGAAGGAGGCGTCGCAGAAGCATCGGCCCGACTGATCCTGCGTGACTTTGAAACGGCCAACCTCATCGAACAGGCTCAGTTGTTGGAAAGCATCGCGGCGACATTGCGAGCCGAGCATCCTCGCGCTGAGATTCTGGTCGAGGTCCGATCACAGTACCGCAACATGCGCGAGGGCCTCGTGCCCGAGCCGCGCGCCGTTTCCAAGGCGGTGGACGCGATGAAGTTCCTTGGCCGCGAACCCAAGCGGACGATCATTCGCGGCGGCACCGATGGCTCGCTGCTCACGGCCAAGGGCCTGCCGACTCCAAACCTCTCCACGGGCGAACACAACCCGCACTCACCGCTCGAATGGACGAGCCTCGAAGAGATGCAGGCTGCGGTCGATGTGCTGGTCCAACTCGCCGCCGAATGGGCCAAGTAGAACGCCTTTCAAAATGCGCTCGATCCCAACCGACAGGCTCACTTGCTCTTCGTGGCTCGCCTGTTTTCGACGTTTGTCGGTCACGCTTCAAATACGCAACAGCCCGCATGACGCGGTAGGTGAGGGATGCCGATGAAACGAATTGTCACATGGCTGATTCAAACCGTACTGCCACCGTTGGCGTTGTTCGCACTCGTTGCCGGAGTCTGGCAATGGTTCGTCGTCGCCTACCGCGTGAAACCGTATCTGTTGCCGTCGCCGCTCGCGATGGGAACGGCCTTGGTTCACGATGCTTCGCTGCTCGGAAGCGCGGTTCTTTATACCGGCACCGCCGCGTTGTTGGGGTTTGGCGCGAGCCTGCTGCTCGGCACGTCGATTGCCTTCGCGTTCTCGCAGTCACGCATTCTGAGAAGCAGCGGCTATCCCTACTTCATCTTTTTGCAGACGGTTCCGATCGTGGCCATCGCGCCGCTGATCGTCCGTTGGTGCGGTAACGGTTTTCACAGCGTGGTGCTGGTCGCCGCGATCCTCAGCCTGTTTCCGATTCTCTCGAACGCGACACAGGGCCTGCTCCAGATCGACTCGAATTTGCTCGATCTGTTCCGGTTAAACAACGCGTCCCGTTGGCAAATGTTGACGAAGCTGCGGTTCCCTAGTGCGGTTCCTTCGATTTGCGCGGGTGCTCGAACGGCGAGCGGCCTCGCCGTCGTCGGGGCCATCGTGGGTGAGTTCTTCGTCGGCTACGGCTCGAAGCGATTCGGCCTCGGGTATCTCATCAACTCGACGAACGACCAGCTTCAAATCGATCGCCTGTTCGCAGCCGTACTGACCTCAACGCTGTTCGGCATCGCGATCTTCGCCCTCGTGAACCTCGCGAGTGCGACGATCCTGCGCCGCTGGTACGATGGCCCGGTCGAGCATCGGGCTTGAAGAAAACACCAACCCGAAGCGTGAGCGAGGGTGGACGTGTTTCCGATTTGTTGAGGAGAGTGAAAAGTGAAAAGTGAGCAGTGCCAAGTGCAAAGTGCAGGACGGTCACCGGTCCTGCAACAGTGCCACCTTCTCCATTTCGCACTTTGTACTGCTCACTTTTCACTTCGCACTGCTTGGAGATCCATCACCGCGTTGCTGCTCGTACTCGCCGCCGGTTGCCAACCCGCTGCGGCTCCTCCGGCCTCGCCACTTTCGACGAGCGCGACGCCCGTCACGGTCGCGCCCGCCCAGACATCGGTCGATGTCACTCTCGCGTTGAACTGGTTTCCCGAAGCCGAGCATGGCGGGTTCTATGCGGCGCTCGTTCACGGTTACTTCGCGGAGGAAGGCTTGAGCGTGACGATTCGCGGCGGTGGGCCGAAGGTGCCGGTCATTGCCGATGTCGCGTCGGGGACGGTCGAGTTTGGAGTCGATAACGCTGACAAGTTGCTACTGGGGCGAGTCCAGCAGGCGGATGTCGTGGCTGTCATGGCTCCGATTCAAGACAGCCCGCGTTGCATCATGGTCCACCAGAGCGAAGGGATCGCGTCGCTGAAAGATCTCGCCGGTCGGAAGCCGTTCACGCTGGCGATGAACACCGGCCAACCATTCGCACAATTCCTGCTGAAGCAGGTCAACTTGGCTGACGTGCAGATCACGTCGTATCCCGGCAACGTTGCCCAGTTCCTGCTCGAACCGAAGTATGGCCAGCAGGCGTACAACTTCAGCGAGCCGTTCGTCGCCGAGCAACAGGGCGGCGATCCCGTTTGCCTGATGTTGTCCGAGTTGGGCTTCAACACGTACACGAGCCTGCTCATCACCCGAAGTGAGTTGATCGAAAAACAGCCCGAAGTGGTCGCCAAGATGACACGCGCGTCGATTCGCGGTTGGAGGAAGTACCTCGCGGAACCGGACGAAACGAACAAACACATCCACGAGCAGAACACTCAAATGGGCCTCGACGTGTTGACGTTCGGTGTCGGTGTGTTGAAGCCGCTTTGTCTGCCGCAGGACTTCGCCGAGGAACGACTCGGCACAATGACGATCGAACGCTGGCAGTCGCTCGTATCGCAGATGACCGAGATCGGTTCGCTCCCGCCAGATTCAGTGAAGCCCCAGGCCGCATTCACGTTGAAGTTCGTGACGGCGGAATAGCAGACGCCCCCACCGTGCTTAGAGGGCATTTCAAAACTAGCCCGACGCGCAAGCGAGGGCTGAACATTCGATGACGGTGAAGCCCTCGCTTGCGC
>JAYVDI010000174.1:0-15030 GCA_043749505.1 Schlesneria sp. | reverse complement strand
GTCGCGATACGGCCATGCGTTCGCCCGCGCGCGGTTTGTCTCGAAGCCATCGCTCTCCGCAAACCGTACAACATCGAGCCAGTGCCGCGCCCAGCGCTCCCCGTAGCGGGGCGAGGCCAGCAGCGCATCGACCAACCGTTCGTAAGCTGTCGGATCGGGATCGGCCGCGAATGCCTCGATGTCATCGGGATCGGGTGGCAACCCGTGCAAATCGAACGACAGACGGCGATAGAGCGTGTGGCGGTCCGCTTCGGGAGACGGAACCAAACCCTGCTCACTCAACTTCGCAACAACAAACACATCCATTGGCGAGCGACTCCGTGCGAGAGCCGTTTCGTTCTCGGCTCCCTCCAACACAGGCAACTTCGATCGCGTGAGCGGCTGCAACGACCACCATGTCTGCCCGTCGAACTGCCTGTCTTTCAGTGTGACGCCATCAGGCCAGTTGGCTCCGGCCGCGATCCACTCTCGTAACGCCGCGACCTGTTGCTTGGAAAGCGGAGCGGCGTTCTTCGGCATCTCAGGCTTGTCGCCGCTGACGTGCTGCACGATCAGACTGTCAGCGGGCTTCATCGAGATGAACGCCGTTCCGCTGTCGCCGCCCTTGCGAGCGGCCTCACCGGTGACGAGCGACAGTCCCCCTTTGTGTTCGTCGGCGTTGTGGCAACGGACGCAATGCTGCTCGAAGATAGGGGCGACTCGCTCCTTGAACGTTTTGTCGTCGGCGACGGCGGTGAGTCCGAGCGTGAACAGCAGCGCGACGCAGGGCGACAGACGACGAGCGGGCGATTGAAGCGAGATTGCGTCGGCCCCGCGAATCTGGGGCGGCGCAAAGACAGGGCTAACACCCAAGAGCCAGGGGGCTGACGCCACCCCGCTCCGAAGGAAGGTTGGGAAGCGTGTGTTCAAGCGAGGTTGATTCATGGGATCGCTCCAGAACTTACGATGCTGGGTATACCTAACGCAGCCGAGAGTGAGATGTTCTTGGCGAGCCGTGTGCCGTCAGGCTACGGGTTTCTGACGGCGATCAAGAACCCGCAGCCTGACGGCATGCGGCTCGCCAAAGTCTCATCTGCGGGCGCGTGATGTCTGTGGAAGAGCAGGCCGACGAGGCCGTGGTTGGGCTTCCTTGCGGGCCATTCGATAACATGCCCGCGAACATCGCAAGCCACACTCCGAACGGATGCGCCACCACCATGACAGATTCACCGACGACCGCTGCATCGACTGACGACCGACTGATCCGCCTCGAAACGGCGCTGGCTCACACGCAGCACGACCTCGAACAGATGCACCAGGCGCTGCTGAGCCTGCACGGGGAGTTGCGCGGGCATCGTCAGGAGATCACGCGACTGGAACGGCGCGTGGTCTCACTGGGTGAGACTCCGGAGCTGCGCGATCCAGGGGAAGAGCAGCCGCCGCACTACTGAGTCGAAGGCATCTGCATCGAAGGCCGGTTTTTCTGAAAGCCGGACTTCAGGCGTGGAACTTCGATCTCACGCCGGTTCGCCTTCTTCGGGCTTCTCGACGTGCTCGGGGATCGCCAGTGAGACGCCGATGCCGATCGCCAGCGCGACCGCGATGACGGCGAGTGAGATGAGCGTGATCTCACTGGTCTTGTCGTGCGGCAGGAAGTCGTGGATCAGCATCTTGATGCCGACCAGCGCGAGGATCGCCACCAGCGAGTACTTCAAATAGTGGAACCGGCCGAGGAGATCGGCCAGTGCAAAATAGAGGCTCCGCAGGCCGAGGATCGCGAACACGTTCGACGTGAAGACCAGAAACGGATCGTGGGTCAGGCCGATGACCGCCGGGATCGAATCGACAGCGAAGACGAGATCGGTGGTCTCAACAATGACGAGGGCGAGGAACAGCGGAGTCATCGCACGCTTGCCGTCGATCACCGTGAAAAAGCGATCTTGCACGAAGCTAGGGTGCAGGCGGAAAAATCGCCGCGTCAGCCGAATCATGCGGCTGTTCTCGAAGTCCATTTCTTCATCCCCGGCGAACAACATCTTGATCGCCGTCGCGAGCAGAAACAGACCGAAGACGTAGGTCATCCAAGTGAAGCGATGAATCAACTCGACCCCGATGCCGATCATCACGCCGCGCATCACCAGCGCGCCGAGAATGCCCCACAACAGGACCCGGTGCTGATAGGCCGCCGGGACTTGGAAGTATCCGAGGACCAGCGCGATCACGAAGATGTTGTCTACGCTGAGTGACTGTTCGAGGATGTAGCCCATGAAGAACATCACGGCCGCTTCCCAACCGCTCTTCGGCAACAGGCCGGTCGCCTGAGCTGCGCCGCCGTCCTGCGCCGCACCTCCCTCGTGAGCCGCCTCCGCCGCCAAGCGGATCTCGGAATAAATGCCGAGTCCAAACCAGTGGTTGTCGTAGGCGAAGAAAACGAACACCGTAAAGAGCATCGCCAAGCAGAAGTAGATGCCAGTGCGGATGAGAGCCGCCCGCGCAGTCAAAGCCTTCCGTTCGCCACGCGAAAACAGCCCGAGATCGAACGCCAAAATCAACAGTACCAGCAGCACGAAAGCCGCCCAGATCATCTTCCATCACCCTTCGACAAGAGGCAGTTCCAAATTCATCGGGCACGCCAGCCCAGCCGGGGCGGGAGTATAGCGGCGGCTCTTTCGATTGCGCAGCCTGCGATCACTGAGGAGAACTCAGGTTTTCGCCACGTTGATCTGCGTCGGCATGAGTGGGGACGAAGTGAATCCGACTCACTCGCTCACGCTGCGGGTGACTACAGGTCAAGCAACTCTGATCAATCGAGCTTGTCCAAGAATTAAGTCCGTCGTTTGTCGCTTTTCGCTGCGCGAAAGGGCGTGCTTTCGCGGAGCGAAAGACGACATTGTTTTGGACGGCTGTTCGCCAAACTTCTCAAGGACATTTCAAAACCGGTTCTACTCGAAAAACACGAGCCCGACGCGCGGGCAAGGGTTGGACGCTCGATGACCGCGAAGCCCTCCCTCGCGCGTCGGGCTCGTGTTGAAATGCGTTCTGGGTTGGGCGCGTGAGTTACCAACGACGCCACCCGATCTACGACGATCACGCCACCCAGCGGGGCATCTTGCGCCACGCTTCTTTCAACCGGCGGTGAGCTTCCTTGTAGGGAGCGTAATACGCCGAGACGAGTTTCCAGAACCGTTTGGAATGGTTCATGTGGCGGACGTGACACAACTCGTGGATCAGGATGTAGCGGACCAAGTCCGGCTCGACGAACAGCAGTTTGACGTTCAGGCTGATCGTGCCGAGGGACGAGCAACTTCCCCAGCGCGTCTTCTGTTTTCGCAGAGCCATCCGAGCGTAAGGGATCCCCGTTTCGTGACTTGCAGCAGCCAGCAGTGGCATCAGGACATCATGGGCCTGACGCAGCAACCAGCGTTGCAGGGCTGAGTCACAGAGGTCGATGTTCTCGACATCGCCGCGCAGTTGCAGTCGATCGGAAGCCAACTCGACGATGCTCAGCGAGCGAGCCTGTGTTGGAACGAGTTCGATGTTCCAGACACGACCGACGCTGGGCAGTGCGATCTGCGTGGGGACGGTTCGGGCAGCGTGAGCCGCCTGTTTTGAGCGTGCTTCATCGACGCGACGCAGCGCATGATCGACCCAGTCGCGATTGGTCTGCAACAACTCGGGAATGCGCCGCCGGTCGTAGCCGCGCGGTACGACGACTTCGAGTCCCTTGTCGAGCGTCACGCGGAACCGCAGATACCGCGCGCGCGCGCTCTCACGGATGCTGTACGGGAACGAAAGGTTCGACATGAGCGACACTCCATGAGTGAGGGGCGGTCGCGTTCTAGCCCAAAGCCGCAACGGCGCGAAGTGCGGGAAAGCCGCTTGGGCGAGTCGGGACCAGTGTCAGGCACTCGCGCGAAGTGATGACGAGTTGATTCAAATCGACGACGCCTTGATCAACACGGCATTGGCTCAATGATAGGGTATGCCTCCGGCTTGCCCGCACATCAGAAACAACACGTCACTTCTGCAAGAACGCTGGCAAGCCAGAGACATACCCTACGTAATAACACGAGATGCAATAGGCTCCGATGGGAGAATGCGATGCGGGACGGAGTTCTCTCGTTCGTCGGGCAATCAGCGCGTCGGCAAAGATCGCCCACGTTTGGCACGCTCACTGCGATAACTCTGCCTCGTCAGCCCGAGAAAGAATCGAGGGCATTCACCAAACAGAAAGTCGAGGGCATCATGTTGCGAAACGCGTTGTTGAGTTCGGTGGCACTGGTCGGATGGCTGGGTCTCGCTGCGGGAGCGGCCTCGGCGTATGACCACCACGGCGGGTATGGACGACATCACCATCATCACTCCCAGCATTCCTACGGCGGATATTCCCAAGTCCAAGTCTATCGGCCACAAGTGGTCGTGGTCCCGAGCTACGGCTATCCGCAGTCGAGTTGCCATCAGCGCGGATACTCAGGTCCGGTGTATGGTGGGTACGGTGGCTATGGCTCGCCCTATGGTGGGATGGGGTACGGCGGCGGATCGGGCTTCGGGTTGTACTACTCAAGGTAGTAATTCCAACGGAGGCCGCCACTTCACCCGATGCCGTCGAGGAACCGAGTGGCTTCGTCCGACATGATCCCTCAACACCCAGCCCCTGGACTTGTCAGGGGCTGTTTCGTTTCTGGGCTGCGTCCGCGGCCACGTCGAACGCTGGTGATCCGACTCACCGCACGAGGAATACCAAGCTGAGCTGTACTAGTCGCGACCGGATGGATGTTCTTGAATGCGATCTGAAAATGATGGCCGTGTTCAAAGAATGAATCCAATTCGCATGCTTGTGCGTAGTCCATCGGGTAGAACAACGCGGCCGCGTTTCGGTTCGACCGGGTTTCCTAGTCCGGTAAGACCAACAATTACGACTACAAGGGCCGCTTGATCGGTGAGCAGATGAATTCGACAAGCCTGATAACACAGTGATGATGCGAGCAGCAGACCAACAGTTGCTGGTTCGAGTCGGCGCGGGCGAGAAGCCCGCGTTTGGGGAGCTGTACGACCTGTATTCTGGTCGAGTGTTGGCGTTGTTGATTCGATTGTTGCGGGATCGGCGGGACGCGGATGATGTGCTTCAAGAAACGTTCTGGCAGGTCTGGCGAACTGCGGCCAGCTACGACCAGAATCGAGCCGATCCCGTGGCGTGGCTACTGCTGATCGCCAGGTCGCGTGCGATCGACGCCCTGCGTCGGCGAGGCCGTTCAGCCATGCCAGAAATCACCACGGAGCCTTCCAACGATCAGAGTCCCTCAGCCAATCTTGAGACTATCGAGCTGGGAGATAGAGTGAGAACTGCGCTGTTGTGCCTGAATGAAGACCAGCGTCGTGCCATTCAACTCGCTTACTACAGCGGGTTGTCGCATCAACAAATTGCCGACGAGTTGTCGATTCCATTGGGCACGGCCAAGACGCGGATCCGTCAGGGTATGCTGAAGCTGCGAGATCTGCTCGGTGGACTCACCAAGGAAGTGCAAGCATGACATCGAATTCTCCTGATGCGGATATTTCTTATGGTACTGAGTTTTCTCACAATGCTGGGCCACCACATTTGACGAGTTCCCCTTTTATTGAAGCGCCGTTGGAAGAGCTGGCTGCGCTTTACGCTGCCGGCGCGCTTACGCACGCGGAACGATCTGAAGTCGAGCAGCGACTCAACGACGGCGATGAGCCGTTGTGGGAGGCGGTGCGAAGTTGGGATGTCGTCGTGGCAGCACTCGGCACCGCTTTGGAGCCGGCCACTCCCGACCCACGTATCAAGGCGGCGCTTCTGACGCGACTCAGTTCCGAAGAGGTCGATTTACAGGTGATGCCGCCAACCGTTCGAGTCTCGGACAGAACTCCGCCACCTCGAATCGTGCATCGCGCAGACGGCTCCGAATGGCGCTCGGCAGGAGCGTCCGGTGCCAGCATTCGCGTTCTGAATGCCGACCGCAAGCGAGGTCGAATGACCACATTGATGAAGATCGAACCGGGTTGTCGTTTCCCGGCGCATCCGCACTCGGGCGACGAAGAATGCCTGGTTCTTTCGGGTGATATGATCGACGGCGACCTGACTCTCGGTCCCGGCGATTACGTCCGTTCCGCAGCCGGAACCCACCACGAAGAACTGACGACCCGTACGGGTTGTGTCTGTCTGGTTCTGTCCTCGCTGGAGCCACAGGCGGCGCGCTAGTGCGCGGTCTTCTCTCTCGCCGCTGGAATTCTCCGGAACCTGCCAGAATTCTGAATCTGCCCTTCCGAGAAATTCGTAATTCATGGCAACACCGTTTCAGGTGTCGCGATGCCGCTGGGCTTCAACGTCTTTTTTCGCCTGCCGGTGCATCGTCTGGTCCTGCTCGGATTTCTTTCTGCCGAGTTGACGATGCACCGGCGGGCTTGTTGTGCAAGAGCCGAAAGTGCCCAAGCGGATCGTTTCCTTTTCGTTCTTTGTAGGGGAGCTTTGAAAAATGCGTTACGACAATCGTGAAGAGTTAAGAGAAATGAGTCCTCCCAACGGTGGCCAGCGAAGTGATGTTGGCCAGCCATCGCGGCGGTCATTCTTGTCATCCGCAACGGGACTGGGAGCGGCCGTTCTCGCGGGAATGGGTTGTGGTGGAGCCGCAGCGGCCGCTGAGTCGTCTCCGATTTCTGAAGTGGCGCGGATCGCTCAACAACGGTTGGTGTTTGGCAATCTGAACAACGCGTACTTGAAGCAGGCATTTCAATCGATTCAGAAGCACGAGAATGCGCACGTAATGTTCCTTGAGGCCGCATTGGGAAACCTCGCCCGTCCCAAGCCGACCTTCGTCAGGCTCGCACAGCGAAACCTGAAAGCCTTCGCGACGCTGGCACGTGCGTTCGAAAACACGGGTGCCGGGGCGTACCTCGCCGCTGCACCGGCCATCAACGATCCGGCCTACCTCGCTGCAGCCGGTTCGATCGGTTCCGTCGAGTCGCGTCATTCCGGGTTCATCAATGCCGCGCTCAACTTGCCCATCACGCAGTCGAATGCCGACTTCGAGGCACCCATCGGTGTCGATGCCGTGGTGGCGGCGGTCTCCCCATTCGTCGTCGATCTGAACGGTGGCCCGCCACTCACGTTCAGCACGGCGCGCTCGGACGCCAATGACATCGACATTCTGAACTTCGCGCTGGCGCTCGAGTACCTCGAAGCCGACTTCTACAACGCCAACGTCTCTAGGTTCTTTTGAAGTGTCGATCGATTGATACGGGCCGCCCCGTTCTCAAGTTGACAGAATTGCCGGGTGCGTCGAGTGTTTGAATCGCATCCGGCAATTTTTTCGCGCGGCGACATTGTCAATCGACGTGGGAGGTCTGCTAGTTCAGCATCGTTCGCAATGCCGGATGCGACAAAGATTTCACCGATGTCGGTGCGACTGTCGGCGATCTCTGTTTGCCGGGCAAATTTCTCCGGCGCTGTTTGTTTCCGTGAGCTACATGCTGTGAGACGGTGGAATGTGTCGAGCGATCTCGGCTCGACGGGTCACTGTCAGACGCGATCTCCGGAACGAAGTGGGCCACGTTATGTCTGTTAATCAACGTCAGTACGCCCGATTGCCGCTGGGAGGCGAGGACTCATCGGCCGTGTTGATCGCGAACCGACGGTCCATTCCCTGCCAACTGATCGAGCTGTCAATCGGTGGCTTCGGAGTCATCGCTCCCCAACAGACTCGCGTCGCGATTGATGACCTCGCCTGTCTCCGCACGCGCGGTTCCGATTTCATCGTTCGCGTCACGTATCAAGAGCCACACGCCGACGGCGTCACGCTGGGACTCAAGCAAGTCGAGGAAGTTGTTTCGGACCCTGCAATCACAAATTCCGCACCGCCGTGGATGGCGACAACCTTCTGGCTGGCCGCCGCAGTGAGCCTGTTGACCGCTTCGTACTGCCTGTTCGGGATGTACGACTCCCTGTCGAAGTAGCGAGCGCCGCAGGGAATACCGCCGGCTTGCCCATGCTTTTCAACGACAAATCCAGCAACGAACGAGGACGAAGACGGGTAAGCCGGAGGCATACCGTACGGACGACCTCACTCTTGATCGGCGAACACCGGCCGCAGCAGGTTGTCCACCGGCGCGAAGTCGTCGGTCAAAAGCAGACCTTCTGACAGTGCGAGGACAGCGCTCATCTGCCCGGTGAGTTGAGCTGCCGCTTCACCCGGCAGTATCTCCATGGCGGCGAACGGCTTGCCGGTCCAGTCACCCGTGTCGGAAAGATGAGTCAGGTCGAGCGGCCTGCGGGAGCAGACCATCACGAACGTATCCCGGTCACTGTCGGGCTGAACGTTCGACGTGCTGAAAATGTAGATGTTCGGGAAGACCTTCGCGGCCGTGGCGACATAACGACCGAGGAACCGCCCCGCGCCAGGTGCGCGCGTCTTCTTGGCTGCTGCTGCGACGGCCTTCGTCCAAGCGACATCTTGCGGTGCGAGGTCAATCAGTTGCTGCTTCATCTCGTCCGACACGATCCCTCGAAATCCGAGAACATGACGGTCGCGGTCGAGCCTCATCACTTCGAGAAATTCAAATGGCGCGTCGCTTGGAATCCACGCTTCCAGCACTTCGCCGTTCGCATTGAGCTTCGCGGGAATTGTTCCCTCAAACGCCTTCCGGCGACGCGACTGAGTGGCCAGTTGTGAGAGGGCGGTTCGCCACGCCGCCTCGCCATTGTCGGGCGGCGCGGTCGATGACAAACCAAACAATTCGTCGTTGGATTTCGGAGCGGGAGGTTGCGTGAGTTCCGCCAAGATCGACTGCGGTTTCGCAAGCTTGGTCGCGGCCGAGCGTTCCGCAAAACGGAGACTCGTCAGTCGAGCCTCCATCTCCTTCGTGATCGCACTCGAACAACGGATGCGATAGTCCTCACCATTGAGCCACTTCAATTCGAGCGGCTCGAAGCCCCGACCGGCCTTTTCATACCGGCCGAACTCCCGTTTCGTCCCGGCCAGCCCCTTCGGCATTGGTCCTTTGAAATCGACTTCGCCGTCACCCATCGGTTCGCCGGGAAATTCAGTACGCGGGTAGATGTCGATGATGTTGGCTTGGTAGACCCCTTCATCGCTGAGCAAATCGTGTGTGTCTTGCAGGAACTCGCGCGTGGTCAGATGTGCGGGGATACTGAAGTCGTTGAAGGCGTCGCCGTAGATGAAGTCGTACCGGACGGCAGGCTTTCCCGCCGCGACGAGCTTCTGATTCTCGCGCAGCCGGTCATCGACGAAGTTCCGCGCATCGCCAATCGTGGTGACGATCCGCTGTTGCTCGGCATCAGTCAGACCCAGTTCCTTCACGACCG
The DNA here is from genome assembly GCA_043749505.1 of Schlesneria sp. GTDB lineage: Bacteria > Planctomycetota > Planctomycetia > Planctomycetales > Planctomycetaceae > Schlesneria. The sequence goes on along the minus strand of JAYVDI010000174.1, from coordinate 5,708 downwards.
CGCGATAGACGGCGGGGTCGAGTTCCGCGACCTCAATGTTCGGGCTGCCGGGAAATTCTTTGAGGAACCATCTCGGAAAGATGTAGCCGCCACCGCCGACAAACAACGCCGTCGCGCGGTGCGATTGCCCGCGCGCTTGTTCGATCGCTCGATGCCAATCGCCGGTCGGCGTCTCGTGCAGCAGCTTGTCGCGTGTGGCTGTCGTCAGCGGTTGATAGGCCGTGACGACACCAAGCGTCGCGTCGTGACGCAACGTCGGCGCGAGGTCTTCCGAAATCGCGACCCCCGGCGGCAACTGTTCGAGTTCCACCGACGAGAAGCCACCCCACAACGGCTTGTTCGTCTCAATGTGCAGTGCGGTGATTGCCTTCCAATAGAGAGCGTCGGGCGACAGAGCCAGCAGCGCGTCAAAGAGATTCGGTGCGGGGTGGTCGATCCGCAACAAACCGGCAGGCTCATCGAAGACAACTCCACTCGGCAGCTTGCTCGCGTCAAACGATTCCTTCGGAAGGCCATTGATCGACAGCGTGACCGGCTGCACGAACGACTTGGCCGTCGCCTTCGTCACTGCGGCGTAGACTTGCTCGTACTCGTAGTGCAGCGCGGTCGGATCGAGTGGGTCGTAGTAGCTGTGAATCAGCTTGTCGAGCCGCAGGTACTTGAGTGCCGAGCCGTCTTCGGCCGAGTCCTCGCCCACGATGATCGTCGAGTAATTGCTCTCGTCGTAGTACGTGCCGACGCGGTCATCGCGCAGCTTGAGCAACAGCCCGAGTTCATGCAGCTTCAGCCCGACCGATCCTCCGAACGACGACCACCGTGCGCGTGTCGTCGCCGCGATGGTTCGACTCGACAGCACCGACAACTCCGAACCGACCGTCGCTCCCACTGAAGCGAGCATCGGCTGAGTACACGTCGCGGCGAGGACCGTCCATCCGAGCAGTTGCAGCCAACCGCAAACGACGGTCGCGCGGAAGACCTTCCCCGATCCGACCACGATCACCGCGAGCAGCCCCAGTATCCCGGCCGTCAGTCCGATGATGGTTCTCGTGCCCCAGACATCGATCAAGTAGAAGCCGGTCAGAAACGTGCCGACGATCGAACCAAACGCGCCCCACGCATAGACGTTGCCGACCGTCGAACCGGTCTTCGTGCTGCGCGACAATGCCATGCTCGCGACCAACGGTGAGATGGTTCCCAACGCCAGCGACGGCAACAAAAAGATCGACGCGACGACCGTCAAAATCCACGCGGGCCAACTGAACATCGCGGGTCTGTCGAGCGGCGCGATCAGTTGATCCAGCCAGAGTACGCTCGCGCACGACACGCTCCCTAGCAGATACATCCACGCCAGCGAGCGGCCTCGGTCATAGCGATCCGCCAGCCACCCCCCCAACCAATTCCCCAGCGTGATCCCCGCCAAGACCACGCCGATCACCGAGGTCCATGTGTAAAGTGACGATCCCACCGTCTTGCTGATCAGCCGCGAGGCCGTCAGTTCGAGCATCATCACGCAGACGCTCGTCACGAACACGAGTCCGTTGTAACCCCACAGCGCCCACATGTCGGAGACCCCGCCAGACTTCGCTCGCACGGACGGCTGCTTCACGAACTTCTTCGTGGGCGAAAACGTCGGGGGTTCGACCGCTCCGTCTCCCATCGGATTCGGTGCCGAGAGCCGGTACGTCTCTTGGTTGGCGTACTCATCATGATCGTCATCCGGCGTGGATGCTTGAGAAACAGGAGGCTCGGATGACATGCAGGGATTCTTTCTGATGACGAACATCGAACTGTGTGACAGTAGCCTGCGATTCACCACGCGCATCGACAAGTCACGTCACATTTCGCCGACCCTCAACTCTCCTCGACCGCCACCTTGACGACGACCTTCACGACATCGCTCGGTGTGGGAGGAACTCCGCAGGCGAGGCTCGGGGCGTGGATGTCGTCAGGGTAGAAGACCATGAACGTCCCAGCCGGAGCGTCATACGTGGCGAGGCCCGGTTCATAGAACATCACGTCTTTCGCTTCGTTGTACGGCGTGGTGACGGCCAGACCGCTCGACATCGGCTCGTGACCGAATCGCTCGTGACCGCCCGCGACAAACTGCACATCGATGTACTTGCGATGCGACTCCCACACAGCTTGGTCGGCCAGCTTGGTGCGGTAGCGATTGACGATGCTCACCATTTTCTTGCCGTCGAGTTCGTACTGTCCGCTCTCGACGTGAGTGAAGTCGGTGCTGCCGACGTACTCGATCGCGCGTACGATCGCGGCGGGCAGGTGCGCGTACTTGGCGTGGTTTTCAATCTTGTCAACGATCATGGTGGAATCCGTTCTATGTGAGGCAAGGAAAGTGGGTGTGTTAGCCGGCATGTTGCATCGTTTCACCGCGTGGACGTTCAAATTTCTTTGCGATGGGATTAGCCGATCAACTTTGTCCCTTGGTTGCAGGCTTCACGGGTGGGGGTGGGGTTCGTGGCTGAGGCGTCTCGAATTGAAGCTCACGCACTTCAGGCTTCACTCGCGGGCGCGGATTGAAATCATCGGGAGCCAACGTGGGCCGCAACGAGCCTGGCGAAAACTCGTCGAGTTTTCCGTCGGCTGTCCCAGGCCTGTCCCTGCCATCATCACTCGCACGGACCCCATTTCGATGCGTCTCACCCGCCGCCACAGGTCGCTTAGGCACGAGCGTCTTCGCCTCGCGCAGGTCACGAATCAGTTGCAGCAACTGGTCGTTCTGTGGGCGACTGAGGCGCGCGATGATCGCGGCCGAGGGGACCGACACGGCGAGCGACTTCGGACCCTCTTTGCCCTTCTGCACTAGGCCGAGTCCACAGACGAGTGACTCGACCAACTCTTCCGCCTCCTCGCGCGTCGAGAAGAGGTCGCTCACCGGATACGTCCGCGTGATGATCGCCTTGTCTGCTCTCGCTTTTGTCGTGATCTTCAGCACTTGGTCTTCAATCACGAGCGTCAGTGAGAGCGGTTCCAATATCAGATGGAGAGCGCTTTGTAGCGAGACCCCCGAGATTTGAAGGTTCACAGGATGGTCGGTGTTCACCTGTTGTGTCGCGAGCGTCTCTTTGTCGATCCAGATTTCAACACTGTGCAAGTCTTCGAGGTATTTGAGTGCCTCTTCTAACGGAGTGTCCGTGAAGGCGACTTCCGTCGAATCGTTGAGTGAACTCTGGATCCGCTCCTCGGAGAGAGAGAGTCGCGGCAGGAACTCGGGAGGGAGGACTGGCTTGGTCGCGGGTGTGATGGCATCGGTCGGATCAGTGGAAGGAACTTGTGCGGTGAGCAACGTCTCCGCTCCAGATGGCTTGGCCTCATAGATGAGCGCCCCACCTGTCCGAATGGGAAGACGCTGGAGAAACGGCGGCAGAACGTCTACTGGCTCTCGCGGATCGAACTTGGGTTTCTCCTGAGCCTTTGTCCGACTGGACACCGCACCGACGAAAAGGACACCGCAGCAAAACAGTGCCACCGGCCACCCTGACCATGAACGACGACGGATCGACGGACTGTTCATCGGAAATCTCCTCGGCAAGACGCGGTGAAGGCCCGCAGCAGAAGGGGGAACACGCGAGGCAGGCTAAGAGGGTCACAGTAGGCTGTCAACGTGTGGCCTTTCAGCAACGAGCCTGCACAACTGATCCGGCATCACCGGTTTGTCAGCCTCGCGCGATGAGTTCCTTTCAAGGACAGCGTGCAACCGGGGGAGGGGACTTTTATACTGCTGGCCTGCGGTGGACGGTCGTTTCTCGTTGGTGATCCTGTTGAAACCCGAAGCCCCCTCACCCTAGCCCTCTCCCCGCAGAGCCGGGGCGAGGGGACCAGAGCATCGCGCCAGGGGCGTAATACCCGCACCCTGATCTCACTCCCGTCTTTCTCTCGCCCCGAATCGAGACTGTCCCGCCTCATGACTGCTTCCACTCAGAACCTGCTCGGCGCATGGTCTTCGACCGGTGGGACGCTCGCGCTGGATGCGGCCTCCGTTTCCGAGAGCCTGCACGACATCGCCGCTCCGCTGATGATCGTCAACACCACACAGGGCCTCGCGCTGGGGCGAGGTGGCTCGGGACAGTTTGGTGCGCCGCCGAGTGACTCGCACCCGTACCCGCTGGTCGGCTTCGTACCACCCGCTAGTACAGAGCGACTCGGCGACGAGAGCTTTCGCGCCGATCACGGTCTGCGCTATGCCTACGTCTCCGGCGCGATGGCCGCCGGGATCGGGTCGGAAGCGATCGTCGAAGAGATGGCCAAGCACGGGATGCTCGGCTTTTTCGGTGCTGCCGGGCTGAGTCCCTCGCGCGTCGAAGCGGCCATTGAGCGGTTGAGTCACGGGTTGAAAGTGACGAGCCACGAGAGTGAAAGCTGTTCTTCCCCTCGCCACTCGCACTTCGGCTTTAACCTCATCCACAGCCCCAACGAGCAATCGCTGGAGAAGGCGATTGTCGATCTTTACCTGCGGCGAGGCGTGAGCCTCGTTGAAGCGTCGGCCTATCTCGACCTGACGCCGCATGTCGTGAGATACCGGTTGCATGGGATTCATCGCGACGCGGCAGGGCTTGTCGTCACACCGAACAAAGTCATTGCGAAGGTGAGCCGGATAGAAGTCGGCTCGAAATTCTTTGCTCCGGCTCCCGCGAAGATGCTGTCGCAGCTTGTCGAACAGGGGGCGATCACGCACGACCAAGCGGTGCTGGCGGAACAGGTGCCGGTCGCGCAGGACATCACGGCCGAAGCCGATTCGGGCGGTCACACCGACAACCGTCCCGCGCTGACGCTGCTCCCCACGATTCTCGCACTGCGCGACCGGGCGATGGCGCAGTATCAGTTCGCTCAACCGCTGCGAGTCGGCGCGGCGGGCGGCATCTCGACCCCCGCGTCCGCAGCGGCAGCCTTCGCGATGGGAGCGGCCTACATTCTGGTTGGTTCCGTTCAGCAAGCGTGCGTCGAATCGGGAACGTGTGACGCGGTGAGGCAGATGCTGGCGGAAGCCGAACAGGCGGATGTCACGATGTGCCCGTGTGCCGACATGTTCGAGATGGGCGTCAAAGTCCAAGTCCTCAAACGCGGGACGATGTTCCCGATGCGAGCGGCCAAGCTGTACGAGACCTATCGCGCGTACAAGGGCCTCGCCGACATCCCCGCCACAGAACGCGACTGGCTGGAGAAGAATCTGTTCCGCGTGTCGCTCGACGATGTCTGGCAACAGACGGTCGATTACTTCTCCACGCGCGATCCGGCTCAGATTGAGAAAGGTCAGCGTGACCCCAAGCACCAGATGGCGCTGGTCTTCCGCTGGTACTTGGGTCAGTCCTCAAGATGGGCCAACAGCGGCGAGCCTTCACGCCGCCTCGACTATCAAATCTGGTGCGGCCCCGCGATGGGAGCCTTCAACGAATGGACGCGCGGAACGTTCCTCGCCCAACCGCAAAATCGCCGCGTGGCAACCGTCGCGTATAACCTGCTCCACGGGGCGGCGGTCATGCAGCGGGTCAACTCGCTCCGCAGCCAGGGCTTCCCGCTTCCCAGCGAAGCCGCTCGTATTGTTCCACAAGAAATCAACGAATTGAAATCACGATAGAGAAGTTCGACGGATGGCTCACACGACTGATGGAATCGCAATGAACAACGATGGACGGCCCTCATCAATCCAACCGACACAGCCACCTCTCGCCGTGGTCGGACTCAGCGCGCTC
>JAYVDI010000173.1:0-4076 GCA_043749505.1 Schlesneria sp. | reverse complement strand
AAAGCGGGCTGACGTCCAAGAACCGGGGGGCTGACGCCGCCCCGCTCGGATATCTCACTCCTGACCGCGCAAGGTATATACTGCTCGCCGGTTCGACAGAGACTCTGACCGATTGGTCGAGTCACGTCATGTTTTCCTCGCGTTCCTCGCTGCGAGATTGGTATGGCAGCACCTCCGGTCGTCAATTCGTTTTGGCAACACCTCGCGGAAAGCGGGCTGCTCGCAATGCGAGAAGTCACGGCGGTGTCGCGAGAATTGGCTGTGCAGGGTGTGAAGTCCGACGAAGACGTGGCTCGCCTTCTGGTCGAGCGAGGGCTGATCACTCAATTTCAGTCCGAGTGGTTGCGGGAAGGCCGATCGCGCGGCTTGTTCTTCGACGAGTTCAAGCTGCTGGACTTGCTCGGCGTCGGTGGCATGGGCTGGGTCTATAAGGCTGAGAATACAAAGACGAAAGAGATCGTCGCGCTGAAGGTGTTGCTCGAACAGTTCAAGCACGATCGTGGGATGCTCGCGCGGTTCCAGCAAGAGGCGCGGGCCGGTCTGCGGCTGAACCATCCCAACGTTGTCCGCACTCATCGGCTCGGTTCAGCCGGAGGTTCGCACTACGTCATCATGGACTTGGTGGAAGGACCAAGCTTGCTGGAAGTGTTGCTGCGAAAGAAGCGGCTGAAATGGGGACAGGCGTGCGATTTCGCGAGACAAGCGGCGTTGGGGCTGCACCACGCGCATGAGGCCGGTCTCGTCCATCGCGATGTCAAACCGCAGAACCTGTTGATCGAACGCGATGGCACCGTGAAATTGCTCGACTTCGGACTCGCGATGATTCGCGAAGGAGAGACCGGCGAAGAGTTCTCGATGGCCATGATCTTCGGCCACGAGTGTGTCGGGACGGCGGCCTACATGTCTCCCGAACAGGCGGAAGACAGCCTTTCCGTCGATGGCCGCTCCGATATCTATGGGCTTGGTTGCACGCTGTTCGCGGCGTTGACCGGCGACACGCCCTTCGCGGAACGAAGCGTCACCGATGTGCAGAAAGCTCATCGTATGAAGACCCCTCGCAATGTGCGCGATCTCGCACCCTCCGTTCCCGAAGGTGTGGCCAAGGTCGTCATGAAGATGCTGGCAATGGACCGCAACGACCGTTACGCCACTGCGGGCGAGGCGGCTGCGGCGCTGGTCGAATGGTCGAAACCCGCACCCATTGAGTTCGATTTCGACAAGATTCTGAACGAGCGCAAGCAACAGGCTCGCGACAAGCTGGCCGAGTACCTCAAGAGCCACGCGAAAGGATCGGGCGCTGGAGGCTCAACCGCGCGGCCGTCCGCCATCAGTTCAGTGGTGAAGCTCGCGCCGGGAAAGTACACACGGTTCGATGCGAAGGGCTACCCGATCACCGACACAGTGCCATCTGATTCCGGATCGCACAGCGTGTCGTCGTCGCAGTTGCAGCAGATGTCTCGGGCAGGAACTCACAGCCACCACGAAGCCTCACAGATCGAGGTGTCCGGCGCAGTCCTTGTCCCCGTCAGAGGCGACCGCTTCCGTCCACTGACGCAGAACCGCGTGACGATCGGTCGCCACGACGACTGCACGATTCAACTGACAGACCCGTCGATCTCTGGCCGCCACTGTGAGATTCACTTCGACGGCACCCGCTGGTGGATCACCGATCTCGGCAGCCGCAACGGCACGCAGGTCAACGGCGTCCCGATTAAGCAGCGCCCGCTTAAGACTGGTGATGAAATCACCATCGGCAGCCACCTCACCTACCGCCTCGACTGCGCCGACAGCGGCAAACAAAAGAGGGACTGGTTCACCACGCAACGACTGCAAACCGCCGGAATCATTGCCGCGATTGTCGCTCTGCTGGCAGTCGTCTGGTGGCTGGCGTTTGTGAGATGAGAGCGTCGCCGCGAGGAACCTGCACCGCGTGAAACGACCGCGCCACATCCTGCGTTGTTCCTGACGCAGGAATCTCTTTGCGCATTCTCAATGGCACAGTGATGAAATCAACTAGGCATGCAATCGCCGGGGCGGCCTAAAATGGCTAAGAAAAAAAGCACACGCACGCCAAGCGTGACGCTGGAGTCAAGGAATAAACCGCATTCCACTCTGGTGTCTCGTGTGTCACTGGAATCCGTGCGCATGATTGAATGCCACTCTAAGATTCAACTCAAGGGCGATCCGCCTACGATATCGGAAACAACGGCCAATGCTCTGAGCGGTCCAGCTGGCGACAAAATACTCGCCAACGTGACAATCACCGTTATCTCACCTCCCACTTCTGCTCCGGCGCAAGATAGCAGTTCTTCGATGAATATATCGTGCGTCATTCAGTGCGTTTTTGGACTTGATGGCGGCGCTCCCAATCCTGCTGATGTAATACCGGAAGAGACTACGGCATTAAATCAGTTGGCGATGTTTGTCGCTTGGCCGTATGCACGTCAGTTCGTCAGCGGGATTACATCGCAGATGGGCATACCGCCGCATTCGCTTCCACTACTCAAGATGGACTTCTCGGGCGTTGCCTCTGCCCAAGAGCATCAACCAGAGTAAACCGCATGGTGTCCGGTCGCATCTAACTTTTTTTGCCCTGTTGGTGTCCTGCCAACGGGGCGCGGTTCCGCACCGGATTTCAACTCACGTCACCGCCAATACCTGTACGAACGGATAGACGAGCATTCCGAGAACCGCCGCTCCGAGAACGATGATGGGTTCCGGCAGCTTCTTGAACTTCAGCAGCAAGGCCACGGTGGCGAGCAACAGCACGACCTTGGGCCACTCGGGGTTCCAGCCGCTTTCAAAAATGGTGCGGCGTCCGAGGACCAGAACCGCTCCCGCGATGGCTCCGATGGCGGCGGCAGTTACACCATCGACGAACGCCACGATCCCCGGTTGTTTGCCATACTTCTTGAAGTACGGCGCGGGGATGATCGTCAGCAGGTAGCACGGCAGGAATGTGGCGATGGCCGCGACGGTCGCACCTTCAAAACCGGCGACCAGAAACCCGATGAAGCCGACCGTGATGACAACCGGTCCCGGCGTGATCATCGCCACCGCGACGGCATCCAAAAACTGTCGGTCGTCGAGCCAGCCGTACTCCTTCACCACGCCGCTATAAAGAAACGGCACGATGGCCAAGCCGCTGCCGAACACGAAGGCCCCGGCCTTGGTGAAGAAGAGAAAAATCTGCCCCAGCACGGCGGGCGTCGCCTCGGGAACACCGGGCCATCCCGACCAGAATGGGATCACCGCCGCGACCGTCATCGACGCGGGCGGCCTGCGCAGGAATCGAGGCGGTGTCTTGACGAGCCACACCAGCAGGCCCGCTCCGAGAAAGAACTCAATCCGTTCGGTCTCAGTGACGACCGTGGCGACAGCGCTGATGAGATAGATCGACCACAGCAACCAGTCTCGGCCGATCGTCTTGAGCGTCAGCTTGTACGCACTGATCGTGATGATGCCGATCACGCTGGCCCCCACGCCGTAAAACACCGACTGCATCCAACTCAGCCCGCCGTAAAGCTGATACGCCCAGCCAAGCGCCACGACCATGCAGAACGAGGGAAACACGAAGCCGATCCCGACCAACGTCGCTCCGAGAATTCGATAGTGAACGTAGCCGAGATAGATCGCCAACTGAGCGGCCAACGGCCCGGGCATGAGCTGCGCGAGCGTCAGCCCCTCTTTATAGTCAGACTCACTGATCCACTTCCGCTGCTCAACCAAATCGCGGTGCATGTACCCAACCAGCGCCACCGGCCCGCCAAACCCAAGCGTTCCCAGCCTCAAGAAATAAGCCGTGATTTGCCACAGCGAGTAGGCGGAACCGTCAGCGGATTGTCCTGGAGAGACCAGCGCATCAATCGAGCTTGTCATTCGCATCCGTTTCATCGTTGATGTTGAACAGTTTGAAACCAAGAGTTCGTTTCGGGGCCGCGAGCGTCCCGACTTGAAGCGCTTTCGCGATTCTCCGATCTGTTGTGTCGAATTTAGGGCTGTGCATCTATTACGTCCGAGTTTGGCCGTAGTAACTGTAGTCCCGTCGCTCCGCCGACGGGACCACTTGTCGGCGG
>JAYVDI010000172.1:0-7917 GCA_043749505.1 Schlesneria sp. | reverse complement strand
TCCACCGCGCCGCGTCCTGCTCTGTCATGCCTGCCAACCTCCGTAGCAAGACAGTCTCGCAGATCAAACCCCTTGCGCAAAAAGCGTGCCGAACGAGATCGGGCTGACGCCGCCCCGCTCGCTGGATTGTTAGCGAGAGTTCTCGCTCATCAGGCTAGTGGAGCATCTATTTTGGTTTGACAGGTTCGATGGTGGGGTAGAGTCGTTTGAGTTTGATTCTGGCGTCCGGTGTGGAGAACTGCCAGTGGACCTTCACCTGCTGAGCATTGCGAGCCTGCTGCCAGGCCGCGACTTCGGTTTGCAGCGTGGACAGGTCGGCCATGCGGCGGTCGAGGCATTGTCGCTGCAGGACGCCCCGTTCGATCTCGGCCATGTTGAGCCAACTGCCATGCTTGGGCGTGTCATGAATCTCCAGCTTGTCGATCAGTCGTCGCGCCTCGTCCGGAGGGAACGCTTCGTGCAACGAGGCCGGTTTGTGGGTGTTGAGGTTGTCCTGCACGAGCACGAGCTTCTCGGCGGCGGGATAGGTCACGTCGATCAGATGCCGGATCGCGTGGGCGTAGTCCTTCGCCGTGCGACGTTCGGTGACCAGCACTTCGCGACGGCCCGTCAGCGGTTCAAACATCATGAAGAGGTTGCCGGTGCCGCGACGTTCGTACTCGTAGTCGATGATTTCCGGGCGACCGGGTCGCGCCGGAATCGGCGGGCGGGCGTGACCGACCAGTTGCTTGGAGGCCTCGTCGAAGCAGACCTGCGGTCGGCGCGGATCGGGCGGCCGATGGTAGATGTTCAGCGTGTCTTCCCTCGCGCAGACGAACTCGGCGCTGCCGTCGGGTGGGATGACCCACTGCTGCTGGAGCCAGGGCTGGAGTTCATTTTTTTCAGCGTCTGTCGCACCGTCTCGGGACACACGGATCCGTCACGTGCAGTTCCACGAGCTTGTCCGCGAGCAGTTGCAGTGTCCAACGGACGCGGCCGGCGGGAGCGGCACTGCACGCCACAGCCACCAACCGCGCTTCACCGGCCCCGTCCAGGCGGCGCGACTTGGTCCGCGCCGGCGGTTGTCGTTCCAGAGCCGCCTCGAACCCGTGCTCCACCAGGCGCTGCCGCAGCCGATGCACGGTGGATTCACTGACATCAAAGGCCGCGACAATCTGCGCGTCGGTCCAAGCCAGGCCGTCCACATCCGCCTTCAACAGCATCCGCGCCCGCAACACCTTCGCCCGCGCCACACGCGGTGCTTTCACCAGCGTTTCCAGAACGGTCCGCTCGTCCGCGGTCAGTCGCACCACATATTTGGCATCCTTGCCCATGACTCGCTCCCCAACAATTCGCCCCCCTGCGACCCCAGCTGTGGCACAAGATTCAAAACCTGTCAAAAGCAAATCGCCGAACCACTAGTCGTGTCTGTCGGCTCGGTAATGCCGGGATCGTCAGTGGAATGCCGAAACAATCGGGGTTCCGTTCCTGTTCAGCACATCACGCGGCGATGAGTGAGATGCTCTTGGCGAGCCGTGTGCCGTGAGGCCACGGGTTCCTACGACGGCCAAGAACCCGCAGCCTCACGGCATGCGGCTCGCCATGTCTTCAACTCGGTCTCGTAGGGTGGGTACTGCCACCCCTTTCAAGGTCTTTGTTTCGGTTGTTTCTTGGTGATTTGCGTGGGTGATTTCTTGGCGAGGAGTTTGGCGGTGGAGACGTGGTGGTTTTTCTGGCCGCTGGTTTGTTTGGGGCGAGGTTTCTTCGGGCCGCGTTTGTGTTTGGGGTAGCGTTTGAGATCGACCTGTTTGGCAAGGCGGGCCAGCGTTTGAGCGAACCGGATGGGGGGAGGGTGCGATAGTGTTCCCACGCAGCTAGATCGACCGCGATGTCCATGCCGGTTTGGGTGAGGACCACGTCGCGAATAAAGTGTTCGTCCGAGAGTTCGTCGTCGATCTTCTGTTCGCCGTGTGTCGAGCGGAGGGCGGCTTGGACCACCGCATAGGCGTTCCACGCGAGGACCGCCATCGCGAACGAGAAACAGGGCCGCCTTGGGATCGCCCGGCGTTTCGACCTCGCAGCGCAGGACGTCGGTCAGCGTTTGAAACGCCCCTTCGATGGTCCAGCGCAGACGATCGGTTTCGGCGACGCGCTTCGCACGGACTTTGACCGGCAGGTTGGTCAGCAGGTGGATCTCGCCGTCGCTGGCCTGCGTGGGCGTGTCGAGTTGCAGCGTGATGCGGCGGACCTTCAACTCGGGTTCCTCGCCCTCGGTCGCGTTGTCGTCGGTGAGGATCAGCGTTTGTTCGTACAGCAGGCCGGCCTCGCAGTGGCCGATCTTGCGGCGACGGCCCTCAAAGCGGTACGACAACGTCGAAGCGTGCTGCCGGATGAGGAAGTACGCGCCGCGACGAAACAGCCCGAACAGCACCGTGTCCGCGCGAATCCATTCCAGCAACTCGGGCAGCAGCGAGCGTTCCTGCGCGTGACCGCACTCGCACGGGATCAGTTCCACGACCAGTTCGCTCTGCGCATCCAGCAGCGCGAGCGTCTGTCCGGGCAGTGGTCCCTCGCGCGTCGTCCGCAACACCTTCAGCCGATGCTCGGTCGCCGCGAGATGATTGCCGTCGAGATACAAGACTTCCCGGCCGGGAAGTACGCTGCGCCGTCCGCGCGGCGATCACTTCGGCCATCTCGACCGCCGTGTCGCGGACCAGCGCCGCCGTGACACGCGGATCAAAACACCTGAGCTTGCCATACACCGCCGTTGCCGAAACCCCGAGCGTCTTCTGCGCCGCCAGATACCCCGCATGCACCGATTGATGCGTCCGCGTCGCTACCCCCACCATCAACGCGACGAGTTCCGAACAGACGATCCCACGTTCATACTGTCGCGAACGATGCGTCTCGAAAATCTCGTCCAACCGCTCGGACCGCAACAACCGCTCCACGGTCGCCAGCACCATCACCGCCGCCGGACACCGCTCAATAAACTTGTCCAACACTCCACCCGGCAACATCCCTGTGCCCTCCCGCCGTGTGACAAATCCCTGTCATCAAGCGGGTTGTAGCAGACTTCAAAAATCTTGAAAGGGGTGCTTCACGCACCCTACGTGTTGCATCACGCCCAAAAACGCGCGGACGTAAGTAAATGCACAGCCCCTTGGGCTTGCAAACACCTCGCTTTGGGGCGCAAAACGGATAGCAATCTGTCGAGGCCGGTTCGACCCGTCATCGCAAGTCTTGGCTCAGGATCAGCGCCAGTCGGTGGCCAGCGAATGCGGCTCGGTTTCGAGCCGCGTCGCCAGCGGATGTCAGATAGTTGTCTGACAAATCTGTGGTGGCGACGATGGTGGTCAGACCGCGCGCGACCGCTTGGACAGGCTCCAGCACTTCGGGAGTATAGACGTGGCTGCGACCGACCTCGGCACTTTCCGACAGCCAAGTGAGTGGGTTCAATCCGTTCGGATTCTTGGCTGCGGCGGCTGCGGTTGCCCATCGAGCACTGTCCTCGCGGATCACTCCGCAACGTCGGTGGATATCTCCCGCGTCGTATTGCGAACCGAGCAATCCATCCCACAGGGCATGCAAATTCTTCGACTGCTTCGTCGGGATTGAATTGGCACCACGGTCTCCCTCGGAGAATGCACCGGCGGCGTAGAGGCTTCCCGCATGACACGGTTGATGAGCATCACCGACCAGGTGGGCCAACCAGCAGATGGCGATCGCGCGGTCGGAGGTCGAGCGGGTTTTGTCCCGCAGCACCGCGCGGCAGACCTCGACAGCCTGAGCGAGGTAAAGTTCCTGAGTTTCCAGCGTCGCAGCGGTCGGAGCCGGTCCCGGGTTCTTGGGAACGTTCGGTGGATCACCGATCATCAGCGTGGCCCCGAGTTGATAGTGCCAAGTCGGCCGGTTGTAGTTCGGCTGTGAACGGGCAACATCGGGCCAGTACCCAGCCCGGCCCATCACCCACCGCTCCCTCTCTTCAGGAGTTAACGGCTTGGCATCCTGCTGATTGCTCGACTTGCTGCCCGAGGGAGCGAAGTCCTCTTTGAAGCGAGGATGCTCTCGCAGGATCGCTTGCAGTTGCTGCCGCTCTTGCTTGCTGAGTAAGTCATAGGCCAGCAACGCAACAATGTGATGCCCCGGCTCGTGCCACGCCACGCACGGTTGCACGACCAAACAAAACATCAGGCAGACAACAATCATTCTCACGGCAACAGTTTTCATGATGCTTCTCCGGTACACGAGTGGGAAACGCATGAGATATGCGTTCACCAGAACTGGCCGCAAGGACTCCCACCCAAATTCGCCAACTCTTCATCGAGTGCGAGTGACAAGCCACAGATACAAATCATCGAAGTGGCCTCGCTTGCCTCAAGCGGTTTGCGTCCCACAAGAATCCTCAGGCCGAATGTCGATAAACGAACCGTGTTGATTCTAATCGAAAGTCCGCTTACGGCTTCTTCGGCCTGTCGCAATCGGCTACCCGGTGATCACGCCTCCGTACTTCTACTTGCCCTCCGTCTTGGCAGGTTTCGGCTCTTCCTTCGTCGGTTCCGAAGGAGTGATCGCGGCCTCGGCTTCGGCTTTGGTGAGTGGCCTCACTTGGATGTCTTTCAGGCCCGAGACGGTTGAGTAGCAGGAGACGCCGAGGGGGCGGGAGAGTTCGACTTCCGGGCGGATGGAGATTTTGCGGCCCTTCGTTTCAACACCGATCACCTGCGTGTTGTCGATCCAGCCCATCAGCCCCTTGTCGGTGACACGCAGTCGAATCTTGTACCAGCGACCTTGTTTGAAGGACTCGTAACGTGCGGTCTCGTTGTTCGCGGCGTCGAGACCATCCAAACTCGAAATCCCCACGACTCCGCCGCCCCAGCCGCCGACGATGAAGCTGCAGGGCAAGTCATTGATGGGGAACGTCAGCCCGCAGAAGAAGTCGCTGCCGTCGATCCGTTGTGCCCGCAGCGACAGTTCATAATTGATCTTCGGCAGGTCGCCTCCCGTCCACGCGATGCCGGTCATCTCGGACCCTTGTTGCATCACGATCATCCCGTCTTTGACCGCGACCTCTCCTTCCCCGCCGAACTCGGAACTCTTCCAATTCTTCAATGTCTTGCCGTCGAAGAGTGACTTCCATTCGGGAGCCTTCGCTGCGGGAGCGGCTTCATCGGCAGCGGACGAGATCCGCACGATGTGTGACGCAGAGAATGAGCAGATCGCAGTGATCAACGAACAAGCGACAACGCGCGCTGTGAGGGACACGAACAACGGGCGTGCCAGCACGGTGCCAACACGTTTGGCCAACGACACGATTCTCGACATGACTCGGACTCCCGGAGCAAGGTGGCAAAACAGAACGTTGCCGGAAAGCAACGTTCGCAGGATTGCGTTTCACCACGTCGCGATCAAGTCGGAGCGACGTGAATCGTCAGGAAGACCGCTCCGTTCGACGCCGCTCGCCAAAAAGTGGTGCGACTTGCGATTCGGTTGGTGAGACGGGGCCGTCACATCGTTTATACCGCAGGTGACTCACACCAATGCTTGGTGCGAAAGTCAGCTTGTGCCGCAGCCTCCATCGCGAGGCGTTTTCGTCAGGCTTCGTCAGCATGCGTTCCATCGACGAGAAGTCCGTTGAAGCTGGTTCATCGACCGCGTCGCGTGCGCTGGCAGCGATCAACGGAATTGCGCGCCTGCTCGGTCGATTGCAGCGACGCGATGTGGCCACTCCACCGCGAACCGACACGCAACGCATGCGAGATGCGGAACGGGAACGGATCGGTCTCGAAGCCGAAGTTCGACGACTCAGCCGCGAGCGAGCTGTTGCTCGTGTCGAGAACCAACTCCTCCACGAGATGGCCGAGCGCCGCGATCCCGCCTCGGCTGCCGAAGCGTTGTTGAGGCGTCTCGTTCCAGAGCGGACCGACGAATTCGCGGTCGTACTCGACGTGACGCAGTCGCCGCCGCAAGTCATTGCAGCACGAGGGCTGACGAGTCTGTCGAAACAGAGCCTGCGACTTTCGTCTGACCTCTTGGAGCAACTTCAGCAGCAGTCGTGGCTCCCCTTGCGGGCGAATTGTCATGCCAGCGGAACACTCGTTCAGTCGCTCGCGGTTGAAGCCGATGCGTGTCACTCGAACATGGTTTCATCGAACCCATCGGAATGTGACCCTCATTTACTAATAACGCCCGACCTTGATGATGGTCATGCTCACGTCGGCACTCGCAAAGTGTGGTGTATCGGTCTGCGAAATGGTGCAAATATTGAAGCGGTGTTGATGACGAGTTGCTTGTTCCTCACCGCCACCTCGCGCGACGAGCAGCTTGGTTTGTTGGTTCGCATTGGTCAGTCGCTCGCCGCGCAGATCGCATTAGATCGAGAACTCCGGCAACGTGACGAAGAGTTGATCATTTTCCGAGAGATGCTCGACCTGCGTGCGATTGCCGACGGTGCGACGGAACAGCCGATGAAGACACTCGGACGATTCGCGGCACGACTGCGTGAGTCGATTGGGGTAGAGGGAATCGCCATTTTCCTGATGTCTCGTCGGACGGATGATGCGAGTACTCCGGTTGTCTACAGCCGTAAGGCACTTCCTGAGTCCGTGGTCGCGATTTGGCAGAGTCACGAATCGAAACTCGCTCGCTACGCGATGACCAGTCAAAGCGAACACGACTTCGATTCCATTCGCCTGCGGACCATCGGCATTGAAACGCTGATCGGCTCGGCGCGCGTTTGGCCGCTGCTGCACGATGGCCGTTTGCTCGGAACGGTCGTCCTGACGCAGCGGTCTCACGCTGTGATCGAAGGCGGACGAGCCAGGTTGCTCGGGTGGAGTATGGATTTGCTGGCGGTGACGCTGTGTCGCGTATTCAATGCCGCAGTCATGCGACGACTGGCTCGAAACGACGGATTGACCGATCTCACAAACAGACGGACTTTCGATGCGCTACTCGCGGGCGAAGTCGAGCGAGTGCGACTAGGCCTCTCGCACGAATGCTCGTTGTTGATGTTGGACTTGGATCGGTTCAAATCGATCAACGACACTCACGGTCATCCGGCGGGCGATGAAGTGCTGCGCGTGGTCGCTCAACTGTTGCGAGAACATGTCGGCCGGATGCGCGTCGGTGAGCAAAGCGTTCTCGCGCGGTATGGCGGTGAAGAACTGGCCGTTCTGCTGCCGGGTGTGGGCCTCGCCGGGGCGCTCCGCCTGGCTGAAGAACTCCGCGCCGCGATCGAAGCACGGGTGATCCTGTTTCAAGGAAAGACACTCAGGGTGACGATGAGCATCGGAGTGGCATGCTGCCCCAACCACTGCCAGTCCACTGCTGGTCTGGTCTCCGCCGCCGATGACGCTCTCTACCGAGCCAAATCTGCCGGCCGAAATTGCGTCTGTCAGCCGATCAACTCAGTGTGCCTCGAGTCCAGCGGGTTGAGTTGTTCCGCCGCTTACTCAGCAGGGGTTTCTACCTCGCACAGCCATGAGTGAGATATTCGAGGCGAGCCGTGTGCCGTCAGGCCACGGGTTTCCTCGACGCGGTCAAAAATCCGCAGCCTTGCGGCATGCGGCTTGCCAATCTCCTATCTTGGGCTGCGTGAAGTATCAATTGATGGCGTGATCAATCCGTAGCCCGGAACATGGAACTTTTCAATCGCCCAATGAACATCGTCACAAATTGCTGCTTGTGCTTCACTAGACTGGGCTTATTACGATCCTTGCGATCCCCGTTTTCCCCGCTATACTTTCACACGCAACACCGAACCTCGCTTTTTCCCTCACTAACGGTTCGGTGAACGAGACCATTAGCCCAAGTGGCGGAACTGGCAGACGCGCTAGGTTGAGGGCCTAGTGGTAGCAATACCGTGCAGGTTCGATTCCTGTCTTGGGCAATGTTAGACGCTGAAACGAGTTACGTTACCTGACGACGTTCGTCAGT
>JAYVDI010000171.1:0-4467 GCA_043749505.1 Schlesneria sp. | reverse complement strand
GCGCAGGTCACGTGGCAGGTCGGAAGCTGGATCTGGGGTGACGCCACGCAACCGACCGGTCACGGTCACGCATTCATTGCGATCGACATCGCCGCGATGGGTCCGCGCGACGTGTTCGAAGCCCGGATCACAGACCTGATCCGCGAGATCCACGACGCCCCTCCCGCCGATGGAGTCGAACGGGTGCTCGTGCCGCACGAACGCGAATGGAACCTGCGCCGAAAGGCTTTGGTCGAAGGAATCGACCTGCCGTCCGACGTGGTGGGCAAACTGGCCGGGTTGGCGGACGACGTCGATTTGCATCCGCAATGGCTCAATCAATGACAGATGACAGATGACAAATGGCAAACAACAAATGACAAATCCCCTTCCGACAAGACTGACGTCATTTGTTATCGGTCGTTTGTCATTTGCTATTTGTTATTGAAGAGCAATCGGCGCCAAATCAGTTTCGTCAGGAGAATGGCATGGTTTCCTTACGCTCGCTGTTGATTGGATTGGTTCTGTTCCTGTCGGTGAAAATCGTCGAGGCACAGGTTCCGTCGGACTCGGTCAAAGATCTGTCATTGCTCATCGCGCCCGAGTTTCCCTGCACGTGGCCGACGGCTCCGTTTCCGCGGTTTCAGATGACTCATCAGCGAGTCATCGGGCCGGATTCGGCTTACAACATTGATGTGCTGCTGATCGACGGCAACACCGGGACGCAGTTGGATGTCCCCCCGCACTCGGTCGCGCGGCCGGATCTCAAGCGGGAGAAGTCGGGGCCGCTCGGTCTGGCCTACACCGACAAGATTGAACCGTGGCAGTTCGGCGGTGAGGCGTGCGTCGTCGACGTGCGCGACCTGCTCGATCAGGCGGCGAAGGGAGTCAGTCCGCTCGTCACACCCGAACACATTGAGCGGTTCGAGAAGCAGCATCGAAGACTGAGGTTCGGTGATGTCGTGCTCTTCCGCAGCGATTACTCCGACAAGTACTACCGGCCGTTTCCGGAGGGAAGCCGCTTCATCGCCGATGCCTTGGATCGAAAGGCCCCAGGTTATCCCGATCCGAATCCCGAGTGCATGGAGTTTCTTGCGACGCGCGGCGTGATGACGCTTGGAACCGACAGCGCGAGCATGGGGCCGCTCCCCAATCTGGCCGAACCGACGCATTACGCGGGACTCAAGCACGGCATGATCTGGACCGAGAGTGCAACGAATCTCGGAGCATTACCGCCGACCGGTGCCTTCTACTGCATGATCGGCCCGAAGCATCAGGGAGCCCCGTATGGCGAAGGCCGGGCGTTCGCGATTGTTGGCGGCGAGATTCCGAAGCGGCTGATCGACGCGGCGAAGAACAGGCGGGCCATCGACCTTTCGCCAACGCTCGCTCCGAATCTGCCGGTGACATCGCCGGGGATCGGCACGGGCAACCATCGGCAAACGTACCTGAAGGTGGATTTCCTTTATTCCGAATATCTCGATCTCTGGCACCACGCGCATCTGATGGACTCGATGGCCGGCACGCATCTCGTCCCGCCATCGTTCGCGTTGCCGCCGGAAGGAGCCAAGCCGGCGTACTCGCCCGAGGTGCGAGGCTGGCTGATCGACTACGAAAAGAAGTTCGGCCCGCGCGGCACGAGTTCGATGACGACCGAGCAGGTGCGGCTTGCGTGGACCTGCGGGCCGGCGAGAGTCATCGACGTGACGCCACTCGTCGGCACCACCGATTCCAAATCGTGGCCCGCGTCGCCCGAGATCACGACGGCTCACATTCAGGCGTTCGAGAAGAAGGGCGGAGACCTCAAGCCAGGCGACGTGGTGCTGTTCCACACGGGGCATCTCGACAAACACTTCAAGCCGCAGCCGGACGACACGGGCGTCTGGTCCGATCCGCTCAGCGGCAAGAGCGAAGGCTGGCCCGCCCCCGGTCCCGATGCCATCGTCTATCTCAAGAGCAAGGGGATTCGCTGCGTCGCCACCGATGCCCCGGATCTTGGCGGCGTCGATCCTCGTCGCGCGTTGATGACCTATTGGGCACTCGGCAGCCGCGAGATGGTCGGGGTGGAGTTCCTGCACAACGTCGGCACGGTGGCGCCCGGTGGCTACTTCCTGTTTGCCCCGCTCAAAATCCGCGACTGCCACGGCGGACCGGGTCGGGCGATTGTGTTGGAGTAGTCATTAGTCACTGGTCATTAGTCATTAGTCATTAGGGAAGAGGGCCGTTAGTCATTTGGGAGTCGTGACGTGGCGAGTCGGTCGTTTGAGCAATTGCGAGTTTACCAGCTTGCCGAGGAGTTGGCGGATTCCATCTGGGAGATTGCTCGACGATGGGAAATTGTGGCTCGTGATACGGTTGGCAAGCAGATCATTCGCTCGGCCGACAGCATTGGCGCGAACATCGCCGAGGGTTATGGACGTGGTTCGTATCAAGACAACAGACGGTTCGTTCGCATCGCACGCGGCTCGCTCTACGAAACTCGCCATTGGTTGCGGCGTGCTTTCAAACGCAAGTTACTGACGGAAACAGAAATCGGCTCCCTCAAAGTGTTGATCGACAATCTTGGTCCTCAGTTGAACAGCTACCTCAAATCCATCGGCACGTCGACATCACAAGACGAATGACTTGCCGGTTCCGCCCCTTCTTCCCTAATGACTAATGACCAATGACTAATGACTAATGACTCCCACAAAATCCCGGCTTGGGGCACGGCGGATCTTCCCGAGCCGAAGCCGCTCTCGTGGAAGAACTGGGCCAGCTTCATTGGACCCGGCATCGTCATGATGGGGATTCAGATTGGCGGGGGCGAGTGGCTGTACGGGCCGGCGGTCACGGCCAAGTACGGCGGCGGGCTGATGTGGATCGCGACCGCGGCCATCGTCTTTCAGATCTTCTACAACCTCGAATGCGGACGTTATGCCCTGTACTGCGGTGAGCCGGTCTTCACCGGCTTCATGCGCTGCCAACCGGGGCCGAGCTTTTGGATCGGGCTGATGCTGACGATGAACGTGTCGGCACTCGTCCCCGGGTTGTCCACTCACGGGGCGGCGTTGATTGCGTCACTCATACTGGACCGACCGCCGACCGACGCGGACCGCTGGCTCATTACGCCGCTGGCCTATGCCTGTTTGCTTGGAGTCGCCGTGCCGGTGTTGCTGGGTGGCAAGGTCTACAACGTTCTGCAAGGCGTGATGACCGTGAAGGTCGTCGTTGTGCTCGGCTTCTGCCTCGCGTTGGGCGTGTTCTGCGTCAGTTTGGAGAGCTGGTGGAATGTCTTCAGCGGGTTCGTGAAGATTGGCAACGTCCCGGTTCTCGCACCTCCTGAACTGCAAAATGCCGAACAGAACAAGGAAGTCGTCGTGAACGGCTTCCTGTATTGGTGGGAGCACGGCGAGTGGCCGTTGATGTCGTCGGCCAGCCTGATCGTGATCGGGGCGTTCGCGGGGTATGCCGGAGGGGGCGGGCTGTCGAACTCGACATACTCGAACTTCGTCCGTGACAAGGGCTGGGGCATGGGGCGCGAGGTTGGAGCGATCCCCAGCGCGATCGGCGGCCGCAGCGTGTCGCTCAGCCACGTCGGCAAGGTGTTTGAACTGACGGCCGACAACCTGCGAAAGTGGCGGGGCTGGTGGCGGTATGTGCTGACCGATCAGATCGTCGTTTGGGGACCGGGCTGCTTCATGGGGATGGCCTTGCCGGCGCTGTTGTCGATGCAGTTCGCTCAACACTCGACGATCACTTACGAACAGGCGGGAATGGCACAGGCGCTCATCACGGCCGACGGATTGCGAAACGCGGGCTTCGCGCCGGTGGTCGGGAAACTGTTGTGGATCGCGGCCATCTTTACGGGGCTGATGGTGATGCTCCCCAGCCAGATGTCGATCGTCGATGACTTCAGCCGCCGCTGGACCGATGCCATCTGGTCGGCCAACCGCCGGGTGCGGGAGTCGATGGAGGCACATCAGGTCAAGTACATCTACTACACGATCCTGGGGAGCTACGTGCTGTGGTCGTTCGTCTGTGCGTTCCTGTTCAGCAACGCACCGCGACTGATGACCGACTTCATTGCGAACTGCAACAACCTGGCGCTCGGCGTGACGTCGTTCCAACTGCTGTGGATCAATCACAAGCTGCTGCCGCGCGAACTCCGTCCGCGCTGGTATCACTCGGCGGGGGTCTTCGGTTGCGGCATATTTTATCTCGGCCTGATGGCGCTGGTGTTCTGCTTCAAGATCTGGCCGGAGATCATCAAGATCTGGCCGAAGATCGTCGGCCTATACGGATAAGAAGTGAACACTGAAATTGACACGAGTAAGGGAAAGGGTCCTATGAGCCTGTTCGATTTGACGGATCGTGTGGCGGTCATTTCCGGAGCGGCGCAGGGAATGGGCAGGGCAACGGCACTGGCGGTCGCGGAAGCCGGAGCCCATGTGATGCTGGTCGATCGCAATCTTGAAGGAGCCAATGCCACGGCTGCGGACGTCCGCA
>JAYVDI010000170.1:0-62804 GCA_043749505.1 Schlesneria sp. | reverse complement strand
GCTCCGCGAAAGGACGCTCTTTCGCGGAGCGAAAGGCGACACTGATGCCCTGCGTTTCACAAAGTGAGTGCATTGAGCGTCAGACCACGGGTTTCCTATCTCGCTCCAGAACCGGCAGCCTGACGGCATACGGTTCACCTGTGTCTCGACTTGGCCGCGCGAGGAGCAAGCGAATTGTGTGTTCGCGATGGGGTGCGTTCCGCACACAACTCAATGCTCGAAGCCGACGCAGAAATTGACCACGGATTTCACAGAGAAACACGGATGAAGAGAGAAAAGTTTTTTGGCCTTCGTCTCATCCGTGCCTTCCGTGAAATCCGTGGTTTCAAACTCTTCCTCTTGGCTGGCGGTCAAACGTAGCCTCAGCCGTCCGTATTGGCCGCTGGTTGTGGTTCGCCCCAGCCTCACGCCGCAGCGTGACCGGCTTGTTCCAAGCTGCCTTTCGGCGGATGGAAGAACAGCAACAGCAGCACGGCTGCGACGAGAGCCGCACCCGAGGGGTAGAGCAACACCTTGCTGTAATCGACCACGTCACCCGTGGTGTGTTGCTTCTGCAGCGCGGGCCAGATGAACCGGGCCGCGATCGGGCCGAGTCCCAAGATCAAGAAGTTGAACAGGCCTTGGGCACTCGTCCGAGCATCCTTCGGGAAGACCTCATCCACAAGGATGTAGAGCGTCGCGAAAAAGAAGGCATAGCAGACGCCGTGCAGCACATTCACCGCGACAGCACAGTACGGATCGGGCACGAAGGCGAAGACCGCGAACCGCACGGTGTGTCCGAGGATTCCAAGGATCATCGTGTAGCGCCAGCCCAAGTTTTTGAGGACGTAACCGAGGAAGGCCATTGTTGCAATTTCAGCAATCTGGCCGACACTCATGGCGGGCTGAATCCAGTTGGACGGGACGCCGACTTTTTCGAGGTATGTGAACGCGAAAAAGAAGAAGCCATCGTGAACCGTTGCGTCGATGAACGTGACGATGAACAGCACGAACAGGAACGGGTGCTTGAGCAGCTTCATGGCTTCGAGCCACGCCAGCGATTGGTCGTTGTTCTTGGCGGGCTTCGGCGGCGTGTGTGGCAGTGAGAGGCTCAAGACGGCTAGCACGAGTGACGCGGCTCCCGCAGTGAAGAACGCAGCACACTTCCCTTTGTTCAAATCGTTGCCGGACAAGCTGGTGCCGAGTGCCGCTCCAAGCCAGTTCACGAAACCTCCCGCCGCTTCCATCGTCGGGATCTTGGCCCAGTCGGCCAGGATGAAGATGAACGGCCAACTGGCGGCGATCCAGCCGATCGTACCCCACAACCGAACTGGCCCGAATTCCTTTTGAGGATCGGTCATGTTGGCGAACGCAATCGTGTTCGTGACTGAAATCGTTGGCACGTAGAACAGGCAGTGAACCGCCATGCAGGCGAAGAACAACCAGTAGTTCGCGGAGCCGGGTGGGCCGTTGAAGGCCATCAGTGCCAGACCTCCAAAGCACAGCATCGACAACCCGCCGAGCAGGTGGCTGAACGCCAGATACTTCTCTGCGGCGAAGTTTCGGTCCACGAACTGGTTGGCGAAGAACATCGCCAAAATGGCGGAGACCGGAAAGGCGATGTTCAGACCGAACTGCTGCCATTCATTGAATCCCAACCCGCCGGCTCCGAAGAACCCGAAGCTCGGCGGCAGCCATGCTCCCCAGATGAAGAACTCCAAAAACATCATGGCGTAAAGCTTGAGTCGCACGGACGGCTGCATGGAGTGGGCCTCTCGTCAGAAGATGTCGAACGTCGGGAGCAAGGACTGGCGGGGCGAGATGATGCCTTGGAGTTCAGTTTCCAGCAAGCAACGGACTCATCCGCGCGAAGCGTGAGCGAGGACGACATGCGGAGCCGAGTCGTTCGCAGCAGTTCTTCGTTCATGCTTCTGGTTGGCGTGAACGGCACGACTCCGTCGCTCTCGGACATCCTGCCCGACCTGTAATTTCTCGCTCAACCCATGTTTACCACAACCCCTATTATCGCTACATTCACTACAACCGCTACAATCGTTAGGCGACGGTTGCTGGCGGATTTCGAGCGCCGATTGTCGGTGTTTGGCAAGTTCCGTTCAGAAAGCGAGGCACAACATGCAAGTAGTGAAGGAATTGTGGCAGGATGAGTTTGGATTGATCTTGTCGGCGGAAGCCGTCACGGTCGGGACGTTGGGGGTTTTGGGAGCGGTCGTCGGCCTGAACATGGCTTCGACGGCGGTGGACGATGAGCTGAAGGATTTCGCTTATGCGATCCGCAGCCTCGACCAAAGCTTTGGGTTTGCCGGTCGGCAATCCTGTAAAGCGTGGTCGGCGGGATCATCGTTCCAGCAGCAGGACGTGCAGGTCTCGCTGAACGATCTGTGCGCCAATGGCGCTTCGGAATCGAAGGTGATTCAAGAGCGTGTCGAAGCACAAAAGAAGTCTCGCTTGCCAGCAGCGCCTCATCCGCAAGATGACGCCAATCAAGCGGTCCCGGTCGCTCCAAACAAGATCGGCGTTCCAACCCTGAGCGGCGACAAGGCCAAGTCAGACGATGTGAAGTCGGACAGAAAGCCAGACAAGAAGTCTCCCCAGAAGCGGGACAAGGATGAGTCGGACAACGACGACTGAGTGGTCTCGACCCAATTTCGATTCGCTTCTAACATCCGCCCTACAACGCCGTCAGCCGTCCCGAGTTCGTGCCCTCGGGGCGGTTGTCTCGTTTCTACTTCGCGCGGATGTGGCTGCTCATGGAATCGACTCTTCATCGCCAGTTGAAAGCGTTATACGGCGGCGCGGCGGGCAAACAGGAAGTGCGCGTCGGCGACTTCTGGATTGACGCGGTCGTGCGTGGCCGACTGATCGAAATCCAGCGTGCCTCGCTATCGGGCATTCGCGCGAAGGTGGCCATGCTGCTGGAGTCGCATCGCGTGACGATCGTCAAGCCGCTGGCAGCGCGGACGTACATTGTGCGACGCGAGAAATCGGGCGGCGAGATCGTCAGTGCCCGCTACAGCCCTTTGCGGCGTTCGGTCCTGAACGTGTTTGACGAGCTGGTTCATTTCGGAGATGTCTTCCCGCATCCGAAGCTCACGTTTGAGATCGTGATGATCGAGCAAGAAGAGTCTCGCATCGCTCGGGGCAAGAAGCGCTTCAACGGGGCGGATTTTTCGGTTGAAGATCGCGCGTTGAAAACAGTCCTGTCCAAGCACACGTTCCGAACTGTGAAAGATTTCGCGGCGCTACTGCCACGCACATTGGCGTCGCCGTTTTCGTCGGCTGATCTCGCGCGGGAGGCCAAGATTCCGCGTTGGCTCGCGCAGAAGATGGCATACTTTTTGCGCAAGGTTGGAGCGATCGACGTGGTGGGCAAGGCGAAGAACTCGATGCTCTATGCGGCACCGCAAAGACGGCGGGCCGCTGCGTGAGTGTCCTCGTGTCAACATTGCATCGCCCAAGCTGCGATCTTGGCGAGTCGTGTGCCGTCAGGCTGCGGGTTCTGTGGGTCGAGGCAGGAAACTCGTGACCTGACGGCACACGACTCGCCAAAAACATCTCGCTCAGGGCCGTTACGCAGCGCGCGTGAGGCACAGTTCGGAGTGAACGCCTTCGATCTGCGAGGCATCGATCGCGGTCAGTTCTTCCGCGTAGCCGACCAGCAGCGCGAAGTCACACAGGCGATTGATGCGGCGGGGCAGACCGCCCGACAGCTCGTGGATCGCGACGAGAGCCGCTTCACTGAAGATCGGTTGTGTCGCACCGGCCGCGTGCAAGCGGTGCCGGATGTAGCTGGCGGTCTCGACGGACGAGAAGGCTTGGAGTACGCAGGGCATGGCGACGCGATCGTCCAACTGTGGCAGTCGCTTCACAACGCCGACGAGTTCCGGCTGACCGACGAGGATCAGCGTGAAGTCGATTCCAGCACCCTGTTGGAAGTTCAGCAACAGTTGCAGAGATTGGAGGACGCTGCGGTCAGTAATCGCGTGCGCATCGTCAATGACAATGATGGGCGGTCGGCCACTGGACGTGAGCGTTCGCAACGCTGTTTCGAGCCGTTGCAGGACAGTGTTCATGGAGTCGGACGCCGGCGCTGTAGCAGCACTTTCACCAGAAAGTTTTTGAGCGATATAATTGAGCAATTCGATGGGCGACATTTGCGGATAGACCACCATCGCGACGGGTGGTGCGGCGGCGCTGGAGTCGGCCAGTACCGCGTCGAGCAGCCGCGACTTTCCCGATCCGCTGGCCCCCACGAGCAGGCCCAAGCCGCGTCGATGGTCAATCAAATAGCGCAGCTTGAGCAACGCATTGTGGTGCGAGCTGCTGGCAAAGTACGAAGCCGCATTTCGATCGTGACTGAAGGGAGGTCGTTGAAGTCGCCAGTGCCGTTCGTACATGACCTGCCTCGATTCCGGATCCACATTCACTCACCGCACCGACTATCGAATCGCGGGGCCATCGAACTCGGTCTGCGAGATTCGCGCTGGCAGCGCAATCCTGGAAGTGGCTTCCTCTGCGACCTCGATCGTGCCGCTCAACCATGCTCCCGAGTTCGTACCGGAATTGGAGCCTCGTCCTGCCGGATCACGCTCATAGCGTGCTGCCTGAAAACTCGGGAGCGATGAGGGCGGGGGCGGCTCAAAGGAACTCGCGGAAGGGAGTGCGGGTAATTGCGGAGCGTGTTCGACGAGCGGTGTCGAGAGTTGTTGCCGCGACTGCGAATCTCCCAGCCGAGAGGGCGGCAGCTCGTCAGTCGGTTCACTTTGTCCCAGCGATGGCGATTCGAGATCGAAGTCTTCGAGGTCCGCCAACTCGGCTTCATCGGACTCAGGCGACTGCCTGACCACGACACCGTAAGCTCCCCAACCGACCAAAACCAACATCAATCCGATGAACGCGGGCTTTAAGAACCACGGCATTCGCTTTGTCTGTCGGCGTGTGCTGGACTTTGATGAACGGTTTCTGGGAGACAAGATTGGCATTGAAGCCGCGTTCAATTCCCCAATGGACGAGGGTATTTCGAGCGAAGTCGGCGGTGAAGCGTCTTGCATGTCGGCGTCCTGCCTTGAATCGAGCCTTCTTGCGCGAAGCCACCGCCATCAGTAAAGCCTTTCCGCGCCAAAGCGTGTCGATACCTATCGACTGCGCCGCGCAAAAGCCTTGAGCGGTTTTGCCGAACGAAGCGATCAGGCGAACTTTGCGATGGGCGTGCTGGATTGAGAGCCTCGGCCAGTGACGACGTAACGACCGACGGTACTCGTTCTCATTCGTGGCAAGCCTATCAGGCCATTCAGGAACTGGCTCGAAATAACTTCCCGATTTCCAGTCGCTCGTTTAACCGCCAGCCAAAGGCGAGCGTGCAGGAGTGACACCGTGCATCAACTCCGGACCGTCTCCGCGCTCGCCTTTGGCTGGCGGTTAAACGAGGAAGTTGTTTCGAGCCAGTTCCTAAGTCCCTGCCAACTCACGCCGCTCGACGAACCTGTTGCTCAGTGCGGGACTGATGGCAGATCTGTGCGAGACAACTCGCGACACGATCCTGATCGGCGATCGGCAATTCCGGATAGCTCGGCAGCGCGAGGATGTCGCGTGAGGCGGCTTCCGCTTCGGGGAATTGGCCGGGACGATAGCCCAAGTGCTTGAAGCAGGTTTGCAAGTGGAGCGGCTTCGGGTAGTAAACCGCGCAGCCGATCTGGTTCACCTTAAGCTGCTGCATCACATGATCTCGCTGGCCGTGCTGAACGCGGACGCAGTACTGGTTGAAGACGTGCCTTCGTTCGGGCTGAATCTTCGGCAGTGTGATCGAGTCCAAAATACCCGACTGCCGGAACAACTCGCCATAACGCTGAGCGTTCCGCTGACGGGCAGCGGTCCACTCGTCGAGCCGCCTCAGTTTCAATCGCAGCACGGCCGCTTGCAGTGAGTCCAGCCGGCTGTTCATCCCGAGATCGAGATGTTCGTACTGGCCGACATCGCCGTGAACTCGTAACCGCTTGAGCTTTCCAACCAATTCGGGATCGTCGGTCGTCATCATGCCGCCGTCACCCGCGCCGCCGAGATTCTTCGTCGGAAAGAAGCTGAAGCAGCCGACGTTGCCGAGAACTCCGGTACGGCGACCTTGGTATTCGGCACCGATTGCCTGACACGCGTCTTCGACGATCTTCAGCCCGTACTTTTGAGCCAACCGAAAGATCGGCTCCATGTCGCAGCACTGGCCGAACAGGTGAACGGGCATGATCGCCTTGGTATGCGGCGTGATCGCTTCTTCGATAGCGTGAACATCGAGATTGAAGCTTTCCGGATCGATATCGACGAAGACGGGAGTGGCTCCCGCGCGACAGATCGAACTGGCCGTGGCGAAGAACGAAAACGGAGTCGTAATGACTTCATCGCCCTCGCCAATCCCCAACGCTTGCAGCGCGATGATGAGCGCATCAGTGCCGGAGTTGCAGCCGATCGCGAACCGCGCATCGCAGTACGTCGCGATCTCGTCTTCGAGTCCGACGACTTCATCACCGAGGATGAATTTCTGCTCAGTAAAGATTTTTTCCACGGTCGCCAAAACTTCGGCGGACATCTCGCGAAATTGAGGGACCAAGTCAATGAACGGAACGGGGCGATCCGTTTGGGAGACGCTGTTTGTTGCAGCGAGATCTTCAGTGGCAGCCAAGGACAGAGTAAACGTCATCTGCGATTCCTTTCGCATCCGAGCGTGTTCGGAAGGTCATCAGGGAGGGAACTCTTAACGCCCTGCTTGTGTCGGCAAAATCACTACGACCAGCACAGTCATTTCCTCGCTCCGAACAAAGCTGAGGCTGAAATTTCACATCAACGGGAAGGGGTTCCCCAGCGGCGCGGGAATCTAGGAGGGGTGTTCAGTACTGTCAAGATGGGGTCTCGGAAGCGAGATCGCACATCAACATCGTAGCCCACTGGTGTGAGACGGATTGGAGACTGAGGACTGTTTGAAAGCTTCTAACGCGACCTGCAATCCGATCTGGTCAGGAAATCTCGATGCAGTGCGCTCACCGGACACACTCGGCAACCTCGCAAGATTACGCGGTGAGTCCGATCTGCTAGGCGATAACTGTTTGAATTGGATTTCTCTGCTTCATGGTTGCGGGTGATGTCGCTGCGGGGGCGTGCAGACCAACAGCAGGGATCGCTTGTGGAGCAGTTTGGGTGTTTCCCGCACCCATCGCTATTGAGACTGCGATACACAGCAAAAACACCGCGATTCCAACGAACCCACCAATCACGCTTATCAGGAACCCACGCCTAGCTTCGTTCCAAAATTGGAAGATATAGACGAGTTGTCCAAACGGGACGAAAAGGTAGATCAGTCCCCACATCGCACTCTCAGTAAAAGCGGCCCCAAGAATCATGAAGCCACCAATCACATGGCACAGCCCAGCTCCGCACAATGCTCCAAAGGCGATGCCTTCCTTTATCCCCTCACCTGACAGCGCACCGAAGAGCATGCCTCCGACAGCACCGAGTAGAGCGCAAACGGCACCCGCCAGCACCGCCTCCTTCATGTCTAACGCTGTCGTGCGAGGTTTGAGTTCGTCTTCGTCGTCTTCCTCGCTATTCCCCTTCGCGACGTACTTGTACTCTTTGCGCTTGTCGATCATCTCCAAGCGAGTCTTGTGGAAGTACGTGAACTGGCCGTTGATGCGCATGTTGAACAGGGCGATGAAGCCGACGGGCAGGCACATCACCAGCAGGATGATGGCCGGGCCGATGAGCGGTTTCAGATCGACATCCACGATCTGGCCGAGCGAGTTGGGATCTGCCTGCGGCGGGGCGTTCTTTCCTTTGGGAGCGTTCTCGGCAGCGAGGCGGGCACGCCGAGTCGTCGCGTTGGCTTCCATCGTCGTCACGATGTTGCTGATGCTATTGCCCCAGACTCCTCCGATCACTGCCGCGCCGGCCGTGAGCGGCAGTGTGGTCAGGAACAACCACATCAACCAGACACTGAGCGGCTTAATCGACTTGAACCACAGCGGGACGACCCTCCAAATCAACCAGCCGGGAGTCGAGATCGGCATCGACATGTGCGACATCGAGATTGGCAGCATCCACAACGCGGGAATCGCGCCGATCCCCGCACAAACGCCCATCATCCACGGTGGGCTGCCCGAGTAATTGACGAGGTAATATCCGACTCCGAGCGGCACGATCATCAACGGCAGAGCGATGGCGACCAGCCAGCCGAGGAACATGGCTCCCATCGCGCTGGCGAGGAAGAAGTCGAAGTTAATCCGCTTGAACTTGTCTTTCCGTTCGAGCGTCAGTTGGATCACCTCAATGCCCAGCAGCCAAATCCAACCGGGGATCACCATGAACGAAACGGTGAGGCACAACACGAAGAACGCGCGCGGTGGTACCGCTGACAACCACAGATACAGGAACCCACAGAGCATCGAGATCAGGAGGCAGACCGCGATGTAGGCATCAGTTCGCCACGCCAAGCCGATGTTTTTGACGACGAACTTCCACGAACTCTTCGCCAAACCGGGGTAGAAGTCGTCCGGATCGGGGCCGCGCATCGCTTTCTTTTGCGCCCTCTTGCCCTGACCTCCCGACTCACTGTCATGGCCGCATTGAGGGCACTCGGAGTCTTCCTCGTCCTGATACTTCATGTCGAAGCCGCACTTGAAACAAATGCGGGCGTTCGTGTCCTCGGCTCGGCTCAAGTCGAACGATGCGAGGGCATCTTCCGAATCAGCGGGCTTCGTTGGCTTGGCAGGCTTCTTTTTGACCTTGTCGCCGCCCCCTTTGCCCGGCACTTTCATTCCGACGGAACTGGAGTCTTCGTCGGGGACGGCGATGCGTTCCTGGCAATTCGGACACTTCACAGCCTTGCCGCGCGCGGTATCAGGGACAGTCAGCACTTTGTCGCAGCTCGTGCAGCGAACTTTGACGGGCATGGAGATTGCCTTCCACGAAGAGACACCGCGCCGGGCTGATACTGAAACCGTGCCGTCAGGGAAACGGAGTTCAATCGACAAGCCAGAAATGCGGCGAAAGAACAATAGAAATAGGGAGACCAAGAGAATGGCAGTCTACGGTCGAACAACTCGTTCTCGCAACGCAGACAGATTGAACTCTCTTCGGCGGCTATTTTTTGAAATCGGCTACGGAAGTTGCGAGTGGAATGCGCGACTAACGCAGCCGTCATTGGCTTGGGCGACGGTGGCGGCGAAGTCGGCGAGATAGCCTCGCGCGTGCTTGATCTTGGGGGCGTGCCACACTTGGCGACGGCGGCCCAGTTCTTCATCACTCACATGCAGCGTGATGGTTCCGGGCATGAGGTCGAAGCTGATTTCGTCGCCATCGTGGACGAGGGCAATTGGGCCACCGACGGCTGCTTCGGGGGCGCAGTGGACTCCGATCGCGCCGTGCGAGATGCCCGAGACGCGCGTGTCGGAAATCAATGCGACCTTGCCGTTCAGTTCGGGGACGGACAGCGCGGACGCGGCGAGGACGACCTCGGGCATTCCTGCCGCGACGGGGCCTTGATAGCGCAACACGATCACATGGCCGGGACGGATGCGGCGCTGTTCGACCGCATCGGAGACATCGCGCCCACTTTGGAAGCAGATCGCCGGGCCACGGAAGCGGGGTTCACTGAGGCTCGATACTTTGAAGACGATGCCGTCGGGGGCGAGGTTGCCGAAACAAACCTGCATGTCGGCGAAGGCTTTGAACGGCGCATCGACCGGTGCGAATAAGTGGTCTTCGGTGAGGTGTGCGGCCACTACACCTTTCGGCGTAGGGTGGGACAAGCTCAGTTCGAGCGCCGGCCCACCATCAGGGGTTGTTCGGCCAGCAGGGTGGGCCGGCGCGGCGATGCGCCGCTGGTCCAACCCTACGGTTGCATCGCTCGCGCTGGCCACATTCTCGGCGATCGAACGACCAGTCACCGTGAGGCAACTGCCGTCGATGACGCCCGCTCGAATGAGATGCTTTAGTAGCACCGACGTTCCGCCGAGCTTGTGCAGATCGACCATCGTCTTCGTGCCACGCGGGGCGAAGCTGCACAAGACCGGCGTCTTCTTCAGAATGGCTTGCAGGTCTTTGAGAGTGAATTCAACGTGGGCTTCGCGTGCGAGCGCCAACAAGTGCAGCACCGCGTTCGTCGAACCTCCGGCCGCCGCGATCGTGGCGGCGGCGTTGTCGAAAGCTTGGCGTGTGAGGATGTCTCGCGCACGGATGTTTCGTTCGAGCAAGCCGCGAATGAGTTGGCCCGCGTTCAGACAGTCCTCCTGCTTGGCGGGGTCAATCGCGGGGATCGAACTGCTTTGGGGCGGCATCAGACCGATCGCTTCCATCGCGAGACCCCAAGTGTTGAACGAGGCCGCGATCCCACAACCTCCCGGTCCCGGACAGGCCACACGTCGGATCTCATCGGCCTCGGCTTGAGGGATCGCGCCGACCGAGGCCGCCGCCTGCGAGTCGTACACATCGAGAATCGTCACGTTGCGACCTTGGTAACACCCCGGCTGAATGCTGCCGCCGCTGAGGATCAGGCCGGGATAATTCATCCGCGCCAACGCCATCGCGAAACCGGGGCCGTTCTTGTCGCAGTGATGCAGTCCGATCATCGCGTCGTAGCAGTGAGCCGACACGACGCACTCGGCCGAATTCGCGATCAAGTTGCGCGAGACGAGACTCGCCCCGCCCCCTTCCAGACCCTGCGTCAGGTTATCGCTGACCGCCGGAGTGCCGAAGGGGAAACCGAGCAGCCCCGCCGCGCGACAGCCTTCCGCCACCTTGCTCCCCAGTGCGTAGGCGTGCTGATTGCACAGATTTCCTTCGAGCAGCGGAACGCCAATCCCCACTTGTGGCTTGTCAAAGTCAGCTTCCGTCATCCCGAGACCGTGAAAGAACGCTGTCACTCCTCGTTGCCATCCGTGAGTGAGCTGTCGGCTGTTCCAGTTGAGCGAGGTCATCGAACCGGTCTCCAAGTACTTGGGATATTGAGTGAGGATTGGTTGGGTGGTGATTGTCGGATGCTGATGTCCATGCTGCCAGTTCGTGAGTAATGCTTTGCAGCGAAAACTCCGGTGATGCCGGTCCTGTTGAGTGGGTGTGGCGGGGAAAATCGACTTCGTACAGACTTGGCCACTCGCCTTGGGTTGACTCGGCCGGTAAACTGCCGGTCCGTTTGGCCGTGTCCGGAGAGGCACGGCCAAGTTTGTCAACCCACCTCTCCGAACGACTTGTTTGAGGACCGTGATCGTGGCGACTGCAACCTGCACTTTGACTTCCCCGGCGTCCGCGCCAGCCCCAACCACACCGCCAAAGCTGAACGGGGCCGATGTGTTTGTCGAGTGCCTCATCCGCCAGGGAACGGACATCATCTTTGCCTATCCGGGCGGATGTAGCATGCCGATTCACCAGGCGTTGACGTACCGCGCCGCCGACATCCGCACCATTCTGCCTCGACATGAACAGGGCGGAGCCTTCGCCGCGCAAGGTGTTTCGCGCACGACGGACAAGGTCGGCGTTTGCATGGGGACGAGCGGCCCCGGTGCGACGAACCTCGTCACCGCGATTGCCGACGCCAAGATGGACAGCATCCCGCTGATCGCCATCTCGGCCCAAGTTCACACGCACTTGATTGGCAGCGACGCGTTCCAAGAAACGCCGATGGTTGAAATCTGTCGCGCGATCACCAAGCATCACTACCTCATCACCAAGACATCGGACATTCCGCGCGTCATCAAAGAGGCATTCCACATCGCCCGTACGGGACGACCGGGGCCGGTGTTGATCGACATCCCCAAAGATGTCCAGATGAACTGGATTGACGGCAAGCGGGTGGATGGCTCGTCGTGGTCGGACGATGGTCAACCGTGGATCGTCGATTACGACCCACCGATGAACCTTCCCGGCTATCACCCCGAAGTTCGTCGCGTTCACCCAAATCAGATTCGTGCGATCCTGAAGATGATTGGCGAGTCCAAAAAGCCGCTGTTCTACGCGGGCGGCGGCATCATTCAGGCCGATGCGAGTGAAGAGTTCCAGAAGTTCGCTCGCAAGACGGGCATCCCCGTCGCGACGACGTTGATGGGGATCGGCTGCTTTCCGGCGGATGACGACCAGTCGCTGCACATGCTCGGAATGCACGGCACGGCGTACTCGAACTTCGCCATCGACGACGCCGATCTGCTGATCGCGTTGGGCGTGCGATTCGACGACCGCGTGACAGGCAAGCTGAGCGAGTTCGCCAAGCACGGCAAGGTCATCCATGTCGATATCGACCCGTCCGAGATTCACAAGAACCGGATCGCTCAGATCGCCGTCGTGGCCAACGTCAAAGAGGTGCTTCAGGGCCTGAACGCGATGATCGAGGACTCCGATGTCCCTCAGATCGATGCGTGGTGGACGAAGGTCAACGAATGGCGGACGAAGCACCCGCTGACCGTGCGCGACTCGGGCGACTTTATCATCCCGCAATACGCGATCTCGGAGTTGTGGCGGCAGACGATTGACCAAGACCCGTTCGTGAACGTGGGCGTCGGCCAGCACCAGATGTGGGCGGCTCAGTTCTACAAATTCCGCAACGCGCGACGGTGGCTCAGTAGTTCGGGCCTCGGCACGATGGGATTCGGACTGCCCGCCGCGATGGGCGTGCAGGCGGCGCATCCCGGTCGGCTGGTGATCGACATCGACGGTGATGGCTGCATGCTGATGAATGTGCAAGAACTGGCGACGTTGAAGTGCGAGAACCTGCCGGTGAAAATCCTGCTGCTCAATAACCAGCACCTCGGCATGGTGGTGCAGTGGGAGGACCGTTTCCACGCCAAGAACCGGGCGCACACATATCTGGGTCCGGTCGATCATCCGGAAGCAACCGGTGCGGGAGCGGGCCCCCACTACGAAGAGACCTACCCGAACTTTGTTCAAGTCGCCAAAGGCTTCGGACTCGGCGCGGCTCAGGTCCGTAGCAAGAAAGAGTTCCCGGCGGCTCTCAAGGCAATGCTCGACTACGACGGGCCGTATCTCCTCGACGTGATCTGCCCGTACCAAGAGCATGTCCTCCCGATGATCCCTGGTGGCAAGACGATCAAGGACATCATCCTTGATCCACTGCCGTAACATATTTGCTGGCGATCTCAATTCAGAACGGCCCGGCTTCGCGCGAAGCCGGGCCGTCTTGTTTATATCCCGCACGGCCATGAGTGAGATGTTCGAGGCGAGCCGTGTACCGCGTGAGGGAGATGTTCCGAGCAGGGTCACGCTTAGGAGCGTTCGAGAATTAACTGTTCCATTGTCGCCTTTCGCGGAGCGAAAGGCGACAATAATTTCTCGAACGGTCCTTAGGGGCGTCCGTCAGTGGACTGGCGGACGCGAATCCAGTGGTCGTGGAACGAGATGCCGGGATGAACCTCGACCTCGGGCATGTGGCACGAGACGCACTTCTCTTTCGGAGACTGCGGACAAAGTTTGTCTCCGGCGTCTGGCTGAGAATGGCACGCGAGGCACCTCGCCACGTAGTTCTCAGAGACGCGATCGACGGTGCGATGCGGATCGTGACAGGTCGTGCAACGCAACCGTCCTTCGGCCCGCTTGTAGCACTTCGAGTTGAGCAAGCCGACCGGTTGAAACCGAGCGATCTTTGGGTCGGTGACTGAAGGCGGAGCGGTCAACATCTCGGGCGTGCGATGGCACTTTCCGCAGAGTTGAATTTCTTCCGCCGCCGTGGCTGTTCCTTTGGAGAATCGAATCTCCTTGTCGGATCGGTTCGCTTCCATCGCCGCCGCATGACCGCGACCGGGACCGTGACAGCTTTCACAGCCGACGTTCGCCCGTACGTCGTGCAACTCACGTCCGTGAATCCTCGCCGTGGTGGTGTGACAGCCGATGCAGTTCGTCGCCTCCCGGCCTCGATAGACGCGGCCGAGACAGTCCACCGAAACCGCCTCGACGAGACCTTTCTGGCCGGGTGTCACACCCAACCTCCGATCGGTCGCGAAGTACGAGACGCGATGTTCGAGAACTGTCGGCTCGCCGGATTCAGACGCAAGCAGCGAGACCAGCGTCGTGGCGTGAGTTCCCGAGCCGAGCGCGAACTGAATCGGCAGCCCCTCGCGCCGCGAACCGTTTGCAAACTCAGCCACAAGTTGCCGACCGTCCGCTCGAAACATGAACGTCCCGCCACGCTCATCATCGTGGAACGAGCGGTCGTGGAGCATCGCGAACTGTGCGGCGAGGTCTCCGCTGTGAAACGTCTTCGCGTGACCATTGCCCGCATGCGCGGCGGCTTGGTCGGGATGGCACTGCGCACAGCCGGCGTCACCGATGTAAGCCGGTTGCAGCGGGTTCGACCGCAGATTGGAGTCGCTCGAAGTAACCGGGCGACGTGAATCTGGCAGGCCCAGCGAACCGACGACCGCGCCCGCCGCGAAGGCCAGTCCGATCACGCCGATGCCGACTTTCCAATTCCACAGTGGCATTGCTGACGAACCTCAATCAAGAGCGCGGCATTTGTTCGTTCGGGCCGCTCACGATTGGCCGAGCTGCTGCGAGCGTTCCGTCGCCGCTTGAACGGCGTTCATCAGAATGCCTCGCAAGCCGCCTTGTTCGAGCGCGTGCAAGCCAGCAATGGTCGTGCCGCCGGGGCTTGTCACCGCGTCCTTCAACGCGCCGGGATGCTGTCCTGTCGTGAGGACCATCTGTGCCGCACCGAGAACCGTTTGAGCGGCCAGTTTCGTCGCGACATCACGCGGCAAACCAACGCGCACGCCGCCGTCACTCAACGCTTCGATGATCTGATAGACGTAGGCTGGCCCGCTGCCCGACAAGCCTGTCACCGCGTCGAGCAACTTTTCGGGAACTTCCACCGCCAGACCGACCGTGGACAAGAGGCTTCGCACCAGTTCGCCATCCTGCGGCGAGGCCGCTCCTCCACGAGCGAACGCGCTGGCTCCACTTCCAACGAGGCAGGGCGTGTTCGGCATCACGCGGATGAGTCGCGACGTGGCACCGAGTCCGTCCATCATCTTCGCCAGTGAAACCCCCGCTGCGATCGACACGATCAAATGCTCGGGCTTCAAATGAGGTCGCAGTTCGGACAACACGCCACTCATGTGCTGAGGCTTCACCGCGAGAAAAACGATCTCGGTGCGCGCGAGAACTTCCCCACCGTTCGCGCCCGTTGCCGCACCGGTCTGTTCGGTGAAGCGTCGCCCCGCTTCGAGGCTCACATCACACGCGACGACACGGTCGGGCGTCGCCACGCCCGCAGCGATGAACCCGCGTGTCAACGCCGTCGCCATCTGTCCGGCACCAATGAAACCAATTCGCACAGCGGAGTCCGTCACGGAGGAGTCTTAATCAAGAGGGAGAACGTCACGAGCGTTTCAAGCATCCGCTGATGCGGCAGTGTAGGGAGGCCGTCCCCGTTTATGCCTTGCACGGTCGTAGATGAGACATCCGAGCGGGGCGGCGTCAGCCCCCCGGTTCTTGGGCGTCAGCCCGTTTCCGAAGAATCGGGGAGCTGACGCCGCCCCGCTCAGAAAAGTCTCACGCTTGGCCGCGCGAGCAACAGCCGCTCTCACACGGCGCGAATCACCGCCGCCGCGCTCTGGCCCATGCGTGTGCGGTTCACAGAGAGCGCAACGCTGTTCGTGATGTCGAGCGGTTCGTCGCGGACGATGTTCAACGGGCACAGCGGATCGGGTGTCCGGTAGTTCAACGTCATCGGGAGGCGACCGTAGCGCATCGCCAACATGCTCCCTGCCAGTTCGACGGCACCGGCACCGGCGTCGAAGTGACCGAAGTAGCTTTTGAGGGCTGTCACGGGGATCGACTCCGCCACCATGCCAAGGGCCGTGTGGTAGGCCCGTGCTTCGGCGATGTCGTCTCGGCGAGTTCCCTTGCCGTGAGCGTTGATGTGGCCGAGGTCTCGTGGCGAGAGTTCCGATTGTCGCAGTGCCGACTGGATGGCGCGAGCCAAGCCGAGACCGTTGGCTCGATTGGCCACATCGCGACCATCGCAACCCGCTCCGACACCCAAAATTTCGCAGTAGATCGGTGCGCCGCGACTGACCGCGTGTTCGTAGCGTTCAATGACAAACGCTGCGGCACCTTCGCCTGCAACCGTTCCATCGCGATGAAGATCGAACGGACGGCAAGCGTGCGTCGGGTCGTCGCCGCGCGAGAGGCTTTCGTAGAGGTTCAGTCGCGCGATTTCGAGTGGATGAATGTACGAACTGCATGCGCCGACAATCATCACGTCGGCCGCATCGCGTTCGATGGCGCGAACGCCTTCGGCGAGAGCCAGCAACGCGGAGGACTCACAACTGGTGATCGTGTTGTTCGGACCGCGAGCATCGTGTTCGATGGCCACATGGCAGGCTGGCATGTTCGGCAATTGTTTGAGCAGCCATAGGGGGGCGATCTGTCCCAGACCGTCTTCCGCCCATTTTGAAAACGTCTGACCCTCGGCCATCAATTGCATGTGCTGAGCGGCATCGGCCAACTCTTCGGGGGTCGTAGAAATATGACCCGCTCCGAATTCGACGCCCAAGCGCTCGGGATCGACATCACCACGATTCAGCTTCGAATCCTTCATGGCCATCGACGCACCGGCGACACCCAACTGGATGTCGCGGGACATGACCTTCAGGAATTTCCGCTGATATATGTGTTCGAGCGGGTCAAAGTCACGCACTTCGGCCGCCAATTTGGACGGAAGATCTCCAGCGGGAAATGCCGAGAGAGCCGCGATGCCCGAGCGACCAGCGATAAGGCTCTGCCAAAAGGAATCGACACCGATCCCGATCGGCGAAACGACGCCGACGCCCGTAACGACCACGCGTGGCAAACTGGTTGAAGCCGTCATAGCTCTCCCCCGTTGGCTGTTGCCTGCGACTCACAGTCCGCGCATGCTCCAGCACCCAAGTTGAGCGGCACTCCCTGCCCTCCGCTGCCTTACCAACCAACCAGTCCCACCCGGTCAGTGTTCGCCCGTTCCGAGCGATCAGCAGCGTGTAATTACAGGCCCGATGTGACACGTATCGCCAGACGACGACCACAACCACAGACCTCGCGATCCAATCGTCGATTATCGGTTGGCCTCGTCACATTCGGTGAGTCACTGTCGGGCGAAATCTGGAAACAGTATCCGCTCGACGGTTCGGCCTCGTTCCGATCAGTGCAACCCTCTTGGAGGGCTGGGACTTCTGGAAAACGACCAATGACTCGCGCGAAACTCGGCGACTCATCAAAAACTTCAGTACACCCAAAAAATTCAAAGGTCTCTCCCCTCGACGGAATCAGGCGGATGTCGGATTCAACGATCTCTTGCGAACAAGCAACCGCCCCAGCGAATCCAGACATCCACGTCTGCGGCCCCCCCGCAGAAAACCGGTCGAGTGAGGGGCGGGATTACAGTCGAACCCCGAGGCAAAGTCAAGGTGCGAGTTTCGATGCGACCTGTAGTGCGATCAAGCCTTGCGAATAAATTCGGCCGCAAAACTACGGACTTTCTGGCCATTGAGCACATGAAACATCCGGAGTTGCTGGACGGTTTCCTGACTGAACTTTCCGAGAGGAACATGAATCAACTTCTTGCCGTACCGTTTGGCGAGCCGTCTCCATGCGGGGCCGGGCGGCGAGTAGCTGAGGAGCGCGACGTGCCGCTCATCGGCGTGATAGCAGGCGGCGGCGAGGAGCCGTTCCTCCAGCGTGTCAGTGAAATCGAAGCGGCGGTTCGTCCAAATATCGGGAACTGGACGCGGCGGAAACAGGAAGACCGCTCCGCCATAACTTGCCTGACCGATACCGGGACCGACGAGGTTCTCCAAATAGTTCGTCGCGAACAGGGCGAGGGTCGATTCGTCGTGATGCTCGGCGTGCCAGGTGACGCGCCACGGATAATCGCGCGGATCGGCCGGGCTGTCGAACAGCATGACGACGCAATCGAGGCTGCCGCGCGTCGGAGGCAACACCTTTACGAACAGGTCACCCGTGTGCCAGTTCCGCAGCGTCTCACGAATGTCGAGACCGTCCTTCAGGCTGGTCGTGAATTTCTCGCTGCGAGCCAAATCCGTGCCGAGCAGTCCCAGCGCGGCGTCCTTCACGTGAGTCCGAAACCGTTCGATCGAGACATCTTCGGGAGGCCAACTGCACTGGTGATACGGGTTCCACTGCATCTGCCACTCGTCCTGTTGCGGCTTCGGTGGCTGCGGCTTCAATTTGCAGGACCGCCATTCGATCGCCTGTCCCGGCAAGCGGCTCTTCAAGAAAGCGACATCGCCGTCGGGCAACCGGCCGCGATTGATTCCCAATCGAATCAGCGGGAGTGGAAGCATCTCGTGGAACGGATAGAGGCTGGCCGTTTGAGCCAGCGCGATGGCGAACTGATCGCCGCCGATCTGCTGCGCCGCAACGATCAGTGAGTACAGCGTTGGCGTCAGTCGGCGTTCGAGCAGCGTCAGATTGCGGACATATTGCAGGTAGACGCGCAGCAGCTTCGGCGTGATCTTGCGTGCCCGTTTACCGAGATCGTGTTTGTACTGATCGCGCGAAGCGAGCAGCATTGCCTTCACGCCGTCGATCGACAGATTTTCGTCCGCCTCCAAATCGGATCGGGCGAGTTCGTAGAGGCCCGTGATAAACGGCAGCTCTCCGAGGCCGAAGAGAAGTGTGTTCGGATCAGCCTGGTAAATCTCGGTCTCTTCGACGAGATCGTCCAATGTCAGCGCGGGCGTGCGTTCGACGAAGGCTTCGCGCACCCACGGCCAATCGACGATTGAACAGACGAACAGAACTCGCTCGTACTTCATTTCGAGTTGCCGCAACCTGGCAGCCATATGAAGCACGCGCTCGTGTGGCTGTCCCTCGGGAGGGCGGTCTAGGCATGGCAAAACCGCCGCCGCGAACTTCTCAGACGAGACCTGCTTCAGCGCGTAGGGATCGGGCAGCCCAGCGAGATAGCTGTCGAACTGGGACGTTTCGAGATCGACAAATGCACGAGGCATTCGCTCTTGGAGCGCGATCCGCAGCGCCGTGATGACTCCCTGACACGGGTCAATCGGGACGTAATTGAACGTCCGCTCGCACTCATTGTCGTCTCGCTCGTCGTCAGCGCCAGTCCATTCAGTAGCGGAGACATCGGCAGGCTCCTCCTGCATCACCAACGTGATGCTCGGAAGAGAAGTGATCGCCTGTTCAACATCGCCCTGAAACGATGGCGGCAACGGCACCGCCAGACAATCAAACCGCTGCGACAACATCACTCGTCGAACTTCAATGGCAAAATCGCCGCTGCCGTGAATGATTGGCAAGCAGAACACGCGATCGCTGAATTGAAGTACGGGGGAAAGAGTCATGAGCTGGGAGCCGTTCGCTGGGAGAGAGCGATTTGTGTTGGGATGGATCGCGTGAGAACTTCAGTACCAATTCGGAAATCTAGGCAGGCGAGCCGGGTGGCGCAAGTCTAATGGCACTCACGTTGAGGTTCGCAGTCTGCCAATGTCGTCTTTCGCTCCGCGAAAGAACGCCCTTTCGCGGAGTGAAAGGCGACAAAGTACGCACCATTGGGCGTAAGCCTCGATTCTTGATTC
Organism: Schlesneria sp.; assembly: GCA_043749505.1. Classification (GTDB taxonomy): domain Bacteria; phylum Planctomycetota; class Planctomycetia; order Planctomycetales; family Planctomycetaceae; genus Schlesneria. Next base: position 43,224 of record JAYVDI010000170.1, on the reverse strand, counting down.
ACGGAGTCCAAGGGCTGACGCCGCCCGGCTCACCTGCACAACTTTCTCTACTGATCTACTTCGGTAATGCCCACTGGTCTAACGGTCATCTTCCGACTCATCATCGTCGTCATCTTCTCCACCATCGTAGTCCGGGTGCAGTGGATCGTCGGGGTCAAAGAAGAAGTCACCCAGTCCCATCGGCATCATGTTCCCACCGAGTGATCCCTGTCGCCGCTTGGCGGCTTCGTTAAGATCGGTCGCCTCGGAGCCAAGACAGTTGATGAGCGCCTCTTGCCAAACCGCGTCCTTGCCGACCGGATGTGTCTTGTCTTGAGCGAGCCGCTTCATCGCGTACCTCAACACATTGATGCCGTCACGCGTTGAAAAGTCGAGGTTGAGTTGATGCGACTGCTGAAGGAACTCGACCGTCAGATTGAGCATCTCAGCTTCGGCGAACGGGAGGTGGTATCGCAGAATCGCCAGCTCGTCGTCACGGTTGGGATGTCCCAGCGTGAGCGTTGGCTGCAAGCGGCTGAGAATGTAGTCGGGGATTTCAAACGTCGATTCGTCGTCGTTCATGGTCACGGCACAGCGGAAATCACGATGCGCATGAATCTTGATCCCCGCCACGATCGACTCGACGTACCGGCGATGATCGAGCAGCGGAGCCAAGCTGGCCCACGACTTCTCATTCATGCGGTTCCCTTCGTCGAGCAGCACGATGCCGCCGCGAAGCATCGCCGTCACCAAGGGTGACGCGTGGTACTTGATCCGCCCGTCCTCAGCCAACACCGGCGTGACGAGCAAGTCCTCGGGCCGCGTGTCGGCCGTGCATTGGTAAATGTAGAGATCCTGCTGCCGCACCCGACCGGCCGCGATTCCGAGCGAGGTCTTGCCGATGCCGGGACTCCCCACCAACCGCGGCGCGAGTGGCAAGTCTTTGTCATCGACCACCAGCCAGCAAGCCAACAATTGATGCAGCACCTCGCGCTGCCCGATCCATTCTCCGGGCGAATCGTCGGGTTGACTGAGATGCAAACGGACGCCACTGATGTCAACGTGATTGCTCGTGTGATCGCTCATGAAGTCTGGGGTACTTCCAACAGGGGGACGGGGTATGCGGTCGGCGGTCGGTCGTGATGCTAGGTTTTGTCGGATACCATGAACAGCGATGCCGCTCTGTGGGAATGATTCCCATTGTTTGCGTCAGTATCTACCGTGGAAAGCACCATGCCGGGCACTTGAAACAGAGCCTAGCAGACGTTCACCGCGCTGTGATAGAAGCCGGGTAAATAACACTTCAGGGTCATTGTCTGTGGAGCGCCGCTCTCGTTCGCTGAAGTCTCAATAGTAAAGGAGTCGCTCCATGAACCGATTCGCCGATTGCTGCATCGCCTGCATCCTCGCTTGTGGACTATTTACCCTTGCTCCGAGCTGTTTTGCCGAGGAGTCCAGCGAAGACCCCGTCAAGGCCAAGCTCGAACTGGCACGGAAGAACTTCCAAACGGAGATCGAGAAGTTCAATGACTCAGTGAAGGAGTTGATGGAGAAGAAGATCGCGGTGGCCAGAAAGACAGGGAACAAACCGGTTGTTGACGGGTTGAATGTCGAACTGAACGCATTCATTCGCGACGAGACGGTGCCCGCCAGCGTTCCCGTCACATTCCAACGGAAGCAAGCGTCCATCCGCAGCAAACTGGCAGACGCCTACGAAGTGGCCATCAAGGAATACACCAAGCAGGGTGCGGACGCCGAAGCCAAGCAAATGGTGGACGCACTCAAGGCACATCAACAGTTCGATGAACTGGCCGCGATCCGGAAAATGCTGATCGGGACATGGAATTTGAAACTGGGCAGCTACACCGCGAATCTGATCTTCCACGCGGATGGAACCGTGACTCACACGACCGAAAAGAAGACGTTTAAGTGGGTGATTGACTTGGAAGCAGGTCAAGTGAAATACGTTTACGGAAAAGAGGGACAGGCCGACATCATCAAGCTCCCGTTGAACGACAAGGGAACTACCGGCATAAATGGGAACGGTCACGAATTCATCATCACCAAACAAAAGTAGCGAGGGGAGTCAGGAAAACCGCCCGCAGTACTGGTGTCGGCGTCCCGCGAATTCGCTGAGTTCATGTCACAGAGTCGCAGTGATCGGCACCCAAATTGATCGGGTGCATTCTCAATGAACGCTGGCGATCCAACTCTGCACCGCTTCCATCGCGGTGGCGAGACAATCGTAGGCGCGACGTTTGTCGGTGGCGAGGTTTACGGAGGCATCCGTGCGAACGAAGCCGTAGCACTTGATTTTTGGTTCTGTTCCCGAGGGCCGGACTGCGAGAGTCACTTCGCACTCTCCGGCCGTTCCGTCCAGTGGCGATGCGGCGCGACCCTCGAAGATGAGCAGGTCGCTCGCGGGAGCAGGCACGTCGGCGGACTTCGTGTTCTCGGGAAGCGAACGGACCTCGTGCCGCTCGTAGTCTCGCACCGAATTCCACACGGCCGGTCCCATCGCGCAGGCGGGAGTGTTGCGGAGAGTCTGCATGATGCGCGCCACTCGTGCACGACCGCTCGAACCGGGGGCCATGATTGAGATGGTTTGCTCGACATGGACACCGTGCCGCGCATGCAGTCGATCGAGTTGATCGAGCAACGTCTCGCCCCGTTGCTTCAATTCGGCGGCCAGTTCGAGCACGAAGATCGCTCCGACCGCAGCGTCCTTGTCGCGGCAGTAGTTGCCCGCCATGAAGCCGATGGATTCTTCCGTCGCAAACACGAAGCGGTCGGGGCCGTGGCGGTCGATCTCATCAGCGATGTGCTTGAAGCCGACCAGCACATCGCGCACGACTTGGACTCCGTAGTGGTGCCCGATCGCGGCGACCAGCGGCGTGGTGACGAGCGTCTCGATGATGAAGTGCTCTGCCGTGAGCGAATCGTTCGCCGCGCGATGACTGAGTACGTGGTCGGTCAGCAACGCACTGAGCTGGTTCCCGGTGAGACAGACGAACTCGCCGGATCGGTCTCGCACCGCAACCGCCATCCGATCAGCATCAGGGTCGGACGCGAGGACCAGATCGGCTCCCATCTGTTTGGCGTGCGCGATCGCGGGACCGAAAACCTCGAACCGTTCGGGATTCGGCAGTTGATCGGGGACGTTCGGGAACGAGCCGTCGAGCGTGCGTTGTGATTCAAAAATCGAAACGCCATGAAAGCCAAGCTGCTTCACCACGCGAAAGACCGACGACTCACCGACGCCGTGCAGCGGCGTGTAAATCGCCGTGATGTCTCGCGCAAGCGAAAGACTCTGGAGACAAACGGCTCGTATGTAAGCCGCGTCCATGATCTCGCCAAGCAGTTTGATCCGCCCGTCGCGCACCGCCTCATCAAAATCGACGGTCGGAATCTCGGTGGCGGTATCAACGCACTCGATGATCCCCGCATCGTGTGGCGGCAGAACCTGGCCTCCCGTGGACCAGTACGCCTTGAAGCCATTATCCGACGGCGGGTTGTGCGAGGCCGAGATCACGACGCCGGTCTGACAGCATTCGGCGATCACCGCGAACGACAACTCGGGCGTGGCCCGCGGCTCGGGAAAGAAGAAGACTTGGAAGCCGTGAGCCGCCAACACGCAGGCCGCCCGCCGCGCGAACTCACGCGACCGATGTCGCGAGTCAAACGCGACAGCCGCGCGCGGCCTGCTTGTTCCCTCCCCTCGGCGGGGAGGGTTAGGGAGCGGGGCGGCTTGTTGCTCACACCAACGCTTCACGTAGACCGCGAGCCCGTGGGCCGACTCCGCGATGGTCCGATCGTTGATCGTGGCGGAACCGAACTCGCTCATCGGCCCGCGCCGACCGCCGGTTCCAAACGGAATCCGTTCCCAGAAGAGACGGTTCAGTTCGACAAAGCTCTCGTCTTGGACGAGACCGACGAGCCGTTCGCGGTACTCGGCGTAATGCGGTTCGGTCAGCCAGCGACTGAGATTGGAAGCCGCCTCGCGCGTGAGCAGGCTCGCCACCACAGCCGCTTCAATCGCGGCAAGAATCGGTTGATCGGAAGTGCCCGTCATCATGTCGGTCTCGCTGCTTGGAAATCCGGCTTTTCCTAAAGTCGGGCTTCCTTGGTGAACGTCGTCCAAATTGAAGTCCGGCTAACAAAGCTAAGCCGGGCTTCAAAGCTGACCTTCCAGCAGCGAACACAATGTGGCCTGAGCTTTTACCGAGCAAGTCTGTATCTTGCTTGTGTCGAAAAACAGATGTGATCCGGTGTACGGTCTTGCCGTTCGCGGGCCACTTCCCATCGGCGGCCCGTGCCGCGTTCCTCGCCCGACTTTCTCAGGAGCATTCATGTTGAGTCTCTCGCTGACTTCGTTCGCCCCCGTCTTGGCTGCCGACTTCGCCGTGTGGTCGCAGAACCTCACGTATGCCATCGCGGGGACCGCCGTGTTCGGGCTGTTGGGAATCGTGTTGCTGCTGATCGGCTTCAAGGGCTTCGAGTGGATCACGGGACGGCTCGATGTGGAGAAGCAACTCTCCGAAGGAAACTACGCCGTGGCCATCGTCGTCGCCGCGATGATGCTGTCGGTAAGTTGGATCATCGTGCATTCGATGTCGTGACGGGTGAGCCGTTTAACCGCGTGCGGTGAGATCGCTTCCCGCCATTTCCGTTTCGTTCGCTCGGTGTTTCGAGTGGAGCCATTGGATGTCCAAAAAAAGTTCGCGCGTTGTGCTGACGCTGCTGGGATCCGCTGCGTTGGGAGTCGGCTGTTCGCAGGCTCCGCCCGTGCCCCCTCCGGCCGACTCGTTCGAGGCGCAGGTTGATTTGGAGCAGGAGCCGGGCGAAGTGCAACCTGCGGGCGTCGCGGGGCAAACGGCTGCGACTCAGACCCACGGGACCAGCCACTCGACTTACCACTCTCACCGAAGTTCATCGCTCTGGCCGCTGATCTTCTGGGGGGCGATGTCGCGACCGTCCGCGCCGACTTATTACCCCGGCACACAGCCTCGTCCGGGGACCGCGTCGTCGGTGCCGCGCGGTCCTTCGCATGTCACGCCGCCACCGATCCCCTCCCAGACACATCAGACCCCACCGCCGATCCCGTCGCACGTCACGCCGGAGCATTCACCAACGACGCACTCGGGCACCATGCACAGCAGCTCGTCGCCGCACGTCAGCAGTCACGGCTTCGGCTCGACGGGGCATGCGGTTTCGGGAGGTTCGTGATGTATCGCAAGCAGCTCGCGCCGCGACTCGACTGGCAGCGGATCGTGGAAGAACAGGGCCTCGACTATCACACCATCGACGGCGATCTTTACTGGGACGAGTCGGCGTACTACGAGTTCACCGCGCGACAGATCGATACGCTTGAAGCGGGCACGAACGCGCTGCACCAGATGAGTCTCGCCGCCGTCCAACGCGTGTTCGATCAGGATCGGCTCGACGAGTTCCAGATTCCCGCTGCGCTGCACGACTGGGTTCGCTCAAGCTGGGACCGCGACGATCCGAGCCTGTTCGGACGCTTCGATCTCGTGTACGACGGCGTGCGTCCGCCGCAGATGCTCGAGTACAACGCCGACACCCCGACATCGCTGTTCGAGGCGGGGGCCATCCAATGGTTCTGGCTGCAAGATGTGAATCGTCACGCCGACCAATTTAACAGCATCCACGAGCGACTCGTCGAAACGTGGTCTGAGTTGCGTGGGACCCTGCGCGGTCCAATCCACTTTGCCTCCGTCGAAGACCACGACGAAGACTTCGGCAACGTGAGGTATCTGCAAGACACGGCCGAGCAGGCGGGATGGACGACCGAATACTTGGCGATCGAGCAGATCGCGTTCGACGTGGTGAAAAACCAGTTCATCGACCAAAGCCGCTCGCCGATCAACACGCTGTTCAAGCTCTACCCGTGGGAGTGGCTGGTCAACGAGGAATTCGGGGCACATCTCGCCAAGTCGCCCACGCGCTGGATCGAACCGCCGTGGAAGATGCTGCTCAGCAACAAATCGCTGCTCGTCGTGCTGTGGGAGTTGTTCCCCGACTCACCGTATTTGCTCCCCGCCGCCTACGAGCCACTCGGCCCGTCGCACGTCCGTAAGCCGTGCCTCTCGCGCGAGGGGAGCAACGTCACGATCGTGCGCGACGGACGACAGATCGACGGTACGACCGGTCCCTACGCCGACGGCCCCGTCGTCTTTCAGGAGTACCGCGAGCTACCCGACTTCTCGGGCAACTTCCCGGTCATCGGCAGTTGGATCGTGGGAGGCGAAGCGTGCGGCCTCGGCATCCGTGAGGACCGCTCCCGCATCACCCACAACATGAGCCGCTTCGTCCCTCACCTGTTTCGGTGATCGACCTGTAGTCCGGTCGCTCCGCCCTCAACCCGTTGATGCTTCGGCGTTCGTCCCCGCATCAAGCAGGATCGCGACCTGAATATCGCCCATCACGTTGACGGCCGATCTCAGGCGGGCGTTGATGAAGTCGATGCTGTAGACGATGGGGAGGGCCAGTTGCACGATATCGTCCGGCAGTTGAGCCGCCTTCAGGACGAGGGCCAAGATGATGAGGCCCGAGTTCGGAATCCCGGCGATTCCCATGCTGCCCGCCAGCGCCGCCAGCAGGATCGTGATTTGTTGGCTGAGTGGCAGTGACATCCCCGCCGCCTGTGCGATGAACAGCGCAGTGATCGCCTCGTACAGCGTGATGCCGTCGTTATTGAAGTTCGTCCCGACGCAGGCCGACAGCCGCGCCGAGGACTCGCTCACACGCATTCGCTTCAGTGCGTCGAGTGTCAGCGGGGCCGTCGCCAAGCTGCTGTTGATCGAGAACCCGGTCAGAATGGCCGTCAGCCCTTCTCGCAAAAAGACGCGCGGCGACTTGCCACCGATCAGCCACGCCGACAGCAGGTAGTACCCCAACGCATGGATCGCCAGCGCCGAGACGACCGTCGCGAGAAACACACCGACAAGCTTGAACACGTCCGCGCCCGTCGCGCCAATCACACCCGCCACGGCGAGGCAAATCGCCAGCGGAGCGATGTCAATAATCCACCCGAGCAGCTTCAGTACAACCTGGTATGTGGCGACGACGCATTGCTCGAACGTGAGGAGCGCGGCTGCCAGTTCGCCCTCATCGTCGGTTCCGGCGGAAGTCGTGGCCTTGAGTGACCGCATTGCCGCGCCGATCAAGATTGCCAGCGCGGCGACCGTCAGGACCATGTTCTCGGCAAACGGTTGAGCCACACTTTTGGGGACGTAAGACTTCAGCAGCTTGAGCGGCGACAGCGACGATTGCTCGGCCCTCGTCGCCACATCGGCCGCCTTCGCTTTGTCAGACGGTTTCTCGCTCGAAGCGACCGTTTCGGCCCGCGTAGCCAGCGTCCCTTGCCACGCGCGACCCGGCTGCCAGACGTTGATGATCGTTAGACCAATCGCAAACGCCACGACCACATTGAGGCCACAGATGGCGAACATCTTCGCCCCCTGTCGCCCCGTGATGTTGGTCCTCACGAAGGCATCCAGGATCGCAAAGAAAATCAGCGGCGTCGCCAGCGTGGTAAGCAACTGGATGTACAGGCCCGCGATCTCACCCAACTCGGCCGTCGTCCCACCAAACACGATCGGCTGCGTTCCAAACGCGAACCCGATCGCCGCGCCGAGCAACACTCCGGCGAGGACTCGCAAATACATCGGCCACCGCCAAGGGGCCAATACCGACGAGAACGACGCAAGCGGCGATGGGTCAGAAGCGGATGGCATCTGCGGTTCTCAGTCAGAGTGCCTCGGACTCAATGACGCGCGTTGGATTCGGCAGGCGCGACGGCCGCAGGTGGCGAATGGGGAGCATCGACCGGTTTGAACAACATCACCATCGCCGCGCCGGCTGCCGCCAACCCCAAGCCGAGAAAAAATCGCCAATCGGGCATCGTCTTAACGGGATGGAAGTACAGGATCGTCGCAATCGTGTTGATGATCGGTGCCCCGGCGAACACGAGCGGTGCGACATACAGCGCGCCCCCTTTACCCGCCGCCGTGACGGCGAAGATCACGCACAACGCACCCGCCGCGCCAAGAACACCGGCGAACAAGCCCCAGCTCGAAGGAACAACATCGAAGTTCGGCTGCCCCTTGGCGGTCGGGTCGTATTTGGCAATGAAGATGAACGCGGCGGGGATCAAGACGGCAACCAGAAAGTACGCCACGCCGACGAACAGAAAGGCCCGCAGGTTGCTCTTCAGTTGCGATGCCGCCACATGGACTGACGGAACGTACAAGCCCCACGACAGAGCGGCACCAAGAACGAACAACGTGACAACTCCGAATTTCGACATTCGTATTGGCCTTTGACTTGAAAGGAAGGTTTCGTCGGCAGGGGGAGTAATGTAGCCGCGACTCGCACCGGCGTGAACTTCACGCCGGTACGAGATCCTGAAGTACCGGGACAATGTTCCGTCCGGTTGCGATGTCGGCAGGAAACACGGCAAACTCCCGCATCCAAACTGAAGTTGAAGCAGGACAAGACGTACAACCACGGATCACACGAAGAGGACGAGCAGAACAAAGGGGTCGCTCTGATCCAAAGAGCCTGACGAAATCGAAGGGGCAGGAGTCGTTGTTGTGAAGAAGCGAGGGAAACCTTTATTCAAAGAATCCTGGCCTTTGATGTGCCGTTGATTTCACAATCCCAGTTCGCACCAAGCCCGTCCCACCAAATGGAGCAGGTCTGACGCAATCAGGCCCGGCTTTGAAAGTTCTTCCGCGGCGAGATCGCCTGCCAATCCATGCACATGGACTCCGAGTTGAGCCGCATCGAATGGAGCCATTCCCTGCGCCAGCAACGCCGCGATCAGGCCGGTCAGCACATCGCCGGTCCCGCCCGTTGCCATGCCGCTGTTCCCGGTCGTGTTCACCGCCAGCCGATCGCCGTCGGTGATGACTGTCTCGCGCCCCTTCAGCACGACGATGACGCGGTGCTGTCGAGCGAAGTCGATCGCGTGACGAGTTCGGTCTTGCTGAACGGTCGCGATGTCGAGACCCGTCAATCGAGAGAACTCACCGGGATGCGGCGTCAGCACGCGCGAGGCGACTCCTTCCGGACGAGTCAATGTTTCCGGGCTCTTCCCCAGTAGATTGAGAGCATCCGCATCGACGACGAGCGGCAGCGGCAACTGCGTGTAGAGTTCGCTCACCAGCATCCGCAACTCGGCCGACTGTCCCAGTCCCGGCCCGATCGCGACTGAGGATTGCGACGAGAGAACCTGATTCAACCGCCCCATCGCGTCGAATCGAATGCGACCCCCGTTGTCTTCAGGCAGAGCCAGAGTCAAATACGAAGGCTCGAATCCCGCCACGATCGGAACGATCCCGGCGGGCACGGCCGCCGTGACCAGTCCCGCGCCGCCTCGCAACGACGCCGTCGCGCACAGACACGCGGCTCCCGCCATTCCACGACTCCCCGCCACGATCGTCACGCGACCGCAGTCCCCCTTGTGAGCGTCCTCGGCGCGCTGCGGCGCGGACGGAAGAGTTGTCACCAATTGAACGGACGATGCGTGAGTCATGGTGGATCTCATGGTGAGTATTTGAGTGGGTGGAGGCGGTGAGGCACACCAACCCGAAGCGTGAGCGAGGAAGTGGGGCCGGCACCGAACTGAGACTCAGGCCGCACGTCCTCGCTCACGCTTCGGGTTGATGTGGCCGCTTCACAGATCAATTCGCAGCGCGTGTTCCCAGCGATGAAATCCCAGCTTTTCATAGAACGGAATCACGTTCTCTTCGCAGTCGAGAATGACCTTGTAGCAACCGGCCAAACGACACACCGTCAGCAGGTGTCCGACAAGTGCGGCTCCGATTCCGTGGTGCTGGTATGCCGTGTGGACGGCGACATCTTCGATATGACCGACGATCCCGCCGTTGTGAATGAACTTCGGCTCGATGAACAACGACGCCGTTCCTGCAACGCGATCATCCATCAACGCGACATACGTTTTCAGGCGGGAACGCATCCGCCGTCGGAAAACATCCAGAGCCTGCTCGTCCGTCAGCTCGGCCGGTTTCAAAGCTCCCAGTGCCACGAGGAACCCGCGCCGTAAATCGGTCGCGTCCATCAATCGGATCGTCGGCGGTGGAACTTCGCTGGACATAATCGCCGAGTGTTGGCTGTCTGGTTGGCCGAGTCAAGATGCCGCCTCACGATGTGCGAGCCAAGCCGCCGTTCATTCAATCCGCCGGTGCTGCATTGCCCGCAACCCGCACGGTTTGCCTCGATCCCGCTGCCGAACTGCCCGGCAATTTGCCTCACGCCATTTCGTGAACTAGGTTTCGGAGGGAGAGTTGGTGTCAAACGGACCCGATCCGGATTGGTCCGAAAAAACTGTGATCGGGCTGGAGTCACTCACTCAAACCCAAGGAACCCCGCCATGTTTGAATGGGTCTTCGATTACCAGCTCTTCTATTACAAGTTTCTGGTGAACTGGTGGAACACGCTCGGGCCAGTCGGGTACACGTCTATTTTAGTAATCATCGGCGTGGGTGGGTGGTACGCCATGCGCCACGGTCCGCATAGCCAGTTCTGACGCAGGCCTCCGTAAAAAAACACGCCCGATCCATTCCGATCGGGCGTGCCTGTTGCTGGTCACCAAATATTACTGACGGTGAGGGTGCGACCGGTCACACAACTGACTCGGCCAGACGGCATCACACTTTCGCCGCGCACTCGCGAACATGCTTGAGGCACGCTTCGATGTCTGGCAGCGGGTTCTTGGCGTTCTCTTCGTACTCGATGGCCAGGCAGTATTCATAGTTCAGCCCCTTGAGGGCCTTCAGCAGGCCAACGACGTTCAGATCTCCTTCGCCCGCGATCTTGAACTGCTTCTCCCGCTTGCCATCTTTCTCGATCGTCTTCACGTCCTTGAGATGGCAGCCGAAGACGCGCTTGCCGAGTCGTTGCACGGCCTCCACCGGGTCTTCGTCGCTCCGCAGATAGTGCCCGGTATCGACGCAGGCTCCGATCTTGGGATGCCGGTCTTTCACGACCTTCTCGACATCGCTGATCTTGTTGTAGCGGTGCCCCGGCCCGTGGTTGTGGATCGCAATCGCCACGTCGTACTCGGCACAGAGCTTGTCGAGCAGATCGAACGTCGCCTTGTCCGGCTTCGGGTCGGCGCTGAGCGACTTGATTCCCATCGCCTTCGCGAACTCGAACTTCTCGCGTGCGGCGTTCTCATTCTCGTCGAAACCGAGCACACCGTAGGAGAACAGCGTCACACCGAACTTGGCGAGCAGCGCCTTGTGATCCTCAATCTGCTTGGGAACGACGGTCATCGGGACGTGGGCGGGATACGCCTCCCAATACTTCAGACCGAGGGCCTTGGTGTGCTCAAGAGCCTCTTCCGTCTTCTTGAACTCACGCAGCGAATAGCTTTGCAGCCCCAGCTTCAACCCGAGATACGGATCCTTCGCATCGGCAGCCATCCCGAACGATGGCAACGCCATCGCAGCCACTCCCGCAGCGGTGGCCTTCAAAAACTCGCGACGATCAACAACAAACGACATACGTGACTCCTGAGTGTGATTGAGGAACGAACCAAGCAAACCGGCCAGAGAATAGCCGTGTGTTGCGACCAGTGCGAACGACCGCAATCACGGCAGGGTGCCGTGTTTGAGCCGCCGAACGACTGTGATCACCCGGCGGCGGGAGTTGATCACGAATTGTCACAAACCTAGCCACCGCCGCTCGGGTGCATCACTTGATTCGTCGGCGATTGATGTTTAGGAGCTTGCGTGTGACAAACGGTATCAGGCTGCCAATGAGCGCTGGCAGCAGTCCAAAGAGTGCAACCGAAAGGAGAGCCAGCAGGATTTTTGGATCGCCGGGCGTTGAGCTGAATGTCATGTACGCTGCTTGTCCGAGATAGACACCCAAGGTGCCATACAGCCAAGAACGCGAATAGACCAGCGTCGAGACAAATCCCGCACCGAAAAGGCAACCGATGTAGTAGGGACCTGCAGCGTCCCAAGGTTCTGCGTGACCGGTTGCCGCCCTCGAGAACGCCCAAATCAGGCCTCCGAGGAAAACGCCAACAACGAAGCTTGCAAATGCGAGCAAACGCCGATCCCAGTAACCGTTGGCCGTTGAGGCTTCGTGTTCTAGACCGTCAGATTTCGGTATTGCTGCGTTGGGCATTCGGAGTTCTCGCTTTCATGTAGTTGTCGTCTCAGTCTGATTTGAGCCCGCTCAGGTCGGTATCGTGCGATGAAGAGTGTTGTCCTCCAAAAACCAGTGTCAGAGAGTGCCGACGAACGTCCAAGGTAACCGGGCGGCGGCCAGAAACCTTTGAATTGCGAAAACGCCCGGCCCGCCGCTCCGGTTGACCGCCTTGTTCGGCCTGTCTTGTGAGAGTTAGCGAAAAAGCAACTGTGCGAAGTGATACAAGTCGCTCTTCCACACCTTGAAGTCGTGCTGGCCGCCAGGGATGACGTTGTAGAGGTGCGGCACCTTCTTCTCGTCGAGCATCTTGTGGACGCCCTCGCTGATCCGGAACAGCCCGTCCTTGTCGCCGCAGGCGATGTACAGCAGCCGCAGCTTCTTGGACGCCTCCGCGTGGTCCTTGATGAGGTCGGCAGGCGGCTTGGTGTTCGGGGCGGACGAGAATCCACCCACCCAGGCGAACGTGTCGAGGTTGCCCAGCCCGAAGTTGAGCGACTGCCCGCCGCCCATTGACAATCCGGCCAGTGCGCGCGACTCGCGGTCGGCCTTCACCGAGTAGGTCTTCTCGACGAACGGGATCAGGTCGATGAGCAGGTCCTTCTCGAACGCGGCGAACGCGGGCGACTGCTTGGGGATCGGATCCCGCGCAGTCACATCCTGCGACGCCCGACCGTTGGGCAAAACGACGATCATCGGCACCGCTCTCTTGTCGGCGTACAGGTTGTCGAGGATCACGTCGGGCGCGCCGCCCCTGGCCCACTCGTTCTCGTCGCCGCCGATGCCGTGTAACAGGTACAGAACCGGATAGCTCTTCTCCTTGGTGTACCCCGGCGGTGTGTACACCCGGGCCTTGCGCTTCACTCCGACCGTCGTAGAGTCGTATTCGACCGTCTCCAGTTTGCCGCGGCCAATGTCGTCGCGGCGACTGTCGTAGCCCGCAGGCGGCATGGGAAACTTCACCGCCGTGTCGTCCTTCGTCTCGTCGCCCGCCTGCGACGGAGCGGACGCAAGCAAACAACCCATCATCGTCAGCGACATGAGAATCAATCGCATCATCGCAATCCTCGCTTGTACGCCACCTCACGGAACGCGGCCAACGGATCATCGCTCCCTGGCCGAACGACCCCGTTCACCGGGCCGCGGCGAAGGGCATTGATTTCAGAATCCGCGCGGCCCGCGGCTCCGTGTGCAACGGCTTGTTCGGCTACTCGACTATTGTAGATAGCGAAACATGTCCGGTGCAGCTGCTTGAAGCTGCGTAGCCGATCTAATGAGCACCGAGCACAATGCGTACAAACCCGCAGCCCCTGTCGCCCAGCATCCAAGACCTTCAAAACATCCAGATTCAATAACGAGAGCTGCGTCGGGCCGACATTCATCCGGCGTTGTCGCAAGTCGTTCGCGCAGTCCCTCGATTGTCGTATGCCCACGATAGCCGACGGCTATGCATGGAACCCTGTCCGAAGGCGCTTGTCCAAATACCATTAGCGGAGCTACGTCACGCTGAAGCTGTTTGATTGCGCGGACTGTTGCCATGACTTGATCCCACTGGCTGACAAGATTTGACTTCACTTCGATTGCGGCAAGCACGGATTCGGCAAGGATCAGCCGTTCATGGCTCGCGGGCATGGGGAAGCTGCATATGAAGGGGTATTCAACCGCAATGTCAACCTGTCCTGAAATCCGACCACTGGAGTCAGTGATTGCACCGCCTGTGAAACGATAGTGCGAGGGGAACACCTTCTGAAGGAACTCGCGAAGAAAAGTTTCGCGTTCGTTTCCAATCACTGCGTTTGGCAGACCGGCGCCGCCCATATGTTGGGCCATCAGCGCTTGCTGAATCGCAATAAGCCGGTTTACCAAGTGCTGATTCATGGGTGCCTTGTTTCTGTAGCCGAACGACCAAGGTAACCGGGCGGCGGCCAGAAACCTGGAATACGGAAAACGCGCCGACCGCCGCTCCGGTTGACCGCCTTGTTAGCCACTATTTGATTGCTGACGGAAGTACTGCGAATGAGTGTAGATAGCCGGCGATAAAGAATGATGCCAACAACATTGTGTCGATCGGTCGAGAATCAAGCCACGCAATGCGCCGATTGCAAGGGAAACTGCGAAGAATGCCGTGACGAATAAGCGCGATCGTAGCAACGTATGCGATTGGATTGGTGATGAACGCTGCCGCAAACTGGCCGGTAAACAGGCAGTAGATGGCGCGTGTTGTGCCGCAGGTCGGGCAGTCGCGGGCGAGCAGGATTTGAAACGGACACACCGTGCATTTGACGAGCGAAGACATGATTGCCACATACCCCAACACAACGGCTAGCGGTAACCACGCGAACGCAGTGCGGCACCCGTGGTAACGAGTTAGGCTCATCATGTTGGAAACGATTCCCATTCCGTGACTGCTTGTCCAGATTTTAGTTTTTTCGCAACTAAATATGCGTCGATGCCCATCAACGGCCATGTTGCAAAAATTGAAAGACCCGCAGTGATTGCCGCGAGTGACATAACCGCAATCAAGACGACCACACCCTTTACAACCTGCCCAAGTACCAATTGGCCGAGTCCGGCGATACAGCACCCGCTGAGAAGTGCCATGAGAATTGGATCCTTCGGTGGATCGGATGGCTGAATCAACTTTGTACTGCCGGGCGTGTTACCAGTGACCCCTTGAACGGGGACGAGCATCGAACTGCAGAAGCGGCATTTGATCGCAGTTTCCGCGATCATTTCGCCGCAGAACGGGCATGGCTTTCGGCGATCGACAGGCGCTGCCGCAACCAATTGAGTTGGATACGGGACATCAATTGGCTCCATGCACTGTGGGCATTTCAACGTCTTTCCGGCAGCGGAATCTGGCGCGGAAAGGCGTTTTCCGCATTGCGGACATTCTGTGGTGATAGACATTGGTTGTGTGATCGTGTTCCGAGAACGTCGTAGTGTCTTCGTTGTGGCTAACAGTGAATTGACCCGCGCGCTGGCTAACTCGGCCAAGCTGTTGACGCGGGTCTGGTCTTCACGCGACGTAACTTGTCGTTCAGTAAGCAGTTTGTCAAAGACAGCGTTGAGTTTTCTGTTGTGTGTGGTAGCGTGTTATCCTGCGCGCTGCCCATCTCGGATATCCCGGCGCGCGGGATAACATTGATATCCGCGCAGGCAATTGCTGATGCGATGATCGGCGGGAGGAATGCAGAGGGGATCATAGCACCGAATCAAGAAGTGGATCGGATGTCAGTGGAGGTAGTCGATAAGCGATTGAAGATGGTCTGATTGCAAGCGGAGACAGTCTTGAAGTCATTGGAAATAGTCCGGGAGAATCCGGAGCCTGTCTGGCAGTATTAGGAGTTGGTCCCGAAACATCCGGAGCTGGTACGGAATAGTCCGGAGTTGGTCTGATAATGTCAGGAGATGGTCTGTAGTCTGAATGAGTGGCATAATTGACTTAATCTGTGAGATTGAAGGCGTAAAATTGAACTCGTGTCTGGTTGCTGTTCTGTTTTGTGATACTCGCGGAAAAATGACATGCCAATTTCTGATCTGGGGTCTCATGTGACGGTAGGTGAGGAGATCAAGTCGCACTGGGGGGCGGTGAATACGGACCGGATCGCGGAGGGCGGGACCGCGCTGCTGCTCCCCGATGGGTACTCCTTGGCGAATCTGACAACCGACGTGGCGAGTGTGGCAGCGGCGATTTCCGGTCAGGAGGATTTGGACAATGGGGTCACGATCACAGCGGGAAACCGGAATACATTGCGGGTGCCTCTGCGCGAGCGGGTGATTCAGTTTCGCGAGGCGGTTCCGTATCGTCTGAAAGGGACCGGCTATGCGCTGTCGCTCCCCGATACTCCGCATGAAGCGGCCAGCGAGCAGAAAATTCTGAAGGCGTTGGACGATATGGAGAGCCTGTGGGTGCGGATCAATGCGGACGCGACGGTCCCCAACTTCACGCCACCGCTGCTGTTGCGCGGGAGTTATTCACTCGCGACATTTCAGACGGATGTGACGGCGTTACGGACGGTTTATCGGTCGTTGATCGATGCCGAGAGTGCGGCTCGCATCGGCCGCAACCAGCGGGACATCCTCCTGAAACCGCTGCGGGAGCGCTCTGTTCAATACCGTCAGGCAATCGTGATTGAGTACGGGGCCGATCATCCGTTCGCCCTGTCGCTCCCCGAAGTGACTCCCCCGGCCGGCAGCACGCCCGCCGGAGTGACGTTGACCGGCGCTTGGGTTCCGGCCAACGAGCAGGCCGAGTTCAACTGGCCCGCCTCGACGAACGCGAACCTGGACCACTACGAAGTGCGGATGTCGGTCGGCTCCAGCTTCGACGCCGCGACAGCCACCGTGGTCGGCAACATCCCAGCGGGCACGACCACCTTCGCCACGACCGCCAGCCTCGAAAGCCCCGGCGACGTGGCCTCATTCAAGACCTTCGTCGTCCTCACCACCGCCAACGAAGCGGGCAGCAACACCGTCACGATCACACGGCCGTAGCAGCCTGTTGAAAAAGGGAATAGAAGCCTGAAGCGCAAGCGAAGGATGTCGCAAATGCGGGCGAATCAGGCTCATATACCGCAGACGGGTGAGAATGGCACATTTCACACTAACCCGAAGCGTAAGCGAGGACTGGTGTTGCCTCCTCGCTTACGCTTCGGGTTAGTGTCAGCTTCAACCGCGTGCGGTATAAGAGGCTATCAGAAAGGTAATGACTTGCTTTCAAAGTGCCACGAAAAGCCGTGACTGTGGCACTCAAAACGATGCCTCTTGACCTCTTGGGGCGACTCCAGTCTCGGGCAGCTTCTAGCCACTTACACCTGCCCGGTGAGGTCTTGGTAGAGGTCTTTCAGATGCTCAAGCACGTCATCCAAAGTATCCCCCTGCGTCCAATAGTCGGGATCGTCTTGGAGGTAGCCGAGCCAAGCATCGTCCTGTTGTCAGTAGACATACTTGTTCGTCTGAGGCACTTCTGTGGAGGGCATGATGAGACCTTTGCTGAAAACCCGTGACGCGATGCTGTTCAGACAGGAACACATGAAAACTGTCGCCAGCATTTGAGCAACGGCTCAGTTTTTCAAGCCGAACGTTGTCAGAAGTGCCTCGTGAGCCTTGAACGCATCCTTGGGGGCGACGACGACGCTGATGCGGATTTCGCTGGTGTTGACCATCTGCACGTTGACGCCTGCGTCGGCCAAGGCTCGGAACATTTTTTCGCCCACGCCGGTGTGGCTTCTCAGGCCGATCCCCATGACGGAGAGCATGGCCATCTCTTTCTCGAAGCTCACCTGGGTGCCGGGCCAGCGTTCGGTCAGTTCTCGCAGCAGGAGCAGACAGCTTTCCAAGTCTCCGCGCGGGACGGTGAAGCTGAGGTCAGCTTGCTGGCCCTGGCTGATGTTCTGCACGATCAAATCGACCATCACGCCCCCTTCGGCCACGGCGGCGAAGACTTCAGCCGCGACGCCCGGATGATCGGCGACGTGCCGCACCGTCACGCGAGACTGCTCGGTATCGAGCTGCACTTCGCTGACGACGATGTCTTCCATGCTCGCCAAGCGTGAGACGACATCGCGTTCGAGTTCATCGCGCGAGACATCGTTCGCCGCGTGGTCGTTCTCTTGGCGATAACCAATGCTCGGCGGCGCGGCGAACTCTTGGTGCAGGTTGAAGCCCTCGTGAACCGCAATCAATGCGGCTTCCTTTTGATCGCGATCGACCAGCACCGAGATCTTGATCTCGCTGGTCGTGATCATCTGAATGTTGATCCCCTTGTCCGAGAGGGACTTGAACATTTGAG
Organism: Schlesneria sp.; assembly: GCA_043749505.1. GTDB lineage: Bacteria > Planctomycetota > Planctomycetia > Planctomycetales > Planctomycetaceae > Schlesneria. Next base: position 25,247 of record JAYVDI010000170.1, on the reverse strand, counting down.
CCGCCACGCCGGTGTGAGTTCTCATCCCCGCACCGACCACCGAAATCTTGGCCACGTTCGTCCCGTGATGGACCTCGCCCGCTCCCAATGACAGGACCGCTTGCTGAGCCGCCGTGAGAGCCTCGGCCAAATCATCCTGCGGCACGGTGAACGAAACCTCGGCGATGGAGCCTTCCGCCACGTCTTGAATCACCATGTCGATCGGAATTTTCCGTTCGGCCATCTTGCTGAACAACGCCGCCAAAACACCGGGCCGATCGGGCAGCTTTCGCAGCGCGACGATGGCCTCGCTCTTCACGAGGGCCACGCCCGAGACCATCGGCACGTTCTCATCTTGCAGCGGTGCGATCAAAGTTCCCTCGCCGGTCGTGTACGCCGGACGAATGAGGAGCTTCACGCGGTACTTCTTTGCGAACTCAATCGATCGCGAGTGCATCTTGCCACCGCCGAGGCTCGTCAGTTCCAGCATTTCGTCGTAGGAAATGCGGTTCATCTTGCGAGCCGCCTTCACCAGCCGAGGGTCGGTCGTGTAGATGCCGTCCACGTCGGTGTAGATCTCGCAGACATCGGCTTGTAGCACGGCGGCCAATGCGGTCGCCGTCGTGTCGCTCCCGCCACGACCGAGCGTCGTAATGTTGAAGTCGTCGTCGATTCCTTGGAAGCCAGCGGCCACGACGATCTTGCCTTCATCAAGGGCCTTCCGAATGCGATCGGTCTTGATACGGCGGATGCGTGCCTTCGTGTACGTCGAATCTGTCAGGATGCCGATTTGATAGCCGGTCAGACTGATCGCCGGCTCGCCCAGCGCCTGCACAGCCATCGCGACGAGGGCCACCGATTCCTGCTCACCTGTGGCGAGGAGCATGTCCATTTCTCGCGGAGGCGGATGATCGCCGATCTGCTTGGCCAGCTCGATCAGGTCGTCGGTCTTGTCGCCGCGCGCACTGATGACCATCACCACTTGATTGCCCGCCCGCTTGGCGTCCACCGCCCGCTGAGCCGCCGCCATGATCCGTCGAGCATCCGCCACGCTCGACCCACCAAACTTCTGCACGATCAACGCCACGTTGCCAATCCTCACTGAGGTTGCCGGCCATGAAATCAAGGCCGTTTGCCGAGAAAGATCTGCCTACCGCAGAGCCGCTCTGTAAGAACCTGTCCAAAAACAACGTCGCCTTTCGCTCCGCGAAAGAGCGCCCTTTCGCAGAGCGAAAGGCGACAAACGGCGGAGTGATTCATCAACAGGTTCTAAGCAACGGGGCCGCAATCACTCCCCCAAGCGGCGGACCCACGATAGCAGCGGACAGCTTGCTTGTCAGTTCGCCGGGTTGTGTGGATCGGCAGGACGCAGCTCAAAACCGGTTTTTTGCTTCGACAAACTAGCCCGACGCGCAAGGGAAGGCTGGACATTTGATGACGGCGAAGCCCTCGCTTGCACGTCGGACTGGTTTTGAAATGGGCACTAACGGAAAAAGCCGTCGCACGGATAATGCATCCGTGCGACGGCTGAAATTCACATCGACTCAACTCTCACACGACACAGCTCAGTTATCAAGAAACAGTCGTTTGAAGGCACGGGACACGTTCTGCACCGTGGTTTCGTTGCCCAAGCGTTCCTGTTTCAGCCACTTCAGCGGGAACTCATCGGGAACGCGTTCGCTGCTGATGCGGTGAGTATCTTCCCAGACCATGATTCCCAGCAGGCATTCTTCGACGAAAGTGTCCTCGTCCTTCAACTCTTCGTAGCCCTTCTTATGCAGGACAGCATCAAACGTGGTCATGCCTGACAGGGCCGAGGCCCGAGCCTTCTCCAATTCCTGCTTCCGGTAGAACTGATTCGCTTCGTACAGATCGCGGTGAGCTTCCGAGGTCTCGCGATCCGCTTCGGCATTTCCTCGCATGCGCCAGTAGTAGTAGTTGACCATCCGGCGGTAGGACTCGACGGCACGGGTGAGTTTCACAGCGTCGTCAGGAGACTTCACGAACGCCTTAATGTCTTCGCGATTCATTTCCAACTGGATATCGAACAGCTCGTCACCGATCGAAACACGGAAGACTTCCTTGCCGTACTTTTGTGTCCAGTCATTGAGCGCCAGTTGCCAAGCTTCGCGAGTCTCTTCACCGAACTTGCCATCCTTTTGCAGAACCATGGCGTAGTCGAACTGACAACGAGCGGGCATCGAGCGAAACAGACTGCGATCCAAGATGTGCTGCGGGCGAGTCTCTTCTTTAATACAGGCCAACTCCGCAGCCGCCTTCGCCGCGAGGTAGCTGTCGAGATCATCGGGATTGAACTCGGGATCAACACCGCCATTGAACTTCGGATCCGGATCGTGCCGGAAGAACTTGCGGTAGTCTTTTGACTCATCCGCGAGGCCGATTTTCTTTTGAAGGACGTTGGCAACGTGGTATTGCAGGTGAGTCGATTTCCGGTTGCGCTCGACGCCGCGTTTCAGGAACTTGCCACCGGTCTTCACCCAGTAATAGCGGTCGGGAACGGCATCCCATTCGGCCGACGTGTTGAACGCCAGATTCCAGCCGTTGAACTCCCACACTTTTTCAAAGTGAGGTTGCAGCCGGACGATCGACTCGGTGACCGCCTGCATTTCAGCCCAACGTTTCATGTCCTTCTGCTTGTCGAGATCGACCCACAGCAGATTGACCGCGACGCCACGCATGCCGAGCAGTACCAAGTTCATCGCAGCACTGGACGGATCGACATCGCCGAGGTCGCTTTCGCCCAGCTCATACTGCGAGCGAAGCTGCGCCAACTTGCCACCCGATCCGGCCTTGCCGTCGGACGGCAGGCCCAGCCAGATGATCGGGATTAACAGCAGCACGATCCCACCGAGATAAGTCAGCTTGCGGGATTGAGCGGTGGTCATGTTGTTCATTTGGACTCCAGTTCACGAATCCGGAGAGCGAAGTAGCCCAGCAGCACGCACGGGACCAAGTAGCCCAGCGTCACCAGGATGCTCGGGACAACGGAAGCGTCCCAAGGGACATCGAATCCGTTCGAGACGTAATCAGACATGTTGAAGAACTGCAACCGCGGAATGACCTGCTTGCAGAGCCAGAGGAAGTTGGTCAGACCGGCGTCGAAGAATCTCATCCCTCCGAACGCAGGATTGTCTGGCAGGTCGGTGGTCGGGTTCATGTGAGTCACAATGCGGTAGATCGACTCAAGGAAGCCGCCCCCCTTGAACTTGCCGAAGACGAGTTCGTCCATGAAGTTGTGCGAGTCTTCGCCGCCCAGCATCAATAGGCAGAAGGTGAGTACTGCCGCGATCGGTCCCTTGAGGAACGTACTCGCGGTCACACTCATGATCGTGACGAGGATCAGCAGCAGCTCGATACCCAAGATCGCCTTCGCGTAGCCAACATAGAACGGCTGGTCGGGCCTGCGAACGAACAAGTCTGGACGAGCCATTCCGAGATACTGTTCGCGGTCAATGCACGAGACTTCGACGATCAGTGAACCATCCTTCATCACGAAGTCGTCGATCAAATCGTACGTCTTCTCGTCACCGGCACGGCCGAGCTTGCGGTTGATCTTGTCGGTCACGCCGCGGAACTCGTTGACCTGCCGAGCATCGGTCGTGAATGTGAGAGGTTGGTTCGGAGCGGTTGGCTTTTCAGGATTGATGAACTTGAAGTCGAACAGCAATTGCCGCTTCATGTCACCCTTGTAGCTGCGGAATGCGGTGAACTGGTTCTCGAGGTGCAGGTTGCCTTCCGCATCGAGTGCCGAAGCATCAATGTTCTTAAACATCCAAACGGCCCGTGCGGCGGTGGCTCCTTCGATGTACGAGCGGAACTCCCACAAGTCGCCGGTATTGATCCCTTTGGCGGCTGGAACTCCCGACCGATCCAGGAATGTCAGCGACCCATACACCGGAACGCGACAGGAAAGCAGACCTTGGTCCTTCGCTGTCTTGGGAATCTGCCGGACGATCCAGACGTAGCCGACGGACGACATCACGAGCAACACGAGCGTGCCAATCAGACTGAAGCCGATCACACGGCCCAGCACGATCTCCAATCGACGAGCAGGCTTCGTAACGACGGTGTGCAGCGATCGCAGGCGAATGTCTTCCGGGATGCCGAAGCAGCTCAACACCAGCACGACAGGTAGTACCAGCCAACTGATGGCTCGTAGTACGAAGCTGATGTAAACCTTGACCTGATCGTTGGTGATCTCTTTCGTATCACCCATGAACCAGCCCGCAAACATGAACAACAACGCAAACACGACAAACACCGCGAGGGCTTTGCGGCGATAGGCTTCAAGGAACGTCAACTTCGCCAAGGCACCGATTCTGCGGGGCGAGAGACTGAGTACGTCGGAGATGCAGCCCGACAGTTCGCGGAAGAACAGCTTACCTCCAGCACCACGATGGGTGACGAAGACACTCACGGCGGAGACCGAAAGTACGAGCAGCGCCAAGCCGCCAGCGACAACCATCCAGTACAAGATGGATGGCAGCAGATACAGTGGTTGCGGGTCAAATGACATGGCGGAGGAAAGCCCTCGAAAACGTTGACGGAGAAAACGGATTGTAGGATGGGCGCTCCTGCCCGTCCGGCTTTGGTGCGGAAGAGCGGACAGGCAGGAGTGCCCATCCTACGGAGTTGTTTTTAGACGGGATCTTTACGATGCAGACTTGCCTTCTTGCACGAGTCGATGGCCGGGGCGTTCGCGACTTTCCTGCACTGTTTTCAGGAACAGGTCTTCGAGGTTGGCGGTCGGCTGATCGACCTTCAGGACATTCGCGCCGTGCTTTTTGATGACCGCCTCGATGTCCTTGATCGCCTCGGGACTCAGCCTAGAACTGAGGATTTGTGTCTCGTCCTGAGCTTTGAGCAACTCATCGACACGGCCCATGACCTTCAGTTCGCCACCGTACAGAATCGCGATTCTGTCGCACACGTCCTGCACGTCGGCTAACAAGTGGCTGCACATCAGCACGGTCTTGCCCTGCTTCTTCAGATCGAGAATCAGGTCTTTCATGTCACGATTACCAAGCGGATCGAGGCCGCTGGTCGGTTCGTCGAGCATCACCAGATCGGGATCGTTGATCAGAGCCTGTGCGACACCGATGCGGCGGGTCATCCCCTTCGAGTACTCCTTCAACTGGCGGCGACGCGCTTGCGGTGCGAGCTTCACCATGTCGAGCAGCTTCTCGGCCCGTTCCTTCCGAACATTGGCGGGCATTTTGAAGAGTCGCCCGTAAAAATCGAGCGTCTCGTGAGCGTTCAAAAATCGGTACAGATACGACTCTTCGGGGAGGTAGCCGATCCGCTCGTTCTTACTCACATCTGCGGCGGGCTTGCCGAGAATCGTGATGTCACCTTCCGTCGGAAAGAGCAGACCGAGGAGCAGCTTGAGAGTCGTGGTCTTGCCTGACCCGTTCGGGCCGAGCAACCCAAACACTTCTCCCTTTTTGATATCCAAGCTCAGGGCATTGAGTGCTCGAACCTTGGGGCGACCCCAGAAGTCGCGATAGACCTTGGTGAGGTTGCGGACTTCGATGACGGACTCGTTGGATTGGCCGGGCTGGCTCATGCAGATTCCCGTTCTCGACAGATGACTCGGAAAATTCAGATAACCACAATTTCAGCAGGCACAGACCCGCCGGGCAGACTTCAAAACGGAAGGGTCGCAGCCACGAAAAGGCCATGACGGCGAGTGTACGGCGGAAGTGGAACGGATGTTGGGAGTTGGCGGCTGCGAGCAGAAAAAAATTGCCTACAAGGCCACTCGCGGCGTCAATCTCCCGCCGACCGGAGATTCCGGACTCCATAAACCAGCGACATGGTAAGAATGGGCCATCGCAGTCGCAAGCCGCAGTCAGGGGCAGCGCGCAGCGTACAAGTGCCATCGCTAATTGATGGCCAATTGCCGTTCCGAAAGCCGCTTTGATGGCGTTCCCGTCGCCCCTTGATACCTCACGCGGCCATACGTGAGAGGTTCTAGCAGCCTGTTGAAAAAGGATCGTAGGGTGGGACCAGCGGCGCTTCGACGCGCCGGCCCACCATGAAACACCGCGACCTCTAATGGTGGGCCGGCGCTCTACATCAGATATTCAACAGGCTGCTAGGCAAGCCGTGGGCCGTAAGGCCACGGGTTACTTGCGAGCATTAAGAACCCGCAGCCTTACGACATGCGGCTCGCCAATGTCCCACTCTTGACCGCGTGAGGTATCAGCCAGAAACGCGAGGCGAGAAAGAACGGGCGAGAAATTCAATCGCTTCAAACCAACTCGATGTCCTGGATGACGGACAGATTGGCGGCATGCGCGGGGACAACCATGTCTGCCTGCCAGAAGGCGGAGAGCTGTCTCACAATTTCGATGAATTTGTCGAACGCGAGCGGCTTGGTGAGAAACGCTTCCACGGGGAGTTCATTCACGCCGAACGAGTCTCCTTCGCCCGTCATCACAATCACGGGAAGCTCCCGCAGCGAAGGGGCGGCGCGCAGCCGGGCGAGTAACTCGGTGCCATTGAGGCCCGGCAACATCAGGTCGAGCAGCAGCAAGTCCGGGCGCGGTGCTTGAGAGTAGACCCCTTCGCGTTGCAGGAACTGCCACGCTTCGGCCCCGTCGGTCAGCCACGTCAACCGATGTTGCACTCGCCCGTTTTTGAGCGCCCCGATCGCGAGTCGCGCGAAGGTGAGGCTGTCTTCGACGAGCAGAATCTCCATCGGTCGGCCAACGGTTTCGTGCGTCATTTCGGGAACTCGGGACTCAAGGTGAAGTGACCTCGTCGAGACTTGGCGAAAGCTTCTGCAGTTCCCAACGGTGGCTGTGGCACGGCGAAGATTGTAAGGAGACGACTTCGCTCATGTCTGCAACGAGTTTCTTCGAGAAGCAATGTTCTCGAAACAGAGAACAGACGCGGTGAAACGAGGCGGGCGGTCAACTCATCCCGCTGCGCGACGGTGCGATTGAGCGTTGAACAAGCGTTGATAGACGGGGCACGTCGCCAACACGTCAGCGTGGCGGCCGAACGCGATCGCTCGACCGTGATCCATCACCAGCACATGTGACACGAGTTCGACCAGTGTCGTCGTCATCGCGTGCGTGACGATCAGCGTCGTGCGACCGACGGAGAATTCTCGCAGCGATTCGTGGATGAGTTGTTCGCTGTGAGCATCCACCGCAGACGTGGCTTCATCGAGGATCAGTAAAGCCGGGTCACGCAGCAAAGCCCGCGCGAGTGCGACTCGTTGGCGTTGGCCTCCCGAAAGTCGGTGGCCTCGATCACCGACTTGAGTCTCCAAACCATCGGGAAGTTGTCGCGCGAAGTCGGTCACGCGGGCGCGTCGCGCGGCTTCTTCGATCTCCGTTCGCGAAGCCCCCGCGCGGCCGTAGGCGATGTTTTCAGCGATGGTCCGGTCAAAGAGGAGCGTCTCCTGCGTGACGACTCCGATTTGCGAACGCAGCTCACGCAAATCGGCCTGGCGCAGATCGACTCCATCCAGACGAACGGTTCCCGACTGCGCGTCGTAAAAGCGAGGCAGCAAGTTCACGAGCGTGGACTTGCCCGACCCATTGCCGCCGACAACGGCGACGGTCGCTCCAAATGGAATGCTCACGGAAACATCGCCGAGTGCCGGTGGCCTCGCGAAGTCGGTGCCGGTGGCCTCACTGTTGGCATCAATGGCCGTGGCGTAACGGAAAGTGATTTGGTCGAATTCGAGTGCGACGCTGTGCCGGGGAAGTGGCGAAGTCCGTTCAGGCACAGTGAGCAAAGACGAGCGGTCCATCCATCCGAAGACGCGATCGCACGCGGCGGCCGCGCGCTTCACGCGCGAGTAAACCGTCGCCAACTTGCGAACCGGGTCAAGAGTTCCCGCGAGCAATGTGTAGAGCAATGCGAGGTCGGACGCCTTCATCGGGGTCGATGACAGCGTGATGCCGAAGAGGGATGTCTGTTGGTAAAGAACCAAATACGCGCCGGGGAGCGATGTCGCACAGACCGCGACCGTCGCGAGAAATTCAACGGAGGGGCTGGCGAGTGCGTCGATCCTCACGATCTGCTGAGCCTTGTCGAAGTAGTCACGCTGCTCCTTCGCGAGCCGCCTGCGGTGCAACCGCTCGTTGCGAAAGGCAAGGACCGAACGGAACGACTTGAGCGTTTCATCGAGTACGCGGTGGACGCGCGACATGCTTTCCATCTGCCGACCGCTGGCTCGCTTCAACCCGCGACCGAACTTTTGAAAGAGAACCACGGCGACCGGAGCACAGACAAATGAAAGGGCCGTCAGACGCCAGTTCACTCCCAACGCACAGACCACGCAGAACAGGGCCTTGAGTGGTTCCAGCACCATCATGCTGCCAAACAATGTCAGGCCGAGCGTCACCTGTTGCAGGTCGAACGTAAACCGCGACATCAATTGCGGTGTGGTCTCCAATGCGAGCGTTTGCTGGTCAAGCTTCAGCGTGCTGCGAAACAATCGCTTCCGCACCGACTGCATCGTCCGTTGCACGATGGAACCGACCAACACGTCCTGCCAGTACGACGCACAGCACTTCACCACAGTGACGGCCAGTAACGCTCCCATCACAACGGACAACAACGCGAACTCATCCCGCGGAACCCACGGCAACAGCGTCGAAGCCATCCACACGCTCTGCCATTCGCGCCAATGAGCCGCAGCGAGGGCGGACTCACTCGTCCGCCGATCCGCTTGCGATTGAAGCAGCGCGGCGTCATTGCTGTCACGCGTGAGTTGCTTCGTCTGCTCATCGAGTTCGAGCTGACGAGTCCTTTCCGCCGCAATCGTGATCTGCGCCGCTTGCCGCTCGACCGCGACGAACTCGTGCAGCCCTTGGCCTTCCAGCAACAACTTCACGACGGGATAGACGAGTAGCAGCGAAACAACGGACAGCAGCGCCGCCACGGAAGCCAGCCCAGCCGACGCGATCAATCGCTGTCGTAGGTGCCAGACAAACGGAATCAAACGCGCAAGGCTGCCCACAGATGCCACCCCAAATCATCGGACTCAAACGGGGCGGGATTAGACACGCAGGCTAGAAAACGGTCCAGACGAGTTCAGAAGGACGCGGTCCATCGACGAGACATCCGAGCGAGGCGGCGTCAGCCCCCTAGTTTTTGGGCGTAAGTCTGCTTTCGGAATGCCACGCTTCATCCGTTATTCAAAGAGTCAGGGGGCTGATGTCCAATGGCACTCACGTTGAGGTTCGCGGTCTGGCAATGTCGTCTTTCGCTCCGCGAAAGAACGCCCTTTCGCGGAGCGAAAGGCGACATTGCCAGTGCCATTGGGCTGACGCCCAAGTATCGCGATTCCGTAGCGAGCACCTTAGAACCGGGCCTTGCGTTGCGAGAGATAGCCGACCAGCGCGCGGTCGAACGGCAGGCTCGTGTCGAGCGGCACGTAGTCGGCTCCCATGCCGAGGCACTCGGTCTTGTAGGTCTGCCGCAACTCTTCAACCGCACCGAGGTAGTCGCCACGAATCCCAGCCGCATCCACCACGAGCCGCTCACCCGTCTCGGGGTCTTCAAAATCAGAGAGGCCTTCAAATGGGAAGTGGACCTCGGCTTCGTCTAACACATGGAACAGGATCACGTCGTGACCGGCATGTCGCAGCATGTGCAGGCTGTCGAGAACCGGCTTCGGATCGCAGAGGAGATCGGAGAACAGCATCATCAGTCCACGATGCCGAACCATCGAGGCGATGCGGCGCAGGTTGCCCGCCACATCGGTCGCTCCCGTCGGCCGGGCCTTCGACAACAGAGCAAGCATGTTGCCGAGTTGGCTCCGCTTGCTGCGAGCGGGAAGACACGTTCGTAGTTGCGTGTCGAACGTCATCAGCCCGATCGGGTCTTGCTGGTGAATCATCAGGTACGCGAGCGCGGCGGCCAAACAGGTGCAATAGTCGAACTTGGTCAATTCTTGGCGATACGTGTAGCCCATGCTTTCGGACAGGTCCATCAGGACGTAGCCCGAGATGTTGGTCTCAGCCTGATATTTCTTCACGTAGAGGCGGTCGGTTTTGGCGAAAACCAGCCAGTCGATGTCCTTCGGATCGTCGCCCTGTTGGTAGCGACGATGCTCACTGAACTCGACACTGAATCCTTGAAACGGGCTGGCATGCAGGCCGGTGAGAAAGCCCTCAACGATAAACCGCGCCCGCAAATCGAGCCGCGCCACATTGCGGATGACCGACGGCTTCAGATACTGCTCGGCACCGGGCATGGGTGGCTCTCACTCTGGAGATAGGCACTTCGCCTCGTTTAACCGCGTGGGCAACGCCCCGCGCGTGGAGTGGTGAAATAGCGTTCCTGGTCGCGCGACGCGCGGGGCGTTGCCCACGCGGTTAAACGAACAGACTTACTTCGCCACCGAGAACTTATGCACCGTCGTGTGACGATAGGTCTCACCGGGATTGAGACGTGTCGTGGGGAACTCAGGGCGATTCGGTGAGTCCGGAAAATGCTGCGTCTCCAAGCAGAACGCGCCGTGCTTGGGAGCGTTGCCGGTGGCAGGCGTCCCTTCGAGGAAATTGCCCGTGTAGAACTGAATACCCGGTTCGGTCGTGAAGATTTCCATGACGCGCCCCGAAGTCGGTTCGACGATCTTTGCGGCCGGACGCAGTTCGCCCGCCGTGCCATCGACAACGTAGCAGTGGTCGTAGCCGCCAGCTCCGTTGACCGGTTCCGCGATGCGAGTGCCGATTTTCTCCGGCTTGAGGAAGTCCATGCACGTTCCTGCAACGGCCGCCAACTCACCACTGGGAATGCCCGTTTCATCGACGGGAAGGAATTGCGAACACCAGAGCGTCAGTTCGTGATCGACGATCAGACCGCTGCCGACACCAGCCAAGTTCCAGTAGGCATGATTGGTCAAGTTGATCACCGTTGGTTTGTCGGTCGTCGCTTGGTACTCGATCTTCAACTCGTTGGCATCGGTCAGCGAGTACGTGACGATCGACTTCAACTCGCCGGGATAGCCCTCTTCGCCATCGGGACTGGTGTACGTGAACTTCACACCGGTCGCGTCATCGTTCTGAAACGGCGCGGCCTTCCAAGACTTCTTCATGAACCCGACTTGGCCACCGTGCAGCGTGTTGGGGCCGTTGTTCAAGAAGAGGCTGTACTCGGTGCCGTCGAGCGAGAACTTGCCTTTCGCGATGCGATTGGCGAACCGACCACAGGCACCGCCGAAGTATGGGTTATTCACTTGATAGCCCGCGATCTCGGGAAAGCCGAGCGTCACGTTGGCAAGCTTCCCATCGCGATCGGGAACTTCGACAGACGTGATGATCGCGCCGAAATTGATGAGTCCGACTTTCATTCCCGACCGGTTCCGCAAGCTGTACTGAACCACTTCGTCTCCAGCTTCGGTTTGACCAAACGGTTCGTTTTGCACGGTGAGCATGGGTTCTTCCGAGTTGGGAGTGTCAGTGGTCTCAAGTGCTGGCTTGGTCCCCGCGAGGGAGCCGCGGGCTTTCGGAGCCGGTTTCGTCACTTGTCCTTCACAGCCGACGAAGTTCAAGCCGCAACCGACCAACATTCCCGCGACCAACATCTGTCGAAACGAAATCTGCATTGCGTGCCATCCCGTGAAGTCGAACTCACCCAAAACCGAAGCGGCGGTATCTTGGGTTGCGACCCGAACAGGGTCAAGCGAGCCACTCTGATCAGGCGAATGGAGAGAAAAAGCCGTTGCTTGATCGTTTGTGATGAGACTGCTATCTTCCCCGCCCCGCTGAGAGCTATCACCGGCGGATTCACGTAGAGATAAAAAGATGACTGGAGTGCAGAGCTAATGGGTGTCAAGCAGACGGGTAAAGGGCGACGCAAGATTGGCCGCAAGAAGCGGAAGAACCGCAGCAAGATTCGGCACCGTAAGTAAGCGCGTTCCAGCTTGGACTCGATTCTCTCTGGTGCCACTCGCCCGGTCCCGATTCGTCCGAGTAATCGTCGTGACCGGCTTGTCCCGTTCGTGCCGATGTTGAAATCCAGAAGCCCGGCATTTCCGAATGCCGGGCTTCTCGTGCGCGCGGCCTGAGTTTGCTGCGTGTCGCGATGGAATCTCCACTCATGTTGCCGGACTGAGCCGCGCGTTCTACGAGCCTCTTGAAGCCTGAAGCGTAAGCGAAGGGTGTCGCAAATGCGGGCGAATTAGGCTCAGAAATCCTTCGCTCGCGCTTCAGCCTTCTATGTTTCAACAGGCTGCTACAAGCGTGCTCCCGTAACCATCACGATCCCCGGCGTGAAGTCTGTTCCGCAGAGTGCTCTCACGGGCGTGTCGGGTTTGCCGAACTTGGTCTTGAGGTAGCCGAGGGCCAGCGTCTCCCCGGCTTCGTTTCGCAGCGGGGCGACTGACGTAAGAACGCCCGCTTCATAATCGGACTCGGCGGCGAGTAGCTTTGTGCCCACAGTCAGAGTTGAACCTGAGGCGAATCGGACTCGGCGCAGTTCGCGGTTGGTGTGCCCGAGTGCGTCGAGCCGCGCGATCGGCTCCTGTCCGAGATAGCAGCCCTTGATGAACGAGATGCACTGCGGCGTGCGGGCCACTTCTTGAGCGAGGCTCTCGTCCGTGATGTCGCGACCGAACAGCGGGAACCCAGCGGCGATCCGCAGGGATTCAAAGAGATCACTCGACCCCGAGACGACCCCGACGGCGATCAGGCTGCGCAGCATGGCATCGCGCGCGGCGAGCGGCAGCGAAATCAAAAAACCCGGTGGACTGAAAAGGTCCGCGCGGCGGATCACGAACGGCTGGCCGAATGTCTCGCGCTCGACGTGACTGCCGGGCGGCAGGCCGTCGTCGAGCATCAGCAACTGAGTCGCGTGCGGCCCCGCAAGGAAGAGTTCACCCAAATCGTTCGACCGGTCGTGAAACGTCACGTCCTCACGGATCAGATAGCGATCAAGATGCGTGATGATCGACTCGGCCTGCCCGGCGACCGTGTCCAACCAGAGCGAGGTGGCGGTCGCGAAGACGAAGACGTGACCGACCGCCTTCCCTTTGATGTTCGTCAGAATCGCCTCGCAACCCTGCCCCGGCTCCAGCCGCTGGATGTCATTCGTACAGAAACCATGCAGAAACTTGGCTCGATCCACACCGGTCAGTTCGATTTGCGTGCGACCGCTCAAATCGAAGACCGTCACAGCGGTGAGTTCGTCCTCGCAGTGATCGACGGGACGGGAGGCTGATTGGACGTTGTGATCGGTCATCTGTGGGCGGTGCCTCGCGGAGAAGTGTGTGATGAAGTCGGCCACGCTCGCGAGTCGTCGAACGAAGAGTGACCAGTCGGCGGAGCGACTGGCCTACTGTAGTCCAGTTGCTCCGCCGACTGGAGTTCGGCAACTGAGAACTCGTCCAAAAACAATGTCGTCTTTCGCGGAGCGAAAGGCGACAAACAGCGGAGTTGTTCCTAGACGGGAGCTTTGCTCAACCGCCGCTCGCGCCGCTGGCACCATGAACGATGAGAGCGTTGCGGGACGGGGTGAAGTCGATGCGGCGGGCGGACGTTTCCGTTGGCGGGCCACGTTCCGAATCGCGGGCAACGGTCGCGCTCTCTTTGCCGTGTGCTCGCAGCATGTACAAGCCCTTTGAGCCATCGAAGCTGATCTCATCGGCGGTCGCGTAGAAGCCGCGACCTTCAATCTGGGCGTTGCCGTGGCCGACGAGTTGCTGGTATGCGACCGGGTTGTTCGGTCCCTTTTCTTGGTGGACAATTTCGAGTTGCTCGCACCTCATGCTTCCTGCGTCGCCGGTGAGCTTGTCTCGATCGAGAACATCGATCGGACTTTTGACCGGACCATGCACGATCCAGACCGCGTCGTGAAACATCGCCCGTTGGAGTTCGATCTGACCGGTCATCTTGCCTTTGAAATCCACCCGCGTGTAGTTCCAATCCGAAGCGACAACAGTGATCGGGCGGTTGGCTTGAATGAGATCGGCTGCGCCGCCACCGGTCAGACTGTTCTTGCCACGCTGCCAAAGCTGCATGTGCCCCGGCCCCTGAGCGAACGCGGTGTTCTTCACACGGTCGAATCGGAACTCGGCCACCTTGCCCCGCCGGACTTGAACCACCTTCGTTCCGTCATACTCAGAGTTCTCAAACGTCACGTCTTCGCGGCACGAGATCGACTGGAGTTCCGGCTGAGTCTTGATGGTCTGCTCGGAGAACGACAGTCGCTCGGTCAGTCCCACGTCCATCAGTTCACAGCGCAGCGTGGTTCGACCCAACTGCGCGCGGACCTTGCCGACGAACTGAGCAGTCTGGCCATTGAACTCCATCGACTCATCCCACCAGACATCCAGGTCCGGATCGGCGGTGGATTCACCGAGAGCCGTGATCGGTGCTCGCTTCGGCATCGGCAACTGGAGCAGTCCGTGTCCTGTGACCCACGCACGGTTCCCAGCACGGTCGAGATGAACTTCTCGCCCTTCAATGTGAACGCCGCGATCGCGCAAGTGAGCGGGATTACCGTACAGATGAATCACTTGGTCCGAGGGGCCTTCGTTGGTCAGATCCATGCGGTCCCCTTCCGCCGTGAGCGGTAGCTCGCCCGCCTTGCGGTTCTGGCGGACGACGACATGACCGACGGTTTTGATGACGGTCACTTCGGGCTGAGACTGGCCGCTCACTTTGCGAAGCCGGACGCCAATCCGGTCGGCAGTCAGGTTGAGTGGCTCGGTGGCGGAGTCACTTTGCTGAGCGAGACGATTCCGTCCCGTGGTGCCCATTGATGACGACGGGATGTCGATCGGCGGCCCCAGCGAACCGTCCGCTTCCGGACGAGACCGTGTGGAGTGAGACATCTGCGCGACTCGCTCGTTGAGCCGCGTGGGCAACGAGGGCGGAGCGGCGTTTGAGTCGTCGCGCGGGGATGTCTCATCCAACACCCATGCTGCGGGAATCAGTCCCGCGCGCGAGTTTATTCGAGCCGAAACGCTTTGATTTTCGGCCTCATCGAATCGAACATCGAGTTCCTGCGAACGAGCCCACAGCTGCGGGCTGACGAGCGCCACGTCCCCTTCTGCAAAGAGACGCTTCACGTCGGGTTCAGCCGCTGGGACGGAGGGCACCGCCGAAGGGGATGATGATCCCGAGGGTGCGTCACTCATCCGCAGTGCGCCGGTAGATGAAAGCGACGCGACCCAGATGCGAATTCGCTCGGCTCCCAGTCCCGTCCGTTTGCCCGGCTGTTTAAACGAGGCCTTGTGATCGAGTTGAATCACGTCGAGTCCCGTTGCTCGGTCGGTCGTCAGACTGAGCTGCTTCGCCCATGTGGCGCTAAAGGCGAGATGCCTCGAACCGGGAGTCGTCGTTTCTAAGCTGCCCGCCCCACGACAGAGGACTTCACTCAGCGATTCGCGTTCGCCGAATCGCACGTCGATGTCGGGAACGACGAGCGTGGTCCCGCGCTGTGTGACTGTCACGCCCTTCGGGTCGCTCATGTGCAACGTTCGTTGCAGGGCGTGGTAGTCCAGTTCCGCCATGAAGGCGCGGAGACCGTTCCGTTGAGAAACGACCTGTACCTTGCGCCCGTTGATCCCGGTCGCTGTCAGCCGCTCGAACTCGAGATCGGTTTTAATTTGTTGGTACGGCTGTTTCCGTTCGACGACGGCCTCGTTACTGACAATGGTGCCGTCGGTCGATCCGTTGCGACTATCGCCCGACCCCGACTTCGATTTCGTGGCGAAGTGGATCTTCAAGAGATCACAGTCCAAGCCATCACGTTCATTCGGCCCGGTCAGATTGAAGACGCGCACATCCTTTGAGAACGTCGCCGTCTGTGCCGCCACGTCGTATTCCAATTCCCACGCTTTGCGAATATTCACGACGACCGGCTTGTCCTGTTGACGCATGTGGACATCCAGCCGCACATCTTCAAACTTCTTCGTCGCGGGATCGATCCCGCCCGAGAGTCGAACAGAACGAATGCCGAACACATGCGGACGGTCTCGGCCCGGCAGGCCCTCGGCGGGGATCAGACTCATGTGCAGACTGCGGCCCGAACCGACGTGCGGTCCAAATCGAAACCCGACCGGGTGTGTGCTGATGAGCGACGGAGCGGATTCATCAAAAATGAAACGCTTGCCATCGACTTGCAGTCCGTCAGGCCCTTTGATCTGCACATCGCCATCCAAGACCGCGCCGACAACACGACCGGGGTTCGAGTGTTTGTCATCGAACGCCGACGCAAACTTGATCTGTGCCGAGTCACTCCACAACGACACTGCCTGCTCGCGCCCCTGCTTGTCTTTCGTGACCCAGACCATTGCAAACGGCTCGAAGTGAACCAGCCGCTGGTCCGTCTTCTCGCGGTCCCAATTGTTGGTGAAGATGAAGGCCTGACCGGCGCGCAACATGTACTCGGACTGAGCCGCCCACGACTGTTCGGTGAGGTATGACTCCGCCACTCGGACGTTCTCGGCAGGCCGATGCGACTCGTTCTGCTCCTCAGCGACCCGTGGCGCGGCAGACTCGTCCGGGATCACAACCAAGGGCCGGATCGCGACCGCGTACACCGCATACAACCCGGTCAGGCTGACGGCCGTCGCAATCGTGAAGAGGATCCGGGAGAGCATGAGCGGCGAGGTCCATCACAGTTTTGTTTGCGCGAATATTGAGGGCGAGAGTGGGAAGAGATTGGTAGATGCAAATTGCGATACCTCGCACGGCCATGAAAGAGATGTTCGCGGCGAGCCGTGTGCCGTCAGGCCACGGGTTTCCTGCGACGGCCAAGAACCCGCAGCCTTACGGCATGCGGCTCGCCAAACTCTCGTCCTGGGTCGCGAGAGGCGATAATTGAAAGACTCGCAATGCCCTCGATATCGGTTCCTTTATTTTGCAATTTGCATTTACCAATGATCAATTTGCAATCGCCTTCATTCATCGGCCCCGGCTGCCCTACCCGATCCCAATCAAATCCGTGATGTCGATCAAACCAATTGGCCGGCCGGCGAAGTCAATGACCGGCAACTCGCTGACATGCTTGGCTCCGAGAATTTGGAGGGCCTCTTCGATGATCGCGTCGGGACCAATGGTGAGCGGGCGGTGCGTCATCGCGTCGGTGATCGGCCGATCAAACTGATCGTCCTGCCGTCGTTCGAGCATTCGCGCCAAGTCGCTGTCCGTGAACAACCCCGACAGGCAACCGTCGGCATCGACGAGCATCACCGCGCCGGTACGTCGTCCGGGTCGAGAGAGACTCACGAAGACTTCGCGAATCGTGGCGGAGTCGGAGGCGATGCGGACCTGCTCACCAGAGCGCATGACATCTTTCACAGCGGCCACGCGGCGACCGAGACTGCCACCCGGATGAAAGATCGCAAACTGCTGCGGTGTGAAATTGCGATGCTGACTGAGCACCAGAGCCAACGCATCGCCAATCGCCAACATCGCGGTCGTGCTGGTCGAAGGAGCGAGTCCGTGCGCTCCGGCCTCAACCAACCGCCCCAGCTTGATCGTGGCATCGGCCTCCGCCCCGAGCGTACTCGCGTCGCTGGCCGTGACCGCGATGATCGCCTGCCGTCGCTCACGAATCAGCGGCAGGAGCCGGCAGATTTCGTCCGTTTCACCGCTGTTCGAGAATATCAGCCAGACATCATCGACACCGACGCAGCCCAAATCTCCATGCAACGCTTCCGTCGGATGGATGAAGTGAGAGCGAGTCCCCGTCGAAGAGAGCGTCGCCGCGATCTTGCGCGCGATCAGCCCCGCCTTGCCGACTCCCGTCACCATCGCGCTTCCGCGACAGGCGGCGAGTAAATCGAGAGCGAGACAGAACTGAGCATCGAGTCGTTTTGAGAGGTCAATCAGCGATTGGCCTTCGTGCGCCACGATATCTCGCGCTGCCCGCAACTGTGCAAGTTGCGACGCCGACACGATCGCAGGACCGGCCGAAGTATCGGGCAAAGATTGACGAACGGCGCTCATGCGTGCTTCCTTGCAACGCGAACTGCGGCCCCGTGAAGCCGAGGGCTTGGAGCGGGGCGGGAGTTGTATCGGGGGTCCGAAAGAGGGTCAATCTGCGTTGTCAGGCAACGGGTCTGAAGTCCGGCTTAGCTTTGTTAGCCGGACTTCCCGCCGAGACGATGCTCATCGGAGACGGGACGATGCTCATCGGAGACGGGACGATGCTCCCAAGAGAGAAGTCGCTCCGCAGGTCAACGTGAACGAAGAAGCGATGGCCCTCAAGCCGCAACCTCATCGCCCGTACCAAGTGATCAGACGCGGCAAGTCTCCCGCTGCGGTCAGCATGTGGACGCGGCGTCGCGCGGCGTATTGGCCGAGGACCGGCGAATACCCGTGGTGGTGGTCGGCAATCGTGAGAGCCTGAATCACATCGTCGGTCGTCCACTGCGACCGCCCGGACGACGCGGCCAGCCATCGCGCGAGCCACAACGTCGCGGGGATGACCAGCGCCAGACTGTGAAAGCCCTCGACGAACGGCACATCGTAATAGGCCAATCCACAGAAGTGCAGCCCCTGCACTTTGACCCGCAAGTAGCGTGTCAGAATCTCATCCTGTTCGACGGTGAGTGGCCCGAACGGCGCTTCGAGCGTCGCGAACGGGACCGGTTTGAAGACCGGCTGCAACGGCGGGGCAGCGCCCTTCCCGCGCGAGAACTTCCAGATCGCACTCAACAACCGCCAGCGACCGATCCAGCCTGCTTTCAGATCGGCAGCGGTGTCCCTTCTCGCGTACTGCGCCACCAACAACCGAAAATACAACCGACCGAGCCGCGTCGGTTCTTCAAGCGTCTGTGGCAGCGAAGGGACTTCGGCGATAGCGGCCTCTTGGATAATTTCGAGGAACTCACGAAGACGATCGCCACGCAGCTTGTCGAACTTGGACATCCCCACCAGCCCGGTCCACTCGACCGCGCGCAGCAGACGAACGAGGAGCGGCGTTCGTGTTCCCGCCGCCTCGACCAGCATCCCGTCGAGTGCCTCGACGCACCGCTGAAAGTCGGGCCAATCGAGTCGCTCGGCAGCGTTGATCTGCGGCGGCTGACGTTCTTCGACATCCTTCGGCACAACGGACTCGGCCAACCGGCGAATCTCCGCCTGCTGCGCAGTCATCGTCCGGCCCGCGTTCTTCACAACGGAAGGGCAACTGAACCGAAGGCTCACCGCCACAGACTTGCCTGCCGGATGAAAGGCATACGGATAGATGCGGCACGCCAGCGGCTTGGCCGCCTCACCAAACTTCGCGTGAATGCGGCACAGCCCCCGTTCATCAAGGAACACGCAACCGCCGTCCGCTCGATGACTGAGCCGCCATTGTGGGCGACCGAACCAACCGCTCATCTTCTCGACGACCGGCTGACCGGCTGGAATGCCATCGGCGGCCGTCCAACTTTGCCCCACAATGCGATCCCGTTCGACATCGGTGATCTCAATGAGATGCTGCTTGCAGCAACCGCCACAGTTGTGACAGTCCCAATTCTGAAGCACCGGCAAATCCAATCGCAACGACGCCATGCTGATCCCGTGCCTGCTGATTCAAAGTGTGAAGCAAAAATTTGTGAGATCACTGTTCTGCGAGCGGCAAGAAAACGCGTACCCCTCGAAGCCTGACGCACAAGCGAAGGACGTTCGACATTTGAACCGTCGCTTGCCCGTCAGGCTTCCATGCCCGTACGACAAATCCCGCCGCTCTCTTGGCACAAGTTGTACTCCACACGGCTTCGATCAACACACTACCCCGAGGCCTTGGCCTTGGGGTGCATTCGCTCATTGGTGGTAGCCCTGTCGCTCCGCGACAGGGCTACCTTCTCTAAACGCTTGCTTCACCGTATTTTTTTGAGTGACCACCAATGAGCGACTGCACCCTTGGCTTTGCTTGGCCGCGTTCGCTGCTTGTCAATTTTCGTGCGATTCGGCATAGTCCGCCCGCACTTTCGGGGTTGGCGAGTTCGGGCTGTTCTTCCAGCCAGCGACGGCTTGCTCGCAGTCCCCAGATTCAGCGAACTTGGTGCGGACGACGTGTTTAGTTCTGTCCTGCGCCCCCTTCAAAAGGAGATTGTCGATGGTGAGATTCCCAGGGCAACAGCCAGATGCCGTCCGTCATTCGAGTGCGGTGAAGTTATGTGTGGTTGGCCTCACATGCCTCGCGCTGGTGGGTTGCGGCGGTTCGGCACCACCGCCGCCACCACAGAGTCAGGCGGCAACGTCTGCACCGGGCGGTGCTCACGGTGTTGCAGGCGCACCGGCCATGCCGGGTATGGGTGGCGCTGCGGGAATGCCTGGAATGGGCGGCGCGGCAGGCATGGCTCCAGCCGGTGCGATGCCTCAAATGGGAGCACATGCCGGTGCTGCTCACGCAGGGACTTCGGCCCCCGGCGCGGTGAATCCTAACGGAGCGATCGCTGCCAACCCGGCTCACGCCGGTACTCCTGGCGCGACAACTTCTGGTGGAGCACCCGATGCCGCAGCGATGGCTGCCGCCGGAGCCGCACATGCGGGTTCGGGCGTTGCTGGTAATCCCGCAACGGCTCCCGCTGGCGGATCCCTTCCCGGTATTGGCCATGCTCAGAACCAAGCACAGCCCGGGGCCGCCGGTGCTCCCATGCCTCCCGCCGGTGCTCATGCGGGTGCCGCCGGTGCGAACCCCGGTCTCGCGGGAAATCCGGGTGCGCCAGGAATTCCTGCTGGAGCAGGGATCGCCGGTGCGGGAGCTATTCCCGGCGCTGGCGGGGCGTCGGGTGCGCCAGGCAGCGGTACGGGGGGCGGTGCCCAGCAATTCCAAGCCGGCTCCGCCGAGGACACACTGTTGAAGTTCTGCACGGCGATCGCGGAAGGAAACCTGACCGCCGCTGGTGAGCATGTCAGCTCTAAAGCGAAGGGCGAGTTGGGCAAGATTCGCGAGGGAGAAATGAGCGACGCGCGGCTCGAAGAACTGCAAGCGGCGTTTGAATTGAAAGGTCTCCAAACGCGACCGGCTCGAAATTCGAGCGGCTCGGGCAAGACCATCAACCTTGGCAATGCGAAGGGACAGGTACTCGGGTTCGTGCTGTCCAAAGAAGATGAGGTCTTCAAGTTGAAGGAGTTCACGCTCAGCAAGCCGAAGAAGTAGACCTGAATTCGAGCTGGCAAACTCGTTCAAACTGACTCGATCTTGAGACCCGGTATTTCACCAATACCGGGTTTCTTTTATACCTCGCAAGGCATTCGGCGAGACGACCAGTGGTGGCCTTGTTTAACCGCGCGGGCAAGAACGAGACATCTCTGAGCGGGGTGGCGTCAGCCCCCCGGTTCTTTGAAACCGGGCTGACGCCCAAGAACCGGGGACTGACGCCCAATGGCACTCCGTTCAGATGTCTCATCAAAGGCCGCGCGAAGTGAAGTATAGAACGACGGATCAGTGAACAGACTCCCACGAGAGACTTTTGATGCCTGACGTGCTAGCGATTTACTGGGAACGGAAGCGGCTGCGCGTGGTCGAGGCGTCGGTTGGCCCGGCACTGCGCGTCACACAGGGCTTCACGGTCGATGTTCCTGAAATCGCGGGACCGGGCTGGCTGGGAGACGCCTTTCGCAAGCGAGGCGTTTCCGCGCGTCAGGCTCTCGTCTGCCTGCCGCGCGAGGATGCGATCCTGCGCCAGTTGGAATTGCCAGACGCTCCTGATGACGACCTGCCATTGCTCGTCTCGTTTCAAGCCTCGACTCGCTCGACGACGGCGCTCGATCAGTTGGTTCTCGACTATGTGACGCTGCCACGGCGAAGCGGCTCGCCGCAGAAGGACGTGCTGCTGGCCAGCGTCCCGCGCACGACGACCGACCCCATTCGAGTTGCTCTGAAGGAAGCGAACGTTGAGCTTACTTCGCTGACAATCGGCGGGTTTGCTCTCGCGGAGTTGTTGGTGCGCGGTGAGGCCGCTTTGCGACAACCTGCGGACCAACGCAGCTTGCTGGTTGTTCAAGACGCAGCCCGTTTGGAAGTGGCTCTGGTTGGCAACGGTCAACTGTTGGCGACACACGTCGTTCGACCGCCGCTCGACGAAGCGGGTCATCCGGTCGTCGCGAAGGCGGCGGCGGATGTCTCGCGCGTGCTGGTCCCCGCCCAGCCTTGGCTGCGCGAGGGACGGATCGACCGCATCTGGTTACTCGGCGAGGGCGCTGAATGGAGCGGCCTATCCGAGTTCTTGAAGTCGCAATGGAACTGCTCGGTCGAACGCTTCGATCCTCACGTCGCGTCCGTGTTGTCGGGACTCGATTCCTCGAAGCTGCCCGAGGCCGCGCGCTATGCGCATGCGATTGGTCTCGCGCTCAGCCACTGCGATCGGCAGACACCGGCGTTCGATCTGCTTCATCCGCATCAGCCCAAGCCGAAGCGTGATCCGCGCAAACTGCTACTGGCCGTCGGCACGGCCGCCGCGCTGCTCATTGCCGCAATGGGAACGGCCTACGTCCAGATGACGCTGTCTGGGTTGCAGAGCCAGATCGACAAGAAGCTGTCGGACGAGGGCGACTTGGCTCTGCTACTCAAGGCGGGGCTTCCTTCACTTGATGCGGCAAAGACGATCGAAGACTGGGTGATGCGCGACATCAATCAGCTTCAACAACTTGCGGATCTCGACAAAATCATGGACGGGACGGATCAGTTGTACGTGACGGACTACAACTTTGGCCCTGCTTCCGGCGATGCCCTCGCCAAAATCAACGCCAAGGGACTGGCGAAGGACCGGGCCGACTGGCCGCAAATGGCGCAGCGACTGGTCGATGCGAAGACCTACCGATTGAAGCCGAAAGAACAGACTCAATCGAACCGCGATCCCGACTACCCGAACAAGTTTGAGTTGGATGTTGAACTGATCCCGCCGCCGAAGTCGGCTCCCGCAGCCACACCATCTGAGACCACCGCCTCGGCCCAGCCGCCCAACACGAAGGGCAAGTGACGCGAACATGCAACGGCGCGAACAGTATTTGATCGGTGGACTCATCGCCGCTGTTGTCCTTTGGCTGGGCTACAGTTGGGTGAACAGCGCCGTCTTGGGGCCGATCCAAGACAAGCGAGACCAACTCGCCAAGCTGACGAAGTCGGTGAGCGACAAGGAAGATCAGCAGCTCAACCTCCAGCGGTCGAAGAAGCTGCTCCGAGGTTGGCAAGCGCGCAGCTTCCCGCCGGATTTGGTTAAGACCCGGCAACGACCGGATGCCTTGAACGCACAGCGACTCTATTCGGAATGGCTGATCGACCTAGCACATCTCAGCGGATTTGAAGACTTGAAGGTCTCGCCCGACCGACGGACTCCCAAAGGGAACGTCTACGTCGCGTTCCTCGTGAAGATCGAAGCCGATGCCCGTTTCGAGCAACTCGTCAGTTTTCTCGACCGCTTCTATCAGGCCGACTTGCTCCACCGCGTGACCTCGCTGCGCGTGGTCAGTAAAGAGTCTGAAGGAGACCCCTTCTTCCAAGTGACTCTTGAAGCGGAGGGCCTCGCGCTGCTCGCGGCTCCTCAGCGCCGCACGCTCTTCGCGCAGTCGAAGCTCGTGGAAGACTTGTCCGACGACGCTCAAACCATGAAGGTTCGTAGAGACGAGGGCTTCCCGAAAGAACCGGGCTTCCGCGTGCGACTTAAGAATGAATACGTGACCGTCACGAAGATCGCCGTGCCGGTGGATGGCGTCGCCGAATGGACTATCGAACGGGGCGTCGATCGCACGACGGCCTCGGACTACAGCAAAGAGACACTCGTCGAACTGACCCCGCTCAACACAGCCGTTCCGCCGCGAACGACCGAAGAATTTGAGCAACTGATCGAGGCGAACATCTTCGTGAAGCCCGCGCCGCCCAAAGAGTACCGGCTCAAACTGGGGCCGCTGGGTGAGAAGACCTACACACGCGGCAGCCGGCCGTTTGAGTTCACAATTGCGGCGTCGAACTATGACGCCAACAAAGGGAAACCCGAATTCACGCTCATCGGGACACCGCTCCCCGGCCTGCAACTCGACAAGGCAACCGGCAAATTGACCTGGAAGCCGAACGAATCGCAACTGGCCAGCAAGTACCCCGTGAAATTTGAAGTGAAGCATCCGTCCGCGTCCGGCGGCAAATTGACCGAGACGCTGACCATCGCCCTACGTGACCCGAACACGCCACCGAAGTTCGCCAAGTTAGAGGTGCCGCCCGTCATCATCGGCCGTGCTTGGAAATTTGCACCCGAAGTCTCCGACGCGGAGTCGCCTGTCACCAAACTAAGTTGGAAGCTGGAAGACGCCGCGCCAGCCGGACTGACCGTTGATGCGTCCACGGGCGAATTGAGTTGGACCCCGGAAGACTCGATCCCCGTCGGCGAAGCACTGGCCAAACTCACCGTGACCGATGATGGAATACCGCCACAATCGACATCACTCGAACTGCGGCTCAACGTGCAGGACGACCTCGCCTTGTTCACGAAGTTCACCGGCTTCTTCGCCAAGGACGATGATCGACAGGTGATCTTCACCGACCAGTCGCGCGGCAAAGAGAGCCGACTCCGCACGGGCGATTCGTTCACCGTCGCCGACGTGAAAGGAAAGATCACTTTCATTGCAAGCAAGTACCTGATTTTCACCGCAGGCGACGAATTGGTGCGCCTCGAACTCGGCCAGTCCCTCCGCGAGGCGGTCATCCAACCGAATGAAACCCCGGATGCCACTCAACCCGCAAATATTGGCACGCCCTGATTGCGAAAGTGACGATAGTCCCTCGCAATAGCTGTTATACCGCTCGCGGCCCAAAGTGAGAGTTTGGCGAGCCGCATGCCGTGCGAAGTATAAGAGCTGGGTCGGAATCACTTCCCGACACTCGTAGTCTGGACCCTTGGTCCGGACTACGTCACCGCAAACCGGGAAGTGAATGCGGCCTCGTTCCTTATGCGAGAGGCACCAGTTGCCGTACCACAGACCAAAGCCTGACGCGCAAGCGAAGACTCGGTTGCCGAGCGGCTTCGCTTGCGCGTCAGGCTTTGATGGGTAAGCTATTTTCTGCCCTCATCTTAGGATGCCCCCTCGTCCCACAATCTGCGGGGCGGTGAGGACACCACACATCATCCCGTCACTTGTTTCGTAATACACAGTTGGAATTGCGCTCACACTGGTGAAACGAAGCGTGTCTCGGCCTGTGGAGCAAATGCAAGACTCGATTTGCACCAAGTTGCTGCACACGACCTAGGTCGTGTGGACATTGGTGCCGTTTTGGGAGTAATAGCTTGATTTTCGCGGATGCTCTGACGCCAGGGACGGCTATTGAGGCTTGCACGCCACGCG
>JAYVDI010000169.1:0-8854 GCA_043749505.1 Schlesneria sp. | reverse complement strand
GTTCGTGATACAGGAGACAGGGCCGGACGGGCAGGAGTGCCCATCCTCCAACTACTTCAATTCGGGATGATAGCCCGTCGCGTTGAGCTTGATGCGATACAGTCCCTGTCCCGCCGTGACGTACAGCGTTTTCGAGTCGGCTCCCGTGCCGAACGTGCAGTTGGTCGGCAGCGGTTCCGTCGAGATGTAGGCGAGTTCCTGGCCCTCGGGCGAGAAGACGACAATCCCGTGTCGTTCCTCTTTGCGGACCGCGCAATAGATGCGGCCTTGAGTGTCGGTCGTCATCCCGTCGGTGCCGGTTCCCTGACCGAAGTCAATCACAACCCGCTTCGCCCCGAGCGAACCGTCGTCTTTGATCGGAAAGGCGTTCAACGTCATACGGCCTTGCGAAGTTTTCGTTCCCGCCGGTTCGAGGCCCGTCGCGCCGTTGTTGGTCTCGGCGACGTAGAGCGTCTTCGCGTCGGGAGACAGGATCACGCCGTTCGGTTTCTGAATGTCGGTCGTCGCGCGGTGAACCGTGTTGTCGGGATCGACGCGATAGACGGACATGTGGTCCAATTCCAGCGGCTCCTTCCCGATGTAGCGCGGATCGCTGAAGTAGACCCAGCCGCGCGGATGGACCACCAGATCGTTGGGGGCATTGAACCGCTTCCCCTCGAACTTGTCGGCGATCACCTTCATCTTGTTGTCCGCCGTCACTTCGCACAGCGCCCGCAAGCCGACGTTCGCGCCACACACGGCCAAGAGCCGTCCCTTCGCATCAAAGAAGAGGCCATTGCTCTGCCCGCTGTCCGCGACATGCACGGTCGTCTTTCCCGAGGCCGGATCAAACTTCATGATCCGCCCGGGATTCTTGGCCTCGATGGCGATGTCACTGAAATAGACGAGGCCCTCCTTCGAGACCGCCACGCCTTCCGTGAACTCGCCCTCGTTCCAAAGTCGTTCCAATTTTGCACCGACTGGAAGAATTGCCGGGTCGCCCGAGGGAGTGGGTTCCTCAGCGAGACTCACTGATGTCGAGGCGACGACAAATACCAAGAGGGACGACCAACGAACGAGTGCGACCAAGATGCTTCTCCGTAGGGTGAAACGTTTGTTGCGCCAGCATAGCCTTGGCCTTGGCATCGTGACAGCAGATCACTCCGCCTCTTCCATCTCGGCCTGCAATTGGCACCAGCGTTCTTCGGCCTCGTCGAGTTGCGTTGTCAGCGCGGTCACTTCTTCATGCAACCGCATCGCCTCTTTGGCGTCGGAGCAGTTCATGAGCAGGTTGTTCGATTGCTTCTTCTGATCGTCGAGACGCGCGATTGTCTTCTCGATGGTCGAGAGTTCTTTGCGGATGGCGCGTTCGTCGCGGCGGGCGGCGCGAGCGGCGACTCCCGGTGACTTGGTTGCTGCGGACTTGGCCAGTTCTGGCGGAGCTTTGCTCATCTTGGCCGCCATCGCCTCGCGTTCGCCGTCATCGATTTCTTTGTTGACCGCGTAAAGATAAGCGTCGTAGCCGCCGCCGTAGTTGGTGACATGGCCGTCGCGGACCTCGATGACGCACGTCGCGACGCGCTTCATGAAGTGGCGGTCGTGCGTCGTGAAGATGACAGTTCCCTTGTAGTCGGTCAGGGCTTGAGCCAGTGCTTCGACCGTATCCACATCGAGATGGTTGCCCGGTTCGTCGAGGACCAAAATGTTGTGATTGCTGAGGAGCAGTCCGGCGAGGCAGAGCCGCGCGCGTTCGCCTCCCGATAGGACCGAGATCGGCTTTTGAATGGCCACGCCACGGAAGAGCATCGCGCCGGCGATGTCGAGGATCGTCTGCGGCTTCGTCATCTTGGCCGCGTTGACTTCGAGGTACTCCAGCACGGTCTGCTTGTCGGGCAGGCTGGTGTAGACGTGTTGAGCGTACGTCCCGATCTGACAGCCGTGTCCCCATCGCGTTTCTCCGGCGAGTGGTTTCAGCGAATCAACGACCGTTCGCAGGAACGTCGTCTTCCCCTGGCCGTTGTCTCCGACGATGGCCGCTCGATCGCCGTGGTCGATCTCCAGCGTGATGCCGGTGGCGACCTGTCGTTCACCGTAGCCGATGGCCAGGTCGCGACAGCGGAACGCCGCTCCGCCGCGCGGTTCGACGAGGGGCGCACGGATGCAGGCGGTCGGTTCATCGACGGCGATGTCCGAGAGTTCCAGCCGTTCGAGTTGCTTCGTCTTTGACCGGGCCTGCGTCGCGGTGCTGGCTCGCGCCTTGTTCTTGGCGATGAAGACTTCCAGATCCTTTCGCTTGGCCATGATCGCGGCGTTTGAGCGGACGAGGTGCTCTTGTTGCTCGCGCTGATAGTTGAGGTACGCGTCGATTTTGCCGGGGAACATCGTCAGCTTGCCGCGCGTCAGATCGAGCGTGTGACTGCATGTCGCGTTGAGAAACGCCCGATCGTGCGAAACGATCAGACACGCCTGCTTGAAGTGCCGCAGAAAGTGTTCGAGCAGAATTTGAGTTCGCAGGTCGAGGAAATTTGTCGGTTCATCGAGCAGCAGCAGGTTCGGTTCGTGCAGCAAGAGCGCCGCCAGTTTGACGCGCGTCTGCCAGCCGCCCGACAGTCGCGAGACGGGGCCGTTGAGATAGTCTCCTTTCAGCTCGAACTCACCCGCCACTTCGCCGCACTTCCACTCGGGCTGCCCGCTGTCGCGGATCAGGAAGTCGTGCGCCGACTCACCAGGTAGGAAGGGGTCGTGCTGTCTGAGATAGCCGACCTGCAAGTTGGGATGCCGCATGACCTCGCCGCTGTCGAGTTCCTCCTCTCCCAGCAGGATTCTCAGCAGCGTACTTTTGCCCGCTCCGTTGCGACCGATGAAGCCGACTTTCGTGTCGTCCGAAATCGTCGCATCCGCCCCGTCCAACAACACCTGCTCACCATAATGTTTGTGAGCATTCCGAATCTGCATCAACACGGCCATCAGCCAAAACCCCTCGCAAAGAACGATCGAACGCGGCGGGATTGTAGCGGGCAAGTGGAGAGATGTGGACTCGCGCGTTGAATGAGAATTGCGGCCGGGTGCAGTCGTTCATTGGTGGTAGCCCTGTCGCTCCGCGACAAGAAGCGCGAAGGCACAAGCGGCGTCATCGCTCGTTCGATACGATTCGACCGATCAATGCCCCCTGTTGATCGCGCCACCTGTCGCGGAGCGACAGGGCTACCTTCACTGAAACCCTTGCCCACAGTATTTCGCCGGGGGACCACCCATTGACGACTGCACTCATTGCGGCTCCGTTCCTAAATGAGACCACGGCCACCTCGATTGCGAAGTGGCCGTGGAGATTGCTGCTAATGAGCCGTATTCATCGAACGTCATTTGGGCTCGTCGGGGTTTGAGTCTGCGGTCTTGTCCGTGGTCGATTTTTCCTCAGGCTTGGCCGGGGCGTCCGGTTTGTTGCTCTCGGTGGGTGTGGCGTCGGCGGGCTTCTTCTTAGCGGAGTCTGGTTCTGTCGTTGTGGCGTCGGCAGCCGGTGCCTCTCCGGTCGGTTCGGCCACTTTCACGGCGGGCTTGAACTCGGGCATGTGAATTGGCGTGGGGTCCGCTTCCATGACCTGGAGTCTGCGGGCCAGCATCAGGATGCGACGTTCGCTTTGCTCCTCCTCATAGAGTCCCGTGCCGACGACCAGCTTTTGAATGCGGTTACGCAAATGTTGCAGGGTGTCGAGAACTCCTTCAGCCTGGTCACGCATATCGGACTGCAACTGCTGGTCGAGC
The DNA here is from genome assembly GCA_043749505.1 of Schlesneria sp. Lineage (GTDB taxonomy): Bacteria > Planctomycetota > Planctomycetia > Planctomycetales > Planctomycetaceae > Schlesneria. The sequence goes on along the minus strand of JAYVDI010000169.1, from coordinate 5,113 downwards.
GCGGCGACCAGTGCATCAAGGGTGACATCCGAGAGGTCTTCGCTGTTGGCCAGTTCATTGAAGCCCTTTTCAACCAGCTCGCGGTTCTCTTGAATCGTTGCGCGGAATTTCTCCTCGGTGATCTTAGTGGTCTGAACGAGCGGATCCTCCGTCTGCGACAGAATGTAGTCCTCCAACTTTTCTCGTGCCGCGGGAATGGACTGACGCAGGTTCTGGCTGACCTGTTCCGCCCACGCGGGAGCCGAATCGTTGACGAGTTGGACCATGCGCTGACGCGCGTCGGGCAGGTTGTCCTCGATCATCCCCGCTCCGTAAGGGACGAGCGTTTTTGGCTCCAAGAGTTTGGCGATTTCGCCATAGCCGAAATAGAAGTACGCGGTCAGCAGGGCCAGGGCGATCAAGCCGACAACCATCGTGACGGTTGTCGAGCGACTGATACTCGCCTCTTGCTGCGACAGTTTTTTGGAAAGGACATTGATTCGATCCGACAGTGAACCACTGCCGGTGGAAGAATTCGCGGTACTCATGAGGAATTTCTTTCTGCAAGAAAGTGAGAAGACGGGATTGTTTTGAAGAACGTGTGAGTGAGAGCCTCGTCAGGCGAAATCTATTCGGGGATCGTGGGCGCGGTGCGGTGCCGCGTCAATTTGATGGCCGCGAGGTCCAGCAGTTCCCCGTAGAGTTCTTCGCCCAGCAGTTCCTTGTGACGGGCTTGATCCTTCTCGTCGGGAAGGTCCGCCAGCGGGAAGTCGTCCCACGAAGAACTCATGGCGAGCAGCTCGCGCTTCAATTCATCGACGTAGTACTTCTTGATCAGCCGGTCGAGTGCGTTGCAGACGTTGTTCATCATGCGATCCCGAATTTCGGGGTCCTGCACGGAGGGAAACTCTTCCAAGATGAGTTTCTCGCGATGGCGGACCAGTTCGCGGTGATGGCCTTCCACCTTTTCGGTCATGCGCTCGACGAGGCTGTTCATCAGCGTCCGGCGTTGCTCATCAATCGTTTGCATGAACAGTGGCATGTCCTTCTCGGACTGCTTTGAAAATGCGGTCGTGACCACGGGGGTGACGCCGTTCACAAAGTGCTCGGCTTCACGCCGGATCAGGTCTTGGTATGATCATGTTGGCCAGCGCATAAAATCGCCATCCGGCCCACAGGACGAACACGAGAAACGCGACCACGATCATCAATCGCGTTTTCTTCGACTGCGCGAGAGCGCCAGTCAGTGCTTCGGCCCGACGTTGAAGCTCATCCACCTTCGCGGTGATGAGTTCGAGTTCTGTTGTCCCGGTTGAGGCGGGAACACCCTGTCCAGCATTTGACATGAAAGCCCTTTTTCACAAAGAAGTGAAGTATCGAAGACTCGCAGAAATTGGCCCCGAGAAAGGGCAGCGAGCGGCGCGAGTCTGCCGAGGCTCCGCCACCGTCTCTACGACGTGCGTTAAGAAGCGACGAGTTTTTAGGTAGGCCGTGTGGCGCACGGTGGCGGAGAATCGAGGCTGTTTCCGGCGTGCTTGCACGTTAAAGGGCTGCGCGTCTACTGCGTCCGGGAGTTCTTGGGAGCGATGAAACACGTCGGGTGAGTGTCGTCTTCGGAATGCACCGACGGATGCGGGCGCTCCCGATCAAGGTGCGTTCCGAAGACGGCATGCCACGGCGGTTGGTCGGCGTGGTCGCAACAGGCCAGTCTGGCGTTGCCGAAGAACGACTCCTCGGGCAAATTAGTGCTGACGGCATGTTGCCTGTAGCCCTCCGGGCTAAAACAGAAACTCCCCGCACGCATTCGCTTGATGAACCGAAACATTTTCCGGATTCGGAGCAATCCCGTTTACACATACTGCCGGCCCAGCATCTCGGCCGCTGTTTCGTCGAGTTGATCCGCGCGGCGGACTTCTTCAAACCGGGCGAGCAGGTCTTCGGGAGTCAGTCGGCGTTTTTCGGCCCCTTGAAAATCGTGATGCACCCGGCCGCGGACCATCATGATCAAGCGGTCGCCCAGGTGAGCGGCTTGGTGCATCGAATGCGTGACCATCAGGGTTGTCAGGCGGTCGCGGCGGATGAACTCCTCCGTAAGCCGGATCACCTGATCGGCACTCTTCGGGTCGAGCGCGGCGGTGTGTTCGTCGAGCAACAAAAGGTCCGGCTTGAGCAGTCCCGCCATGAGCAGTGTCAGCGATTGCCGCTGTCCACCCGAGAGGCTGCCGATGGCGTTGTCGAGCCGGTCTTCGAGGCCCAGTCCCATCGCGCGGACCCGTTCGCGCAGGTCAATCTTCGTGGCGGATGACAGCGCCCAGCCCAGCCCGCGCGCACGACCACGCTTGGCGGCAAGCGCGAGGTTTTCAGCAATCGTCATCGACGGCGCGGTGCCGGTGAACGGGTTCTGAAAGACGCGGCCGATGAACTGTGCGCGGCGGTGTTCGGGCCAGCGTGTGATCTCGCGCCCGTTCAACTTCAGCCGCCCGGTATCGACGATGAACGAACCGGCCACCGCGTTGAGCAGCGTCGATTTCCCCGACCCGTTTGTGCCGATCACAATCACAAACGAACCTGGTTCGATCTTCAGGTCCACGCCACGCAGGGCACGGACCTCGTTTGGCGTTCCTGCATGAAACGTCTTGGCGATCTGTTCGATGTCGAGCATGGCAATTCTTTCCTGCGTCTGTTCCGCACCCGGAGTCTCAATGTGTGAGGGGACTGGAACGCTGCGCAAAGCGTTTGCGCATGGTGGCCATCGCACCCGGCAGCACCAGCGCCGCGAAGACGAACAACGCGGTGACGAGCTTCAGGTCGTTCGGGTTCAAGCCCCAGCGGAGTGCGATGGCGACGAGCAGGCGAAACAGGATCGACCCCATTACGGCACCCATGAGCAGCAGGCCGATCTGCCTCGATCCGACCAGAGACTCGCCGATGATGACGCTGGCGAAACCCCACACGACCATGCCGATTCCCATCTGCACGTCGGCGAAGCCTTGGTACTGCACGAGCAACGCGCCGGCCAGTGCCACCAAACCGTTGGACAGCGCCAGGCCGAAGGTCGTCATCCACCCGACCTCAACTCCCAGCGCGCGAATCATCTGTTCGTTGTCGCCCGCCGCGCGCATCGCCAATCCGAGGTTCGTGCGAAAGAAGGCGTACATCGTCGCCGCGACCAGTCCGATCAGCAGCGAGATCATCGCCACGACAGACACGTCCTGCACGGGAACCTCCCAGCGTGAGAAGCTCCACCGCGCGTCGGACGAGGCGAATCGCTGGGCCATTGTGATGATCGTCTGCTCCTTCATCAGCGGCAGATTGCTTTTCCCCATCACGCGCAGATTCACCGAATACAGCGCGGTCATCACGAGGATGCCCGCCAGTAACCCGTTGATCTGAAACCGGGTCGCCAGCACTCCGGTCACCGTTCCGGCCAACGCCCCCGCCAGACACGCGGCCGCCGTCGCGAGCCACGGGTTCCAGCCGGCGACCAGCAGCGTCGCCGCCACCGCGCCGCCCAGCGCGATGGAACCGTCCACGGTCAAATCGCGAAACGCCAGAATCCGAAAGCTGACCAAGACACCCAATGCCAGCAACGACAGGATCAGTCCCATCGTGAACGAACCAACGAGCAATGACATCTCAGTGACTTCCTCCACTCACAGTTGCAATCGGCCCGACCCAGCACGCCCCGCGCACAAATTCGCTCTCGCCGCCGCCGGTGATTTCGCGGTCGTCGTGCAGCAGGTGCAGCACGGCTTGCAAGTCTTCGTTCTCCAGCAGCGCGGCCACGGTCTCGTTCAGTTCGAGCTTCCGCTTCTTGAACGGTCGGTACGAGAAGACCGCCGCGTGGAAGTGGCCGTGCAACTCGGAACGGGGCGCGAGCGGACGGAGCAGCGGCGCGAGGGACTTCGCGCCGCCGGACGGTGCGCCGCGCGAGGCGACTCCCACAACGAGGGCCAGCGTGTGCGGGAAGGCTCGTTCGGGTGTGAACGACAGCCAGCGACGAATCTCGGGATGGCTCAGCCTCGACGACTCCGCCTCATTTGCCGACGTGGGTGAACGCTGCATGGTCGCCCCGATCAGCCCGGCCGATTCGGCGACGAAGACCATCGCCGCCAGGTCCGTGTCGGCCAGTGACAGGAACTGGTCGGCGAGTGAGGAGAGCGTGAGACGGCCTTCATCATCGAGTCGCTCGAAGCGGATCAATTGCGGGAACTCGCCCGCGCACTTCAGTCCGTAGAGCATCTGCACGCTCGGCACGAAGTCGCTCAACTGACGTTGAAAGTCGGGCTTCGAGGCGGTGTTGGTCGGCTGCTGTACGGTGGCTCCCCCGACCGCCAGGAACTCACCGAAGCGGTTCGCGCTGTCGGCGAAGTCGCGGCCGAACGCTCCCAGACCGAGTCCCATTGTCGCGCCGGGAAATTCGACCGACCGGCATTGTTCGGCGCGATACGCCTCGCGCGGCAGTGCTGTCGTGTCGCCGATCGTCTCGCACGTCAACATGGAACCGGGCCGAACGTCATACGACTCGTAAGTCATCCCCGCTTGAGCCGAAACGCGAAACGACGGCTGCATCGTCGAGCGAGAGGATGTTGTCGAGCCGCGCAGACGAACCGGATCGCTCAGCAGCATTTTCGTCAGACCGGTCAGTCGAATGACTTCGGTGACTTCCGGCGAGGCGGCTCCGATTCCAAAGCTGCCGCGAATCGACTGGAACTGCTTGTGAGTACGCACCAACGCCCCGATGCCCGCCGAGCTGATGTAACTCACACCCACCAAGTCCAGCACCACCGAGTGACTTCCCAACCGCACGGCCTCATCAATGGCTGCGGTCAGCGATCCCGCCCACTCGTTGTCGAGTCGTCCGGAGACACGCATCTCCAGCAAGTCGCCGTTAGTCTCCGTTGTGATCTGCATTGAGAGTGACGTTCCAATTCGAGGTGTACGGTTATCTGTTATGGGTGGGCGATTCAAAAGCCGCACTCGCCAGAGTGCGGGTGAGCTTGGCGAACGCGGCTACATTGTCTTGTCGTTCGTCTTAGGGGCTGTGCATTTACCACGTCCAAGAGTTTTGGGGGTGATGAAACACGTAGGGTGCGTGGAGTCTTCGGAACGCACCGAGGGGTGACGCCGTTCC
>JAYVDI010000168.1:0-21465 GCA_043749505.1 Schlesneria sp. | reverse complement strand
TTTTTGGAAGGAGACCATGTCCCCCTTCGACCCTCTACTTTGGCGATTGGCGGGACGACTGGCCGCCCACATCACCAAGCTCTCGCGCCGTGCGCTGGACATCGACCTCGCGCCGCACTCGATGGGAAGCGCGCGGCAACTGCTTGATCGAATGCTCACGGCCACGGAACGCGGTTGGCATTCGGCCGCCGAACATCTCGGCTGGGAACTCCGCACGCGTCTCACCGAATGCCAGACGAAAATCAACTCTGGGCTGCGGGTGCTCTCTTCGGGAACATTCTGCCAGGCATCATCCACCTCATCGACCCCACAATCACAGTGGCCACCATTCCCGACCGGTTCCGCCCGCGCCAAGAAACGGGTGAGGCGGTCTTCTGCTGCGTGGATTCGATTGACACGCGGGCCGCGATCTGGCGCGCCGTCCACAAGTCCTGTTCGTTCTGGTCAGACGGCCGGATGCTGGGCGAAGTCCTTCGCATTCTCAGTGCCGCCGATCCTCGCAGTCGCGACCATTATCCAACGACGCTTTTCGAGCAATCCGAAGCCCAAGCCGGTGTCTGCACCGCCCGCAGCACCGTCTACACCGCCAACATCGCAGCCGGACTCATGCTGCACCAGTTCACCCGCTGTCTGCGTGGCCTGCCGGTCGAACGCGATCTGATGCTCAACCTACTGGCGGGTAAGTTGGCCATCGCGTGAGAGACCGCTGCAAGCAGGCCGCGCAGTCACGGGTGTGGCTCGCGACTTTCCAGTGGTCAACAACACGACTCTCACCACACGCGGGGCTGAGTTTTCTCATCCCCGTGTTTACTTTGCGGCCTTCATAGGAGTTGCCTGATGTCTCGTCCTGTCTTTCGGCGATCACGGATGAACCGTCCAGAGCCCAAGCCGAACTCCTCATCCGCAGGATGTACGAACTCATGGACTGGAAGGTCACGGTCTAATGGGAATGACGGCGATCACTACAGGGGCGCGCGGGAACAATCTGGCGGCTCAAAGCACGATGCACTTCCACCATGCAACCCGATCAAGCAGTCAACGAATCCCCCACCGTTCATCGGGAATCCACCGACAGATTGGTGACGCAATCGAACACCGGGACCGCTCCTTGAGCGGTCCCGTTTGTTCCTTCGCTTTAGCTATGAGGAGACAGAGTGCTGCCGAGGTGCGCGCGGTCACTCCAATGCCGCCCGCAACACGACCATGCGATCCCCAGCATCGCGCGTCCCGCGCAGCCACTTGCCGTCGATCGACACGCCCTGTAAATCGTCCTCGGTCAGTGTCACATTCAGCGTCTGAGACATCCTTTCGGTGATCGCCCGCCTCAAAGCGTTCGGCATCCAACGCCAGCAGCAGATTGCGAAAGGCTCCCTTCTTCGGAGGCCGCCTCATTTGGCGTCCTCCAAGCGAAAAGGAACTGCCCATGAAGCGATTCGTCTGTTGGATGTTAGTCCGCATGTTCGTCGTCGTACGGTCGCAACAGGACTGAGGCGACTTCGTTCGTGAAGCTGCGCGTCTTCAGCCACGTGTTCCAGCCGAGTCGCGGGCCGATGCCAGCCTTGTCGCCGCAATGGAGTGCCGGGATTTCCGCGGTGCGAAGCTGCAATTCCAGATCGAAGTCCAGATGGAATCCCGCGTAGACACGTGTCAGTTGTGCAAAGGGTCGATGGGCGGAGCCGATCGGCAGCAGCGAACAGAATTGATCGTAATTCAGCGGGCCGATTTGCAGGCGGAACTTGCCCTGCACCTCCCACACCTTTTGGCCGGCGACGGTTTCCATTCCCAGCCGCGTGTTCCCGCCCGGCGTGAGCCGCGTGCGATCGGCCCGTTCCAACTGCAACCAGCGACCGCAGAGCGGCTGCACGCGCACCGGCCAGGCGAAGTGGTCGGCCAGCATTGCTTCGAGGTTGATCGCGGGGCGATGCCGATGCGATAGCAGCCCGGCATAAAACCGCCAGGTTTGGTCGGCGATCTCGGTCCGGGAGTCCAGTCGGTCGCGGTGCGACAGAACGTACCGAGTGGCCGGACTGCCGAGGCCGGACAGGCTCAACAGGATCTGGCCGATGGGGTCGAGGTGCGGACGCTGATCGAGCACGAACGCGCGGAGTTCTTCGGGACCGGCCTCGGCGACGCGACGATCCTGACGCAGCGCCCGCTCGCCCACGATCCAGAATTGATACTTCTCCCAAGCCCGATAAAAGAGGGACAGGAGCCGATGGTTGAAGAGGTCGAGGAACTCCAGCAGCACGCGATCCTTGCGAGCCAGCCGTTCCAGCACAATCTCGGTGTAGTGCTGCGGCAGCGCGCTCACGGGGCCGATCATGCCGAAGAAATTCACGGTCATGCGCGCGGGATGAGTGTCGTCGCTTGCGGCAGCGATGTCGTCGATCTGGCTCGCGGGAAACTCCACGGAGGCGTGCGAGCCGAACCTGACGACCTCTTGTTGTGGAGCCGCGTCATGTCCAACCGGGGCGCGGTCCGCCTCCCACAACTCCAACAGGCGCACGGCCTGGAAGAAGTTGAACCGGTAGCCCTCGGACAGAAGCTGTCCGACGACACTCGAAGCGTTGAACTGGTCGGGTGGTGTCATGCCGTTTTGCCCTCATCCTCGTACTCGTACTCGTCCTCGTCCTCGAATACTTCGGCAAGCTGACGGTTCGCTCGTTCGTCGTCGAGTTCGAGTACGAGTACGAGTTCGAGGAAACCCTCCCATACCAAGTTGGTCGACTAGAGTGGCCACAATTCCCTCTACACAATTGTCTGGTCGCCGACCCGGTAGGGCCAGACTTTGAACGGTTCGGGAGTGTTGTGCATGCGGGTGCTCAGCCGCGTGAATGAGTTGATCGACGCGTACAGACCGACAAACTTGTCGAGCACGCTGGCCAGCAGGAACGCGCCGACACCGGCGTACTTTTCCGGATCGAACGTGATTTCGAGTTCGATGCCGCGACAGAAGCCGACGGCGGGTCCACCCGTGATCCGCGCCGTCTTCCGTCGGCTGGAAACGGTCTCGATGCCGGCGATCTGCTGTGTCGTGGCGCGTGTGTTGTTGTAGTCGTACAGCTTCAACAGTTCGCGGAGCGCGTCGGCACCGGCCTCACCGTCAGTGATCGAGAAATGATTCAGTGCCAGGTGCGAGATCAGTCGCCAGCGCAGCTCGCCCTCGGCCAGCCGGCACGGCAGGGTCGGCGGCACGAGCGGATCAATGCGCTTGATGGGGGCCTGGCCTTCAAGTTGGAAGCCCCAACTCTCGCCGCCAGATGTCCGCAGTTCGCCCGGCAGATCCCGATTGCTGCACGTGGTCGCGAGGCTGAGAACTTCGGTCGGAGGGAGCGACGGATTGAAATTCAGATCGACCAGCGACAGCCAGACCTCGGTGCCACGATCGTTCTTGATCGTCGAAGGGACACGCTTTGAATGCCAGTACGTCGGAGCGAGGTCCACCGCACGACCGTGGCGGCAGGCGAAGAACGGCTGATACTCCGTGGTGGCACCGCTGGTGAGGTCCGTGCTCGTCACCGCATCGATGGAATGGACCTCATAGTTGCGGCGGTGCCGAACGTCGGGGATGACGTGATATTCCGTCTGCGTCTGCGTCAGCCGGATCGGCTCGGAGTGATGGCTGAACAGATTGACGATCGGCGCACAGCCGAGACGCATCACGTCCCGCTCGACCCGCGACTCCAGGGTTCGATCGGCCTTCGTCAACAGAATGCAGAGGTCGATCTTGGGAGTTGTGGCCCGCGCCGTGACCGCTCGCAGGCCGGTGAAATCGGCAAACAGGAACTTTTGCGGGAACGCAAAATACTCAGTGAGCAGCCGGTAGCCCAGGAACGAACGGGCGTCGTACGGGAGCAAGCCCTCATCACGGCCGAAGCCGACTTCCTGGATGGAATCGGCCGGGAGCACGGTCGCCGCCGCTCCACCCGACTCCTGCACAAACACGCCCGCACAGTTGTTGAAGATCAGTTCGTACAGTTGGTGAGTCGTCTTTTCGTCGCCGCCGAGGAACACCCGCAACCGATCCAGATTCAGTGTCGGCCAGGGCACGCCTCCCACAGTCCGCAATTCCAGACGAAGCATCGCCTCCACCTGCGTCAGACCGGGCGGAAGCTTCACGCCCGAACCGAAGGGCGCGGTGAGATATTTCGTGGTCAGCTCCAGCGGCCACAAGGTGACCGGGTACGCGGTGCGGAACCGGCAGGGAACTCCCCGCACCTCGCGCGAGATCAGACGACTGTCGCGGGGAATGGTGAAGCCATCGGTCAACTTTCCCTGGCTGGGATCGAGCGTGAACTGCGCGATCGACAGCGACGGGATCGGAGCGAGATAGTGGGGATAGAGCAGCCCCAGCAGCGAGTTCGTCAACTCGGGGAACTCATCTTCGAGCTTCAACCGGACGCGCGCCGTGAGAAACGCGAAGGATTCAATCAACCGTTCGACGTGCGGATCGGACGACTCGCGCGTGTCCGGACCCAGCGCCAGCCGGTCGGCAATCTTCGGACGGTCGCGGGCAAACTCCGCCGCCATCCGCCGAATGAAGAACAACTCTTGTTCGTAAAACTCTTCCAGCCGATCACGCATGGTCGCCCCCGCCCGGTTCGACGTGACACAGTCCTCGGGACACCAATCGCCCTTCAATGATACCCGTCACAAGCGGGCACCGAATTAGCGGTCAACCAACTTGCGATTGAGGGATTGCATTCTTCTCGTACTCGAACTCGTACTCGTACTCGAACTCATCCTCTTCGACAAGCGGACGTTGGCGATCATTCGTTGTCGAGTTCGAGTTCGAGTACGAGTTCGAGTTCGAGCATGAGGCAACCCCGCAAGACGAAGTTGGTCGATCACTAACTCGGGCGAACTTCGCAGGTGCCCGAGGAGGCTTCGAGGGTCGTGTCGAAGGTGACGAGTTCCACGATGGGATCCACGCACAACACGGCTTGGATCGTCAGATGAATGTTTCGATCGAATTCAAATTCGGGTTCCCGCACGATGACCAGCACGTTCGTCAACCGGGGCTCATAGTCGCAGACGGCACGCTCGACCGTGGCCCGAACCCGTTCCCGTGTCTCCACCCCGCCACCAATCAGGCCCGTGAAATCAGGCAGCCCATAGGACAGAGTCGAAACCGCCAATTCTCCCGGCTGCGTCACCAGATCCAGCCGCCCGTGCCGGGTATTCAGGAGAAACTCCAGATCTCGACGGACATGTTCCCGGAGTTCGTCCACCCGGTAACTGCCGCGCCACAGCGGCTCGCTGGACTGCTGGGGTTCGTCGTCGATCAAGCGATCGAGCAGCGAGGGCAGCAACGGTTGTTGGGAATTGAGTTGTGGCATGGGAATACCAGAAAGGATCGGTCGGTCACGCCTGGAGGATTGTCAAACAGCGTGCCGCCCCGCCGGAAAACTCCCCGAGCCCGATCCACCACACACTACCGCCGCTCGAAACGACACGGCAACACCAAACCTGCCAGAGTCGGCAGATTCACCCTCTGAGGAACGATGGCTTTCGAGATCGGGCGCTAGCCCGCTTCGCGGGCATACGACATTGCCCCGAAAGTTTGGCCCTTATCGTAGGACTTCATTCGCGTCGGGATTAGAGACGCGAGATACCAATCCCGTTGCCAGGGATCGCAGACGACCACTCGGGATCCCCACTGCTTGAGACCGTCTTGATTGATCGTGAAGCACCTGTCGGGTAGCCCGAGGAGCACGAAGGCGTGATCTCCGCAGTAGCTGAGCTTCATCCAGTCCAATGGCCGTACACCTTTGGCCTTCAACAGCATGTAGGCCACCGCCGATTGTTCGTCGCAGTTCCCGCAGCCCAGTCGCCGCGCCCGTTCGGCAATGCGTTGCACTTCGGACGTGACGGACTTGTCGGTGCCAATGTCGGTGAACGCCCGCACGGAGTTGCAGGCGAGGTTTTTAGGCGACACGTCTTCGAGACGATTTCCGGCCCCCTGCGGCAACTCGGCCTCCGTCTGAATGACGGCCTGTCGGGCATGCTCGAGCATCAGGGACACGTTGACGTCCTGAGTCGCCGCGCCGCCGCGCTCCGTGGAACCGGCGTAGTAATCCAGGATCACGCGGCGCTGATCCTCGGGAATCGTCCCCAACATGTGCGTATGATCCGTGGCGAACTTCTCCAGCGACAGGATGCCCGCCGAACGACTCAGCACGGCCGACATCGCGACCTTCAGCCGATCGTTGAAGACTCCGGCCGCTCTCATGTCGCCCTCGTACCGGTTGAAATTGGGAACAAATCCGACCGCCATCAACCCCTCCAGGGTCCGCAACAGATGACCCATGTCGCGACCATTCAGGACGCGAAACAGCTCCCGATAGTCGCCCTTGCGATACTGAACCAATGCCTGGTCGTTGCTCGCCAATGGTTCCATGATCCTGTTCCTTTCCGAACGGCACGATTGAAGAGGACGACCCCGGCACACCACAGCCGTCCGTGCAACGGGCGGCCGAGTGGAATTGTTCGATCATCGTTCCGACCGGGTGCGGTGTTGTCCAGACCGGTTATGAGTTTGACGCCAGAATGTAATCGTCGAGCTTGACGATCAGGTCGCGCAGGACGCCGGCGCTCGGGGCGGTCAGCGCGACGGCGGCATAGCGGATCGTTCGGCCTCCGGCGGGCCGCTCGATCACGGCGCAATCGTGATGCGTTCCCATCAGGCCGACCTTGGCATAGATGTCCGAGACGCTGTTGCGCGGTGGCCGGGCTTTCCCCAGCCCCTCGTAGAACCAAGAACCGGCCAGCCGCATCAGCTTTCGCATTTCGTCGCTCGCCTTGGAGTTGACCAGCAGGTCACCGTCCAACAGCGTCAGGAACGAGGCCACGGCACCGGCGGTCGCTCCCATGTGCGTCTTCTTGGAAATCGGTTCAATCATCCAGTTCCGGCCGTTGTAGTTGCCGCCGAGCCACAGTCCGCCGTACTCGTCGCTGTACAAGCCCTCGGCCGCCAGCGCCCCATTGAGATATTGGAAGCCAATGGCGTCGATGACGAATCCCGCCGACTGGTTGTTGGAATGTCCGATCATCTCGCGCAGGTGCTTGGAGAACACGGACGTGAAGTCGATAGTCCAAGCACCCGCACCACCGCTCACCGTGAAGATGCGATCGAACACTGGAAAATCGGGTTTGCCACTCGGAATTACGTTCTCGACGACGGACTTCCACGAATCCGTGATGACCTGAAACAGTTCCTTGGCGTCTTTGGCGGTCACTTCCACGGCAGCCGCTTTGACGTTTTCCCTCAATCGGAACGCGGCGAACATGGCGGCGATCTTCACCAGGCTGGCCGCGAACCGCTGGTCATACAGGTTCCACCCGGCGAACGTGGTCCAACCGAGTCCGTCCGCCCGTCGGGCGCGGAGCGTGAGGTCGATGACCGCGACGGCCAGATCGGAAAACCGCTTGTTGCGGCGCAGATCGTCGATCAGGTACTCGGTGAACGGATTGACGAACCAAGTCACCGGCGGAGCTTCCCAGGGGAAGGGCGGGTAAAGACGTGTGGCCAGCGGATCGAATCTCATGGCGTCTTCCTTTCAGCCGGCCGTCTCCTCCGATCGACTGCGCGAGTCACAGCGACCGACGCATCACAGCGTCTGAGGTGGAACCCACGTCGATGAGAATCGCCAGTCGACGATGTGCGTCTCGTGACAGGTATGGACGTGGACACGGTTGATCCAGGGGAGGAAGTTCCACAGGGCCTTGCCCTTCCCGTAGCCCATGATGTTTCGTATCACGTCTTCCGAACTGTAGTTGCCATAGGGATCCTTGCCTCCCTTCCCGTCGGCCCCCGGACTTTCCCAGCCACGTGTTGTGGTCGTATCGATCCCCGCCACCTTGCATTGATATTCCGACTTGGTCAGGTCGTGGAAGACACCCACGTGGGGCAGGCCGATGGCATGGCCGATCTCGTGCGGTACGGTCAGGTGTTCGACGGCAATCGGCGTCCCGCAATTCGTGGTCAGATTGAAGATCACCGCCTTGCAGTCGCCGCTGTCATACAGCTTCCAGTGCGAGCGGGACGCGGATGAGTCCGCCGCATCGTTGGCCAGACGGGCACAGCGGATGACCTTGTGGGCGTCCCTGGGGCCGTTGGCCCAGACGAGTTCAAGTCGGCAGTCGATGTTCAGCCGTAACCACGCCTGCTTGCCCGGCGGCCAGTTCAGCCCCGTGTAGTACTTGGGCGGAACCATGCAAACCGTGTTGTCGTTCCAGAACGACTCCGCCTGTTCTTTGGCCTCCGCCTTGAAGGCCTGGAACTCGCCCGTCGCGGCATTCCAGTTCTTGATCGCCATGTTGGTGTTGTCAACGTCCTTGATCGTTTCGCTGCCGCCGATGGGATCCATGAGTACCCGCAGGTAGATCGTCATCACGGCGTTCTGGACGATGCTGGCCTCCGCCATGGACAACCCCGTGTTGTAGTACACCGCGCCAATGCCTTTATGAGTGGTCGTTTCGCCGGAGACCCAATGGTTGAAGGGAAGTGCTGACATGATGAACTCCTGACATTGGTGATTGAAGTGGGCACGCGACGGGAAATCCGATCCCGTCTCGAACGTTTCAGAACCGGATTGTCAGCGTCAGTTGGCCTTGGACTCCCTGGGGCGTGCCGGTCTGTCCGGGCATGGGATCGGGGCTGCCGAGTGAGAACCCCACGCTCACGCGATTGGGGGACGCCTTGGCGATTCCCTTGACGGCCTCGACGGCATCCTGCACGGGTTGGATGCTCGGTGAGATCGCGTCCTTGATCCGGGAGACGTCGTTGAGGTTCCGAAAACTGCTCGTCGCGCCGATGATGTTTCCCATGGCCCGCTCACCTTCGCCGAAGATCTTCCCGAGCGTACTCAGATTCGGAATGGCGATGTCTTCCCCAAAGCTCAGCTTGATCTCCCAGCGGTCGGACGACAGCGAGCCGGAAAAGTAGAAGTTGCCCGAGTGGGCCTCGACCGCCAGCGTTCCGCCCCAACTGACGCCGACCGACGCGGCGCGGTTGTCCTTCTTGACCTCGCCCGTGACTCCGCCGACGCCGACATCGACCTTCGCGACCGCACTGGCTTTCTGAAGCTCCGCCGTCAATCCCGTGACGCTGATGTTGATCTTCCCGTTCCCGTGCCGCAGATCGACGCCTTCCACGAGAGACTTCAGGTTCTGTTTCACGGATTCGATCAGCGTCCCGTCAGAGCTGGTCGGTGGCGGGGGCGTCACTCCCGGCGGCAGAATGATGGAATAGGTGAGCCCGTTGAGACTCCGCCAAATGGACACCATCGCCCGCACGTCGCTGTCCTCCAAAACCTTGGCCATGGCGACGAAGGTCTGCACCTCCCAGACGATCAAGTCCACGGTCATCATTTCCAGCCGCTTTTTGTTGATCGCGAGATAGGAATGAATTTTTTGCCGGGCTTCGTCTTTCTGATCCATGGCCACACTCCTGATCCGGGGATCAATACGGGTTCTCGAAGACATCTCATCGGGCTTCCGAGCCGGTACATCAGACAATCTGGCTGCGCAACGTGGAAGGGGCGTCCTAAGGCGAGCGGCAGGAGTTGTCATATCGCGATGGAGGATGGGCACTCTTGCCCGTCCGGCTTTGGCTCTTGACGAGCGGACGGGCAAGACTGACCATCCTCCATGTCCGTTTTTTCCTACCGCTCGCCAAACGTCGGGCGACCTGACGGCTTCACTTTCGAGTACTCAAGAGTTCGGCGACATGGTCGCGAACCGGATTGAACCAACCGTGCGACGCCTCCATCGCGCGGAACAGGCCGGGTTCCAGTTTGAGCAGCAACTGAATCGCCGGCCGGTAGTCAAAGGCAAACTGCCGGCTGTCGGACACATCGCCGGTGTAGATGCTCCAGAATTTGAAGTAGGCCGGATCGGTGGCGGACGAGGGGTGCAGGACATCCCAACTCGTGCGAACGAATGACTTGCCCCCTTCCGATGCGACCACGTTCTCGACCACCACGGCCAGCCATTCTTCCCAATTCGGAAACCGCTTCTCGACATCCGGACTACGCCGGATCGGGTCGTTGGGATTCAGGCCGCCGGGATTGACGAGTTCCTTCATGGGTGTCGGCGCGAATCGTCCGCAGGCGGAGCGGTACGCATGGGTCAGTTCGTGAACGAGCAGGACTTCGCCGGAAACGCCCATGGAGATAAAGCCCAGTTGGGCGTCGGGGTTGAACTTCACCCGAATCGGTGCGCCCCGCCCGGTCCCCACCATCGGCGTACCCCCTCCCGTTGCCTCGGGACTGAATCCCTTCGCCAGCGTGTCGGCCAGTCGGTTGGGCCACTCTGTGATGTTGGGAAACGTCTGCGCCACGGCGTCATTGGTCACGGTCGTCGGCACGATGACGATTGGCTCCGGGTTGTTGCCGACGATCTCCAGCCATTGGGCACCGAACTTCGTGTTCTGAATCTGCTGACGCAGGCTCATGATGTCGGACTCGTACTTGGCCGCGAGCGCCGGCGGCTGGGGCCGCCCGGTGGCGTCGTCGAGACCGAAGATCGTGTCGCCGATCACAAGAATGTTGGGTGCGAAGAGTTTCATGGCGATTTTCCTCCATCCGCGTGTCAGCCCCGGATGCCCGGGTCGTAGGGCGTGCGGGGATTATCCACGCCCGTGGTTCTTTCGGACTGGTAGCCGAGGCCCGTGTGGAGCAGTGCCTCCTCAGCCCTCAGGTCGGCCCCGCCCGGCACACCGTCGATGTGAGCGAGTTCGTGGATGAGGGTGGCCACGACGGTCCAGCGCCCCATCCGATAGGCCTGCGGACCGATGGCGAGTTCCGTGCCCGAGATGACGGCCTCCCCGAAGACGGACAGCGCGTGTCCGAAGTTGATCCAGATGGAGTTGTCGTCCAGCAACTCGGTCAGCGTCCGCCCGCCCGGCAATCCCTGGAAGTAGATGTCTGCCCTCAACATGTTCCTCGCAATCCAGAGCGCATGGGTGCGCGCCCAGCGAGTCATTTGCAACCTGGCGCCGTTCGGGACCGCGATATAGTCCGCCTGTGAACTGGTATGGTCGCCCACGTTGATCTGTATCGTCATGATCTGCCTCATTTCCAATCGACAACGGATGTGAAGGGGGGGCAAAGGGGACAGGTTAATATCAGCCGGATTTGGACTCGCGCCTGTTTTGTCCACCCGGAAGGTGTCAGCCGAACGGCATCAGAACGGAAAGGGTTGCCCCTTGGGGTTCGTCTCGGCGAGCGGGACAGTGGCAGTCCTCTGGTCGGCTTCCAGTTTCCGAATTGCCGAACCGATTTCACTTTGGTCGTCCGACGAGAATTGCTCGTGTTTTGCCATTCCCCAGAGTTCGGGAGATTCCCCTCCCAATCCCTCGTCAGCGTGACCGCTACCGGTGTATTGATGGCGCGCCTCGTGGGCGATGATCCTCCCCAAAGCTTTGCCGAGTGCCTCCTGCACGTCTTTGGGCCAATCCTTCAAGGGCTTGTCCAACAGAGCCCAAACGGCCAGGTCAGCGGTCGTGTCCTTGTAGTGTTGCGTCTTGGAATAATCGCCGGGGTGGTTTTGTTGGTACTTCTTTTGAATTGCGAGGAGATAGTCCTTGTCCCGGCCGTGCGCGAATATTTTGAGGACATCGGGGGCGGCACCCAACACTGCAGCGGCACCCCCCCGTTTGTGTAATGGCCACCTTGTCGGTTTGCGACTGGTTGTTGACCGACCTGCTGATGCTCATGACTTCTTTGCCCATCCAGCCGACCCCGGCCCGTTCAATGACAAAGGAGTGCGACCGGGGATTCGTGTTCGGCGCCAGCAAATAACCGCGCGCCGCCAAGGAGAAACGGATGTTCTTCATTTGCTGCGCTTTGGAGTCCGCCTCAAACATGCCGATGGCTTTATCGTCCGCGACGACCCGAACGACGGAGTCGGTGAAGTCGAAGGCGGACGGGAATTTGAGAGGGCTAAGCGATTTCACGTCGAATTTCGGGATGAAGGCAAGAATCTTCTTCGCCTCCGCCACCGTGTTCTTGCGGACGGACTCCGGGAGACCCGTGAAGTAGTCGTCTTCAACGATGTACAACGTATTGGCCATGGCACTGTTCCCGTGCATTGAACCGTTACTGGTCGATGTGGCCGCCTCCCCGTCACGGGCGGTTGTAATGGGTTTGGACCTGCCCCGTTTTGTCCCCCGGAACGGTTCCGTGAAATGACCGGTGTGAGTCGCGCGGCACGGCCCGCCACTGAGTTAACTGCGGTGCGTCACGTGATGCCCGACGCTCCCGTGCGAGTCTTCAATAAACGGCAGCCTTACGCGAACGTCACGTCGTTGAGTTCGAGCGGTGTGGGATCGGCGTCGCCGGCGACAAACTGCTTGCGGCCCGTGCCGCGGAAGACGCCGTGTCCCGTGTCATGAAACGATGTGGCGTGGCCCAAACGCAAACTGTCGTCGTGGGCTTGGAAGCTGTCGATGTACAGCACCGACGTGAAGCCGCGCTGCTCCTTGCCGTCCCTGAAGAAGACCTGGCACGGCGCCCAAAGCAGATCGCGCGGACGGATCGGGGCCGGCACCACGACCTGCAATTGCAGCAACTGGTCCACCGGCAGCCAGTAGTAATCGCGTCCCTGGAAGAATTCGACCACCGACCTCGTCACGTCGTCGGCATCCGCGAAATCGTCGAAGGACGCGCCATTGAGCGACCCGGCAAATTCCGGCCGAGCCTCCTCGGCCTCCTCCAACAGCCGATGCGCTTCGGCAAAGTTTTGTTCTTTGATCCGGCGCAGCGCCGCCAGCGACGTCTCGATCCGTGGCGGCGGATCGACGAAGAACTTGGGCAGCGCCCCGTCGTGCATCACCTGCCGTCGCGATTCCTCGGCCGCCAGCAGACTCAAGTAGGCCGCCGCATCGGTCTGCGTGGTCAGGGAATCGACGGCCGTCAACTGTTTGCGCGCCCGCTCCAAGTCGCCTTGGAAGCAGAGCAATGAAAACAACAGTGTGCGCCGGGACAAATCGCCCGGCTGGTCTTTGACTTCCTGAACAGCGGCGGTCACGGCCTCGTCGAGCCGTCCGGCCTGAAACAGTTCGCTCGCAGTCATCATGGGCCTGCTCCTTTCGAAGTCGGTTGAAGTCACGCGAAACCCGTCGCGTCCCCACTTGGCGAGCGCCGGGCATTTTCACCGTCGCCCTCACATCAACGGCTCCACCACGGGATCCATACGCAACACGGTGAGCTTGTGATCTGGCTGACCTGCGAGTCCGTGAGGATCGGTGTCGCGGGATACGTCGAGGCGGTCGCGTGCATCAGATTGTTTGTGTCCTCGCTGTGCACGGGGCTGAAAGTCGACGTCAACAACACGTGGCCAACCTCATGCGCCGTATCCCAGCGGCTGGCGTGTGCGGCAACGATGCAGGCTGGCGCGTTCGGCATGTGGCCCCCGCAGCCGAGCGACCCGCTCGTGAAGCGGTTGATGTAAAAGACCAGGATTTCATTGGAGGGGATGGGGCCGCCCAACTTCTGCAAATCTTGTCGTTCCCCCGGTTCGAGAGTCCACTTGCACGAGCCGTCCACCTGTTCGTACTTCTTGGCCTCGTCCTCCGACAAAGCGAGGCACATTCCCGGCCCCCACTCGATCTTGATTCCGTATTGGGTGTAGACGTCTTCGGTGCTCTTTTTGATCGTATCGAAGGAAACGTCCGTCAGGCTGAGGCTTCGAACATGAAGTTTCACTTGATGCGTGAAGGTTGCCATGACGAATCTCCCGGTGACACGACACTCAGTTGCTTCCATTGCGACAAGTCGTGGTGGCCGCTCGCCATCGGTTCAGCGGGTGCCACCGTCGTCACTGTTCATGCGGCCACAACCTCACGACGGCGGATTGCGTTTGCAGTCTCCGCTCGTGGCGAGATCAAACTTTACGGTTGCCGCCGATGGACACACCCGCAGTTGCGGGTGATGTTTTGGCGATCTCCGTTGGGTTGGACCCAACTTGTCCCACCGGGCATGGGAAATCCGCTCCCCAAGCCCGGGCCGACTCCATCCACCTGTGCCACGTCAATCTTTCGCGTTCGTCTTGATGTTCCAGCTCGTATCGACCGGCGACTCGCCCGAGCCGTCTTGCTTCTGTTCGACGTACTCAATCTTGTACTTGGAAAAGTTGATCGACCAGTTCTCGTGGGGAAACACGTCGCCGCCCGATCCGCCGGTGCTGTAGCTGGACACCAGCAAATCATTGAAGGTGAACTTCAAGTACTCCAACGGTTCGGTGCCCGCCTTCCGGCACACCAGCACGGCCTCCGGGATGTGCGAGCCGTCGGCCATCTTCAGCAGGAGTTTCGGCGTGGCCTTGTCCAGCTTCTTGGTGAACGAGAGATCCTGGAAGTTCACCTTGCCCGAACCGCCACCACCCGCACCGCCGAACGAACCGGCCTGTGCTCCGCCAAAGGCCCAACTGAGGATGTCAATCTCGCCCTCATGCGTGGCGTCCTTGGACTCGCCGGGGATGCCTTCGATCTTCATAAAATAGTCGGTTTGCGCCATGGTCAATTACTCCTCTTGAAACGGGACTTGGTGACTGCGACTGTCGACTGTCGACCGTTGCCTCACACAAGTAGATAGTCGGGTCGGACGGAAAAATGTTGCTTCAATTCCCCGGAATCATCCGTGAGTTGGTTACTTGCCCTTGGCCTCCGGCAGCTTGGCGACCAGCGACAGTCCGACGCTCAGCTCTTCCAGTTGGAAATGCGGACGCAGGAAGGCGACGGCCTCATAGCATCCGGGCTTGCTGGGGTCGTCGCGCACGTCAATGCGGGCTTCGCGCAGCGGCCGCTGGGCCTTGGAGGCGAAGCTGGCATCCTCGGGGTTCCCCAGCGTGTAGTTGTTGATCCAGCGATTGAGCCACCGTTCGCAGTCGCTGCGTTCCATGAACGAGCCGATCTTGTCGCGGGCGATCGCCTTGAGATAGTGCGCGAACCGCGAGACGCACAGCAGGTACTGCAGCGCCGTCGAGAGCCGCGCGTTGGCGTTGGCTTCCGGCGTATCGTACTTCTTGGGCTTCTGACACGACTGCGTCCCGAAGAACGCCGCGTAGTCGGTGTTCTTGCAATGAATCAGCGGGATGAAGCCGAGATCGCTCAGTTCCTTCTCGCGCCGATCGCCGATCGCCACTTCCACCGGGCACTTCATGGCGACCGCGCCATCGTCGGTCTCGAAGGTGTGCACCGGCAGTCCCTGGACGAGGCCGCCCCCTTCCACGCCGCGGATCGTCGCCAACCAGCCGTACTTCGCGAACGACTCGGTCAGCCGAGTCCCCAGGGCATACGCGGCATTGCCCCACAGGTACTTCTTGTGATCGCGACCATCAACGTCCTCCTGGAAGTTGAACGCCTCGACCGGGACCGTCTCCTTGCCGTAGGGCAGCCGCATCAGCGTGTGCGGCATGGTCAGCCCGACATACCGCGAGTCCTCCGATTCGCGGAACGACTTCCATTTCGCGTACTGCACGTTGTCGAACACCTTGGCCAGATCGCGGGGCTTGCCGATGTCCGTGAACGTCTCCAACCCGAACATCTGCGGCGCCGCGGCCGACAGGAACGGCGCGTGCGACGCGGCGGCGACTTCGGCAATCCGATCCAACAGGGACAAATCCTGCGGATGGCGGCCAAACTCGTAATCGCCAATCAGGCAGCCGAACGGGTGTCCGCCGAAGACGTCGTACTCTTCGCCGTAGACCTTCTTGAAGAGCGCGCTCTGGTCGAACTCCGACGCCTGCTCCAGATCCTTGAGCAGATCCTTCTTGGAGACGTTGAGCACCTTGATCTTCAGATCCGTGCCGGTCTCGGACTGATGCACCAGGTAGTGCAGACCGCGCCAGCTTCCCTCCAGCTTCTGAAAATCCTCGTGATGCATGACGAGGTTCAGTTGCTCGGAGATCTTCATGTCGATGACCGCCATCCAGGCGTCGATGCTGCGCTGTGCATCCTTGGAGACGATCATCCCCGGCTGCATCTGCGTCCGGACAAAGGTCTCGATCAGTTGGGTGGCCTGCGATTTTTCCTGTTCGTCCGCGGGACGAATCCCCTCGCGAAAAATCGTTTCCAGGACACTCTCGGATTCCGTCGCTTGCGCGCCCGCGGTGAGCGTGGCTTGTTCGGCATTCGCCATGAGTCAACCCCCTTTTTGCTCGATCGGCCCCACGGAGGGGACAACCTGTCGATTGAAGATCTGCGCGATGGAATGGATGCCCGTTTCTCAAGGACAGCCCAGCCCACCGAGTGCTGCGTCCCTCCGCACAATGCGGAGAATCCCCGCGTGATGATTGTCAGTCGGCGATCAGCCGCCGACCGGTTCCGGCACTTCAGTTCCCAGTTCCTTTGCCAGCGACTTGCGCAGGTCGCTGTTCGCCAGCACCTGCTGCAGCAGTTCATCCAACTTGTCGTTGCCTTCCAGTCGCGACGACAGGTTTTTCAGACTCTCACGCTGTTCCAGCAGCGCCCGCAGGACCGGGATCTGCCTGACGACATTCTCCGGACTGAAGTCGTCCATGCTCTGAAATCGGAGGTCCACGTTGAGCTTCTGGTCCGGCTGCCCCGAGACGGTGTCGTCCACTTGGAACGTCTGACGCGGTGCCATCGCGGCCAGTGCCTTGTTGAAATTGTCCCGGTCGATGTCCACGAACTTGCGGTCTCGCAACGCAGGCAGCGGCTTTTCGGGCTTCCCGGAGAAGTCGCCCAAGACGCCGACGACAAACGGCAACTCTTTCATTTCCATCGCGTCGCCGACGTACACCTCGTACCTGATCTGGACCCGCGGCGGACGCACGCGATCAAGCTTTTTTTGCAAACTCTCTTTGGCCATGAAATCTGCTCCTTGGAAAGGGTTCTTGAAACGGCACCCACAGTGATTGATGAGTGCCAACGACGCTTGTGTGGATCCAGTCCGCTCGTATTTTATGGGACGTATGGGACCAATGCGACACATGGGACGAACGACCAGAGACTCATCAGTCCCATGACTCCCGTACGTCCCATCAGTTGCACACAGGTTGGCATACCTTTCAGTTCCGATCCCGCGTGTGGTGTAACACTCACTTGGCCGGTGGACTCGACACGATTCCCAACGTCTCTCCGATCTGCTTGACGAGCTTGTCGTCCTTGACGAGTTCCGCGAGAACGTCCTCAAACGACATGCCGGCCCAGCGGACGGCACGTCGGATGAGATGGGCGACCGGACTGTGAGGCTCGGTCTCGCTGAAGAATCGGGCGGCTTCGTCGAGTCGTGCGACGGCCTCCGCCCGCGATCGAATCGGGCCGTGATTTGCCGCAGGCCCGCCGGCAGCATTCGTCGCCATCGCCCCCTCCTCGACCTTTTGTGTTGCGACGGCCGCTTCGATCAGTCCGCCGCGCCGCTTGAGCACGCCATACACAAACACCCGGATCTCACCGATCGACTTCCGCAACTCATCCCAATTGGGGGACTGATCGCCCAACCGCCGGTCGAGAACCACCGCCAACTGTTCGATCTCTGCCAGGCAGGCGTCGATGTCCGCCAGCAGGGTCTGGTAGAACGGGATGGGCGAGGCATCGACCGCCGCATCGAACAGTTGCTTCTTCTGCTCGGCCTCGGCGCTGCGTCGTTTGTAGACATCCTCCTTTTCGTCCTTTCCCCGCGGTGCCACGCGCCGCTG
This sequence comes from Schlesneria sp., assembly GCA_043749505.1. Classification (GTDB taxonomy): domain Bacteria; phylum Planctomycetota; class Planctomycetia; order Planctomycetales; family Planctomycetaceae; genus Schlesneria. The sequence continues at coordinate 3,801 of JAYVDI010000168.1, read as the reverse complement.
GTGCCAGAAAATCCAATTGAGCGTCGGTTCGTTCGCCGAGAGGGCGAGGGGAATCTCGCGCAGCGCCGCAGGCATCCGCGCCCCGCCATCCGGGGATGTCAACCAGGCGAACGGAGCGGCGCGATTCGACAAATCCTGGTCTTCCGGCAGGGGATGCAGGCCGTCCCAGAACCGGTCCACGAAGCCGCGGATCAGCCGCAGGCCGTCCCGAAAGCCGGCAAACCCCGATTCCCGAACGAGAGCTTCCGCGAGCCAGCCGGCAATCAACAGATCCTTCGACCGGGTGGCCAGCACGTCGGTGGCCACCTCAATGACCTTCCCCCACTCGGGCTGTTTGTCCGCGCTGGCGTCGAGCGGATCCTTCCACGACTTCCGCAACTGACTCAGTTCATCGCGGACGGGATCCCAGCGCAGGCTTTCGCCACACGGGTTGTCCGCCGCGACCGGACTCAGCAGGCGTTCCAAATCCAAGGTTGCCACCGAGGTCGTCATGGTGTTCCCACTCTTGGTTGTCGATCACTGCCGATCACGGCTCGGATTGTACAGCCTCATTTCGCGACGCAATACCGTCAACTCTGGAGAAAGTCTCTGCGTTTTGAAACAGCTTCTACTCGGGGGCTTCGCCGGGATCGAGCTCTTTCATGTGTCGGGCCAATTGTTCCAGAGCCCGCGCATGCATGCGGCTGGCCCAGCTCTTGCTGATGCCGAGGCGATCGGCCGCCTCCTGCAACGTGCGATCTTCGTAGTACACCGCGCGAATCAATGCCGCCGCGTCGGGAGGGAGTCGTTCCATCGCCTGACGCAATTTGCCACTGGTTTCGTGTTGCACGATCCCGGACCACGGAGCCTCGGCCGACTGGTCTACCACATCGGCCGTCCGTCCCTCTTCATCTGCTGCGGCCAGATAGACGATCGCCAACGAGCCTGCCATCCGGCTGAACCAACTGGCTTCGCGAGTCAGTTCGTCGGCGGCTCCCGCCGTACTCGACGTGGCCTCGTTCATCGTCGTTTCAATCAGCGAGTCGGCCATCTGGTTGTACTTGGTTTCCGGATCGCGATCGGACCGAAACCACATCAACTTGTGTACGCCGTCGAAGATGGCCCCCCGAATCCGGTAATAGGCGAACGTCGAGAACTTCGCCCCCTTCGCGGGATCAAAATCCCGCGCCGCCTGCATCAGGCCCACCTGCCCGTAACTGATCAGGTCGTCCGTTTCGACCCACGCGGGCATCCGAGTCCGGACCTGCTGCGCGAGGTGCCGCACCAGTCCCTGACACTCGAGGACGAGTTGATCTTTCTCGTTCAGAGTCGCTGTGTCAGCCATGATTGCACCGCACGATCTACGACATCATTCCACCGCGCACAGCCGGTCCCACAGGGTGTTCAGCCGCGCGTGTGTCTCCGGGTTCTCAAACAACGTTCGGGCCACGCGGTCTGCGACCGCCGCAAGCTGCTCCTCGGATTCCCAGGCTGGTTTGAGTTGGCGGCGCAACGTCGCCCGGACCATCTCGACCAGCACCGGCTCCAGCGAAAACGCCGCTCCGCGCAGACGACGCGCCACTTCCCGCAACGGCTCCAGATCGGCGGGGTCGCTCCCCTGTTCCAACGAATACAGCGCCGCCGTTTGCTTCAGCACGTCTTCGAGCACGCGACGCGACGTCGAATCCCCGCTCCTCAACGGAGCGGGCCGTTCACCGGCGCTGCCAGCGGATGAATCGGACTGCGCGGCCATGATGCATCTCCAACTACTGTAGTCCCGTCGCTCCGCCGACGGGACATGCTGTTACGTGCGTTGTCCGCATGTCTCTACGCCATCTCTCAGACTGTCCCGTCGGCGGAGCGACGGGACTACAGCGATCTCATGACGGGCGGAGTACCCATCCTCCATCGCAAGGCGACAATTCCCGCCGCTCGCCTAGTCCACCACGCCGATTCTCAAGTCATGGACATTCTGGAACTGCTGCACCGTCTCGATCTGGTCCGGGAATTGTTTCCGCGCCGCCAGATACCGCTGGTCCATTTTTTCATCCAAGTCGCGCACGAATTTGGATTGGGGCAGAGTCTGTTCCAAGACCGAGATCAGTGTCGAGTCATCCGGTTGAGCGCCCGGTCCCTTCCAGTTCCTGACCGCGATCCCCAGATGCGGGGCCTTCGGCCAGACGTCCCGATTCTGCAGGGGCTCGGTGTTCTGTTGAAGGTCGAGGAAGATCAGGTGTGCTCCGTAGCTCCGCGTCAGGTTGTCTTCCAGGATTCTGCCGGTGATCGCGCGGGACAGCGGATGCTGTGCGTCCACCGCGCCGAAGGCAAAATCATCCTTGGTCAGCGTGACCTGCCCTTGGTAATAGATCATGACGATGGACTGTGGTCCGCCCTTCGAACCACCGCCCTTGAGTTTGCTCAACATCTTCCCCACCAGTTCCCGCAGCCGGTTCTGCACGGCGGCCGGTGGCGCATTCAGCGCATCGTGAACGTGAATCTGCGCGAAGGTAACCGACTCCCAGACCTCCTGACCGGCCTGCTGCCGGGTCAGCGGCTTGGCCCGCAACCATTTCTCCATCAACGCGGACTGGGCGCGATCCCGCATTTGTTGGGCGTCGCCGGTCCCCAACAGCAACACGTACAACTGCTGCTCGCGCTCCGGAGCGGCGCAATCCATGACCAGCGTGTTGGTGCTGCCGAGTTCCGACGCCAACCGTCCTTCCGCGCGGAACACCTCCACCTTGATGTTGTTTCCCAGCGGCTTGTTGAAGACGACGTCCGCTTCAAACCGCCCGCTCCCCGAGTCGCCTTCGTCCCACAGGATCTGGACGGTTGGAAGCTTGAAGCTGTTGACCCAGATGCGAGCGGCCAGTTGCCCGCCAAGCTCCTTGCGATGCTGCGCCGAGACCCGGCCCCGCAACGTCAGACGGGCCTTCGAGGCGGGGCGGTCGAAATAGCCGGTCCCATCGTTCCTGAGTTTCGGTCGCAAGTCGCCCACGCTCACGATCTCGACGGACGCCGTCCTCGGGACGTACGCGACTTTGAGCGACTGCCGTTCACTCAAGCCCCCGCGATTGAAGGCCGTCAACTCAATCTCATTGACTCCCACGAACAGTTCGACTTCCTCAATCCCCGTCGCGCCGTCGATCGGCACCTTGTCCGCGCTGATCGTCTTCTCGAAGATCTCGTGCTTCGCGCTGTTGCCGCGCATCTCCAGACGCAGACTCGAGGGCGCGGTGGATTTCACGGAGTACTGAATCTCCAGCTTGCTGGAACTGACCGTCACCGACTTTTCGGACGACGACGCGGTGGAAATCGGGGCCAGGATGTCGAGCACCGGCGGCGGGTCCGGCGCCTTTTCCATGCGGACCGTGTGAATCACCGGTTCGAGTGTGATCCCCTCATCGTTGGTCACACTGATCCGCAGCGTGTGGTCCCCCACGATCAGCCCGAGTTGATCCGTGCGCAGCAGCCATTCGCCGGGCGAGCCCTCGATAGTCGCGGCGGTGAAGTCACGCCGCTCGTCCGTGTCATCAATGACGATCCTGGCCGACCGCACGGGCAGCGGCGATCGAACGCGAAATGCCAGACTCTGAGGCTTCGTTACGAGTTTGTCTTCGGCGAGCACCTTCAGGATTTCCGGTGGCCGACGGACATCGACCTCGACGGCCTGACCCAGCGGCTGCCGACTCCAATCATTCTCCACGCGCACGGCCACGCGACTCTTGCCCCCTTCCAACGGCACCTTCGCCGTCAGGCGATGCTGCCCCGGTTGGCTGCGGTCGATCTGCACGAGGTTCTCAGCGACGTCAACATCGTTCA
>JAYVDI010000167.1:0-31048 GCA_043749505.1 Schlesneria sp. | reverse complement strand
AAGAACCGGGGGGCTGACGCCGCCCCGCTCAGATGTCTCGCTTTGTGCCTGACCCCAATCGAATCCCGAATCCACAACAGAACACCTGATCTCACAAGGCTCATCACGCGCAGCGATGATGGCTACTTTGAGGAACTCATGCCAAACGTTACCGAACTTCTCACCCAAGCCCTGCGAACCGGCCACTCGCTGGATGAGCCGCTGCATCAGTTCGTTCTCGAAACGAAGTCGCGAGCGGCGGGGATGTGGCGGCTGCGCGAGGAGCATCTGGAAATGATCGGCTTCGCGTCGGTCGAGGACATGCCGCGCGAGATCCATCACGGGTTCATCGAAGTGACGTGGCGCGTCTCCCTCGCACAGAACCAGTTTGGCATTGTGCGCGCGGTCAACACGAATGCTCCGACGCTCGCTCAGCTCGATCCGCGCGACACGGGCCTCACCGGCTCCGCCTCGTGGCTGGTGAAGTTCGCCTGCAAAACATCGCTCGCCGTCCCGCTGCACGATCCGGCAACCAGCGCGATCATCGGCGCGATCGCCGTCTCAACAGGCGATGTCCTGCACGAGCAACATTCCGTCTGGACGACCATCGTGAACCTCGCCGCAATCGTCAGCCGGGATCTCTCTCCCGATCGGGCCACGACCGCCTGAGGCCCGCGCATGATGGTGTACTCTTCCCCAAGCCGCCGGTATCGTCGCCCGGCGAGGGGATTCGGCCGTCTGTGGTCTCCATGTTTACTCTTTTTGGCTCTCCGCCATTCGTGTTGAAAGTTGTGTGAAGTGAGCGGCAAGGCGCTAGCCGCCGGTGATTTCTGGCTAGACCGGCGGCTAGCGCCCTGCCGCTCACGTGTGTTGTTCAACAGGAATGGCGGAGACCCCTCTTTTTCGTCCACGAATCTCGGGAGCGGCACTGTGATGCGAGCGGTCTGGCTGAGTTGTGTCGTGTGTGGCTTCGGCATTCTGGCAGGAGGGCTGTCTGTTTCATCGGCGAGCGCGGCGGAGACCGCCCGGCCGAACATTCTGTTCGTGTTGTGTGACGATTTGAGATGGGATGCCCTCGGTTGCGCCGGTCATCCGCATGTGAAGACTCCGCACATCGACCGACTCGCGCGGGAAGGAGTCTTGTTTGAGAACGCCTTCTGCACGACCTCGCTCTGTTCGCCGAGTCGCGCTTCGATCTTGAGTGGTCTTTATGCGCACTCACACGGCGTGACAAACAACTTCACCGAGTACCCCCAGGACTTGGCAAGCTTCCCGAAACTGCTGCATGACTCGGGATACGCGACCGCGTATCTCGGCAAGTGGCACATGGGGGAAGACAACGATGAGCAGCGGCCCGGCTTCGATTACTTCGTCACGCACAAGGGGCAGGGGAAATACTTTGACACCGAATTCAATCTCAACGGTGCGAAGCGCGAGGTCATTCCCGGTTACTACACGACCGTCGTGACGGACCTCGCTGTGAAGTGGCTCGACCGGCAGTTCGATGCGTCTCACGGCAAGCCGTGGGTGATGATGCTCGGGCACAAGGCTCCGCACAGCTTCTACTTTCCCGAGGAGAAGTATCAGCATGCCTTCGACAACGTCGAGGTGAAGTACCCCGGCACCGCGTTCATGCTCGACGACAAGCCGAAGTGGATCAAGGATCGGCTCCCTACTTGGCATGGCATCTACGGGCCGTTGTTTGAGTGGCGGAAGAAGTTCCCCGACTCCAGCCCCGAAGCCGTAAAAGACTTCGCCGCGATGACCCGCGCGTATTGGGGCACGATCCTCTCGGTGGACGACAGCGTGGGGCGGCTGACCGCGGGGTTGGACGATCACAAACAACTCGACAATACGCTTATCGTCTTCATGGGAGACAACGGCCTGCTGAACGGTGAACACGGCATGGTCGATAAGCGGACCATGCACGAAGCCAGCATTCGCATCCCGCTCATCGTCCGCTACCCCGGCCTGACGAAGACCGACGCGCCGAAGAAGGTCACCCAGCAAGTTCTCACCGTGGACATGGCCCCGAGCCTCCTCGACCTCTGCGGTGTGAAGTCCCCCGAAAAACTGCACGGTCGCAGTTGGAAGCGACTCGTTCAGACGGGCGGCGATCCCGCGTGGAGGCACTCGTTCCTCTACCACTACAACTACGAGAAGCAGTTCCCCTACACGCCCAACGTGCGCGGAGTCCGCACCGACGAGTGGAAGTACATCCACTACCCTCATGGCGACGGCAGCCCTGACAAGCATCTGGCCGAACTTTACGACCTCAAGTCCGACCCTGAGGAACGTCACAACCTGATCGCCAAGCCAGAACACGCGGCCAAGGTGACAGAGCTTCAAGCAGAACTGACCCGCGTGATGGCGGAAGTCGGGATCACAGACGATAAGATGCCGCTCGACGAGGGCATCAAACAGCAACTGCCCGATCAGAAGATTCGTTGAATCTGACTTCCACATCTTGTCCCCTCGCCCCGGCTCTGCGGGGAGTGGGCTAGGGTGAGGGGTCTTCTGCCTTTTGTTTTCAGTTCACTCACACCACAGGAACCCGACCATGAACGCCAAAGACTCGATTCGCGGAACGATGGACATCAGCCTGATGGTCCTCAAAACCTATTTTGGAGACCTGACCGACGCGGAACTGATGCACCGGCCGGGACCGGGTTGCCAGCATCTAGCGTGGCAGTTGGGACACCTGATCTCGTCCGAAGCCCATCTGTTGAATGCGGTCTGCCCCGGAGCGGCGGCGGAATTGCCAGCGGGCTTCGCCGAGCAACACAGCAAAGTGATGAAGGATTGCGACGATGCCTCGAAGTTCTGCACGAAGCAGCAATACGTTGATCTGCTCGACAAGACGCGAACCGCCACGTTCGCCGCCCTCGATGCGCTTCCCGACGCCCGCCTCGACGAACCGGCTCCCGAAGCCTTTCGTTCCTACTGTCCGACGGTTGGCGCGTTGTTCGGCCTGATCGGCACGCACCCGATGATGCACGCTGGCCAGTTCGTCCCCGTCCGCCGCGCCCTCGGCAAGCCTGTTGTGATCTGACCTTATGAATTGAGGTATGTCGTTTAACCGCGTGGGCAACGCCCCGCGCGTCGATGGGGGAATCAGGCTCAAACGTCGCGTGACGCGCGGGGCGTTGCCCACGCGGTTAAACGACGCAAATGTCTCACGTCCATCCGTGCGAGATATCAACGCTCGCACTTTGCTCCGGAGATCGCTCATGTCCGCAGTGCCCGTCATTCAATACACGCTCGCCGAGTACTTGGCTCGCGAGGAAACCGCCGTCTACAAGAGCGAGTTTTATCGCGGACAAATCTTCGCGATGCCCGGAGGCACGCCGGAACACAGTGAAGCCAGCGTCAACATCCTGACATTCCTGCGCGGTCGTCTGCGTGGGACTCCTTGTCGGCCCTACAACAGTGACCTGAGAATCCGTATCCCCGCCAACGGGCTGACAACCTATCCGGACGTGGCGGTCGTGTGTGGTGAGTTGCAGCGCGACCCTCTGGCCCCGACTGCAGTCAACAATCCAAGCGTCCTCTTTGAAGTCCTGTCGGACTCCACCGAGAGTTACGACCGAGGCAAGAAATTTGAACTCTATCGCCAGCTTGAGTCCCTGCGCGAATACATCCTCGTCGCGCAGGATGAGGCTCACGTTGAGCGGTTCGTGCGTCAGGCGGATGACTCGTGGTTGCTGACGATCTTCAAGGGACTCGATGCGGTTTTGGAACTGACGACGCTTGGCTGTTCACTGCCGCTGGCAGAGGTCTACGAAGACGTGACGTTTCTGCCACAACAGTCTTTGTCCGAATTGACTGCCTCTTAAGCTGACACGCATGCTACGAACCGAATGAGGTCGCTGATGTCCAATCTTGCTGTTTGTCGAGCCGTTGCAGCACTGCTGCTGTTTCCCGCTTGTGGCCTCTTCGCGCAGGAGGCGGTTCCGAAGGAGAAGGCCAAGCCGAAGGCGGCTCCCAATCCGGCACTGGCGAAGATCGAGGACGATCCGAAGCTGCCGCGAGTCCTCTTGATCGGCGATTCGATTTCGATCGGCTACACGCTGCCGGTGCGTGAGCTGTTGAAGGACGCAGCCAATGTCCACCGCATCCCGACCAACGGCGGGCCGACCTCGAACGGGATCAAGCACATCGAAGCGTGGCTCGGCGATGGGAAGTGGGATGTGATTCACTTCAACTGGGGCCTGCATGACCTCAAGCTGATCGAGGGCCAGCAGCAGGTCGTCCCCGCCGACTACGAGGCCAACCTGCGTGAGCTTGTGGTGCGAATGAAGCGAACCGGTGCGACCCTCGTCTGGTGTACGACGACTCCCGTCCCCGACGGCGATCTCAACCCGCCGCGCCGGTTCCACGATGTGCTTGACTACAACCAGATCGCCGCGAGGGTGATGGCCGAAGAAAAGATTATCACGAACGATCTGTACGAGTTCGCGAAGCCGAAACAGGCCGAGATTCAGAAGCCGAAGGACGTTCACTTCAGTGAAGCGGGATCGCGAGTGCTGGCTCAGCAGGTGGTGAAGGAGATCCGTGCGGCGCTGATCGTTCGGGCGAAGGAAGGCGAGAGAAAGTCGGGTGCAAAAGCAGCCCCCTCACCCCAACTCTCTCCCCCGAAGACGGGGGCGAGGGAGCAAGAGAAAACAACCGGCGGTCTTGAGCGACTTAAGCACAACAACCCCGGCTTGGTCGTTGATTTGGGAGTCGGCCTGTGGGCGTGGCCCGTACCGTGCGATGCCGATAGTGACGGCGACTTCGATCTGATCGTCAGTTGTCCCGACAAGCCGTACAACGGCACGTACCTCTTCGAGAACCCAACCCTTTCCAATCTCCGAGCGGGGGACGTGAGTCCCCCGGTTCTTCAAGCCACGTCAAACACACCCGTCAACAAGTTTCCCGTCTTCAAACCGGCGCGGCGTCTGAGCGCGGGGCAGTTCAACGTCACGCCATCCCACGTCGATGGTCGCCTGATCGTGACGACACCCGGCAATGTTCATCCCGACTTCCTCACCGTGGGTCTCGACAAGCCGCAGAAGCTCTCACTCCCGGCTGATCCGATTGGCAAGAACCCCGACTGGTTCAATCCGCACAAGCCCGGCGTGTACAAGTTGCGACACAACCAATGGCGCTTCGTGGACTATGACGGTGACAAGTCGCTCGATCTCGTGGTCGCCCTCGAAAACTGGTCCGAGTACGGTTGGGACGACGCATGGGATGCGAGCGGCCAATGGAAGAACGGGCCGCTCCACGGGTTGCTCTATCTGTTTCGTAACACCGGTTCGACCGAGCAGCCGAAATACGCGGAGCCGATGCTGTTGACGTGTGCTTTTGCGGCAGCCTATTCTCCTGTCCCCTCTCCCCCGTCTTCGGGGGAGAGGGCTAGGGGGCCGAGCGGTGAGAACGCTTCCCAATCACAAACAGCCGCAGAAGAAACCCCTCACCCTAACCCTCTCCCCTCCAAGGCGAGGGGCGAGGGGACAAAGCCGAGAGCGGAAGAAATCCCAATCTCAACGTTCGGCCTCCCGTCACCAAACTTCGCCGACTTCGACGGTGATGGTGATCTCGATCTGCTCTGCGGCGAGTTCCTCGACGGCTTCACGTACTTCCAGAACGTGGGGACTCGGACTGAGCCGAAGTATGCAGTGGGGAAGCCGATCCTGCGTGAGGGCCGCGAAGTCACGATGGACCTTGAGATGATCGTCCCCGTCGCGTTCGATTGGGATGCTGACGGAGACCTCGACCTGATCGTGGGCGATGAAGACGGTCGCGTCGCGCTGATCGAAAACTATGGACCACCGGTCGAGGGTGTGCCGCAGTTTCTCGCCCCGAAATACTTCAAGCAGGAGGCGGACGATGTGAAGTTCGGGGCGCTCGCGACGACGTGCGGCTTCGATTGGGATGGAGATGGCGACACGGACATCATCGCGGGGAACACGGCCGGGTATGTCGCGTTCATCGAAAACCTGAGCGGTCCCGGTGTCGAGCGGCCTCGCTGGGCGGCCCCCGACAAACTCGAAGCGGCGGGTGAAACGATTCGCATCATGGCGGGACCGAATGGCTCGATCCAAGGCCCGGCCGAAGCGAAGTGGGGCTACACGACTCAGACCGTCGCCGACTGGGACCACGACGGGCTGCCCGATCTGATCGTGAACTCGATCTGGGGCAAGGTCCATTGGTATCGCAACGTCGGGACACGCACCGAGCCTGAATTGGCAGCGGCTCAACCCATCGAAGTCGCCTGGCCCGGCAAGGCTCCCAAGCCCGAGTGGACGTGGTGGGAGCCGACCGGCAATGAGTTGGTCACGCAATGGCGGACGACTCCCGTCGCTGTCGATTTCAATCGCGATGGCCTGTGCGATCTGGTGATGCTCGATCATGAGGGCTATCTGGCGTTCTTCGAGCGGCGGCACGTCGATGCTGTTCCTGTCCCCTCTCCCCCGTCTTCGGGGGAGAGGGCTAGGGTGAGGGGGCCGAGCGGTGATGAGACTTCGTCGAAGCCAACAGCCAAAGCAGAAGAAACCCCTCACTCTAACCCTTTCCCCTCCAAGGCGAGGGGCGAGGGGACAGGAAAAGAAACCCTCCTGTTGCCCGGTCAGCGGAAGTTCGTCGATGAGAAGGGCCAGCCGCTGCAACTGAATGCCAAGCGAGCCGGTGGCAGTGGGCGTCGGAAGCTGTGCGTCGTCGATTGGGACGGTGACGGGAAGCTCGACGTGCTGCTGAACGGCGTCAACGCGAACTTGTTGCGCCAGGTCGAGACACGCGATGGCGCGTGGGTGATGCAGGACATGGGGCCGCTCGACCAACGCAAGATTGAGGGACATGACACCAGCCCGACGACCGTCGATTGGAACGGAGACGGCGTGCCGGACCTGCTCGTCGGAGCCGAGGACGGTCGGTTCTATTACTTGAAGAACCGTAGGGTGGGCACTGCCCACCATGCGACTCCAACAGCGGCAACGCCTGCAACGGTTGTTCTGGTGCAGGCTGATGCCAAGATCGAGAAGACCGTGGTGGGCAATGCCCACCCTACGGGCAAAGCCATCCTCAAGACCGAGTTCCTCTACAGCGCGGAGACCGCTCCCACCGTCTCGTGTCACGCTTCGACGGTTGTCGAAACGAAGGATGGTCTCGTCGCGGCATGGTTTGGTGGGACATACGAAAAGCATCCCGATGTCGGCATCTGGTTCTCGCGCCACATCGACGGCAAATGGTCCGTGCCGGTTGAGGTCGCGAACGGAGTTGAATCACACGAGAAGCGGCATCCGTGCTGGAACCCGATCCTGTTCCAACCGGCTTTGGCGGCGGGAGGCAAGAGGCCGGAGCAGCCTCTGCCACTGATGCTCTTCTACAAGGTCGGTCCCAGCCCCGATACGTGGTGGGGCATGCTCATCACGTCCGATGACGCGGGCCGCACATGGTCGAAGCCGCGTCGGTTGCCGGACGGCATTCTCGGGCCGATCAAGAACAAGCCGATTCAGCTCCCCAACGGCGACATTCTGAGCGGGACCAGTTCCGAACACGCGGGCTGGCGTGTTCACTTCGAATGTTCGACGGACCTTGGCCAGACGTGGACAGCCTCCGCGCCGGTGAACGATGGCAAGCAGATTGGAGCCATCCAGCCAAGCTTCTTGGTCCACAAGGACGGTCGTTTGCAGGCCGTCGGACGGACACAGCAGAAGCAGGTGTTCGAGGTCTCGTCCACCGATGCTGGCCTGACGTGGGGGCCGCTCACACTGACATCGCTTCCGAATCCGAATGCGGGAACCGACGCGGTGACGCTCGCCGATGGACGGCATCTGATCGTCTACAACCACACGCCGCGCGGCCGCTCACCGCTGAACGTGGCTGTCTCAACGGACGGCAAAGAGTGGCAAGCCGCGTTGATCCTCGAACGCGATCCCGGCGAGTACTCGTACCCGGCGGTCATTCAGACAAACGACGGCCTCGTCCACATCACGTACACGTGGAAGCGCAAACTCGTGAAGCATGTCGTCGTCGATCCGAAGCAGCTCACCCCCAAGCCGATCCTCGAAGGCAAGTGGCCGGATTGAGCCGTCCCTGCCACACACTCTGCGGTGAGCAGCAGGCAGGCACGTCTTGATGCGGGAGTCTTTTCCAACAGCCCCGCAGCGACTCATTGCGGCACACACGGGTGCGGCGGCCCCGACCTGCCCATCGAAATTGCCAGCCCGGACGACCGCTGCGAAGACATTCCGGCTGCGACTGAATCAGCGGAAGCAAGGTAGCCCTGTCGCTCCGCGACAGGAAGCGAGATCGCACAACAGACGCCCGAACCCAGCCCACGCCAATTCGCACTCGAAGCGCATCTCCTCAACGCGCCACCTGTCGCGGAGCGACAGGGCTACCTTGGCGAGCCGGCTACCGTCAGCCTCCGAGTTCTTCCCGGTGAGCAAACACTACGAAGAGGTTCCCGACTGATTGCTGCTCATCGAGTGTTGATTGATTACTTCGAGAAGCAGTTCCTTGTGTTCGTCCGAAAGGAGTTGTCCGTCGGATTCGATGAGCCGCATCGGATACCGCTTCCATTCCTGCCTGTCGGTGCTGAAGTAACAGATTTTTCCGGTTCCGACCACGTCGCCGAGTTTAACCACATGTCTCGACCCTGAAGTTGTGAGCATGATGAGTTGGGCGGTACTGCTGTTGGAATTCCAAACGATCGCGGGGCGCTTCGACCCTTTAACCTTGAAAAATCTCAATTCTTTTCCGTCCTCGTATATCGGCGGCAACTCCGGCATGTGATCACCGGTGTCGGTGTGAAGTTTCCACGGCCAAACGATCGCATACTTCTCAAAGCGGTCATTCATCGTCGGTGCCCTCGTCGCTCAAATCGTCTATCTCATCATCAATGAATTGGCGAGCCTCATCCAAGCTGTCTGTCATGAATCCTGCTGCGGGGAAACCATCGGGCCAGATGATTTGGCCCTTGCTGTTGACCTCATATTTTTTAATGGTCGCATACTGGATTCCCTTCTCGTCATCCTTCACAAGGCTCGTGAAGTGGATGCGAACGCCTTCCTGTCTCTTGTGTAGCTCCGATCGCCGAATCGCCCGCAAGATGCGGCGGACGATCAAATCGCTGTGGGTTTCGATCAGCATGATCTTGCCCGCGTTGGCTTGGTGCATCAGGAACTCGGCCACCTTGATCTGCAACGACGGATGCAGATGAGCCTCGGGGTTCTCGACCGCCATGATCTCGTTCTGCCGCAGCAACCCGGCCTGAACCACGATGGGAGCCAACTGGTGGAAGCCGGTGCTCATGACATGCCAAGCCGCCCCCTTCGTTGACGTTCGTGGAAACACGCTTCGGCTCAAATCTCGAAATCCGCTGGTACAGTGCCAAGGAGTATTGTCGATTGTGATTGCGAACGGTCCCTCACGTGGCCAGTTGAACGCACGATCAATCAGGCTCCCGTTGAGCGGCTGATTCCCTTCATAAATTGATGTATCTGGACGCCCACTCGGAAACTCCGCGAATTGAATACGAGCTTGGACAAGACGGTCGAGCCAGTATGAGACGAAGGTTTCAAACCAGTACGGAGACGGGGATTGTCCAGGTTGACACATCAGGTTGTAGGCCCAGTAGCTGAACAATTCTTGTGTGTTCTCGCCTCGTTCACCAACAAACCGCAAATCAGGTCGAATCTCCTTGAAGCTTTCAGAGTTTTCGTTGGTCGCGTGCTCGAAGTCCATCGTGTGGTCGTCGTAAATCACAGGGAAAGGAGCCAAGCTCGGAACTTCCAATTTGTGAATCTCTCTGATCGGACCGATCGGAAAGAATCCTGCGAGTACGTCCTGGGTGAGTTGTTGGAATATCTGTCGAAAGTTGCTGACCAGTGATTCAACCGTCTCCGTAATCTTGTGACAGTCGTCACACGCGACTTCGCTTGTGTTTTCCGCTGATCGACACTTCGAACACCGCACCGAATCGCAAAGCTCCGTAACATGAACAGCCTTGGAATCCACGAAAGCAATGTCTTGAACTTCGCTCTCTTCAGCCGTGCAATCAGGCAGGAACGCCTTCGAGCAGCAGACGGCCCATCTTGCATCCTTCAATGCCCCGTCGCCTTTCTTGGACCAATTCCGGTCCAGTGATCGGCGCAGATGGATTGTGAATTGGCTATCGAGTGTTAGTTCAATCAATTCCCACAAGCCATCCAAGCCACCGCATCCCACTGCTGTCTGTGGGATGTTGGGGCGTGCAAGTCGCAATCGGATTTTCGATCCCGCCGCAATCTTGCCGAGCCATAACAATTGCTGAGGCGCAGAAGGAGCATCACCGAGATGCGACGAGCATTTCAGACCAAGGATGTTCAGGTCGCTTCGGACCTCTAATTCGAGGCCGACGCAGCCCGCTGGTCCATAGGGTTTGTCATCCCCTTTGTTGAGTAAAGCAGTTCTGCGTTCTCGCGCGGCGATCGATTCTTGCTTTTTCTCTGTGAGAGGGAATGAGTCGCCCTCACATGACTTGTCAAACGAGAGGAGATTCGCGTTCAACAATCCGCGCTCGAAGGAACTTCCACTGACATTGCCGTCGTTTTCCGGATCCGTTAAATCGCCGGACGGAACGTTCAGATCAAAGGTGACGGTGGAAAACCACTTACAGATTGGGAATCTCTCCCTTCTGGTCACAGTGTCCTTGAGGAGTCGCAGCATCTCAATCCACGTTGATTTCCCCGAGCCGTTTTCGCCGCAGAGGATTGTCAGCGGCTTGATCTCCAGCCGTGCGCCGTGGAGGTACGGGCCGAGGCCGCGCAGCGTCATCGCCGTCAATTTCAACGGGGCGCTGAGCATTCTCGGCGGGGAAGATTCGGGCATGGATGGGGTTCCAATCGACCAACAGGGGAGCGGGGTCCGGTCGTCCACCAGAACACGTCTGCGGGACGTTCGTAAGGTAGCCCTGTCGCGGAGCGACAGGGCTACCTAAAGCGGCTTGCTGTAGTGGACGAACGAACCGATGGGCAGGTTGGCTCGACGAGGGTTGTCTGCGATGTAGCGCCGGAAGTGGTCGAAGGACTCCGGCGAACGGACGAGGTGATCGAATCCATCCTGTTGCCAAAATGGTCCCGACAGTCCGAGAACCTTGTTGATGCGAGTCGCCGTGAAGTGCTTCCATGAGGTGCATTGTTTCAACAGCGCGGCTTCATCCGGGAACGCGACGAGGACATGCACGTGGTTGGGCATGACCACGTAATCGGTCAGTTCGTAACGATCGCCATCAAAATGATCGAGGCTGTCCGAGACGATCTTCGCCAGTTCGGAACGACGCAGAATGCAGCTTCCGTGACACGCATCCAGGTCGTCATTCCAGCGATTCATCACCGTGTCATGGAAGTCTCGCTGCTCCGCAATTGCCAATCGTTCGACCTCGCCGCGCCAGTTGCCCGCGTGAGGATCGATCTCATGCTGGCGGAGCCAGTCCCAGCGTTCTTTCAGCCAGCGATTGAGGACCGGCTGAGGGATCGAATCCCACAATCGGAACGTGAGAAAGGAAACGGTCCCGGCCTGCGACCAGTGGGGCAATCGACGCTCACAGACGGCGTATTCCTGCTTCGGATCAAAGCACTGAATGTCGCAGCTGCGGTCAGGGTTCATGTGGGAATCTCGGTCGGGGCCGAATGAGAGATTGCCGCTTCAAGGTAGCCCTGTCGCTCCGCGACAGGAAGCGAGAGCGAGAGAAGAACGTCCGATCCCAGCAGACGCCTATTCGACATCGAAGGCTTGCGCAGCGACGCGCTACCTGTCGCGGAGCGACAGGGCTACCTTGGCAATCAGGTGTCATAGCCTAGGTTCGGCGAGAGCCAGCGTTCGACTTCGGCGAGCGGCATTTGCTTGCGCCTGGCGTAGTCTTCGACCTGGTCGCGGGTGAGTTTATCGACGGTGAAGTATCTCGATTCGGGGTGGGCGAAGTAGAGGCCGCTGACGCTGGCGGCGGGGTGCATCGCGAAGCTCTCCGTCAGGACGATGCCCGTTTGATTGGTGGCGTCGAGGAGTTCGAAGAGCTTCGTTTTTTCCGTGTGGTCCGGGCAGGCGGGGTAGCCGTGGGCCGGGCGGATGCCGCGATACTTTTCTTCGATCAGGTCGTCGGTCGAGAGCGTCTCTTCCTTCCCGTAGCCCCATTGGTCGCGGGCTAGTTTATGCAGGTATTCGGCGAATGCCTCGGCCAGTCGGTCGGCGAGAGCCTTCGTCATGATCGAGAGGTAATCGTCGTGCAGTTCGTGCTGAAACTTGTTGGCTAGTTCGTCGCAGCCGATCCCCGTCGTGACGGCGAACGCGCCGAGATAGTCCTGCCGCCCCGAATCGACCGGCGCGATGTAGTCGGCCAGTGAACGAAAGTCCTGCTGGCCGGGACGCTCCCATTGCTGGCGCAGCATGGAGAAGCGGAGCGAATGTAGGCCGCGCACTCCCTGAGCGGAATTCGGCTCACGGAGTGAGCCGTCTACATTCACAACGACATCGTCGCCTTCTGACGTTGCCGGCCAGAAGCCATAGACGCCGCGGGCGGTCAGCAGTTTCTCATCGACGATGCGGCGAAGCAGTGCTTGAGCGTCGTCGAAGACTTTTTGAGCCTCTTTGCCGACGACGGGGTCTTCAAAAATCTTCGGGTATTTGCCGCGCAGCTCCCACGTTTGGAAGAACGGGGACCAGTCGATGAACGGGACGAGGTCGCTCAGCGGGACATCGTTCAAGACGCGCGTGCCGAGGAACGACGGGGTGTCGATGCGCACGGTGGCCCAGTCGGTCTTGAAGCGTCGCTCCAACGCCGTGGCATACGGGACGAGAGTTCGGTTGGCCTGCATGGCCGCGTAGTTCGAGCGGTCTCGTTCCTGTCCAGCCTTCGTCTTGGCGACGAACTCGGCTTTGCGGGTCGGGTCGAGCAGCGCTTCGACGGCGGGGACAGAGAGCGACGCATCGACCACATGGACGACGGGCTGTTCGTAGTGTTGGGCGATTTTCACTGCTGTGTGCTTGGCCGACGTGGTCGCGCCGCCGATGAGCAGTGGGACGGTGAAGCCTTGCCGCTGCATCTCCTTCGCGACGTGAGTCATCTCATCCAGCGACGGCGTGATCAGGCCGCTCAGCCCGATGATGTCGGCTCCCTCCCGCTTCGCTGTTTCGAGAATCTTTTCGCACGAGGTCATCACGCCGAGATCGATCACGTCGAAGCTGTTGCAGCGGAGCACGACGCCGACGATGTTCTTGCCGATGTCGTGGACATCCCCCTTCACGGTGGCGAGCACGATGCGGCCGCGACCGCGCGTGGTATCGACAACGGTCGCCTCCTGCCCCGGCGCGAGAGCTGCCTCGGCGGCGACTCGCTCGGCCTCCATGAAGGGTTCGAGGTACGCGACCGCCTTCTTCATCACGCGGGCACTCTTCACGACCTGCGGCAGGAACATCTTGCCCGCGCCGAACAGGCCGCCGACGACATTCATGCCGTCCATCAGCGGACCTTGGATGATGTCGAGCGGCTTGCCGTACTTGAGGCGTGCCTCTTCCGTGTCGGCGTCGATGTGTTCCGTGATCCCTTTGAGCAGGGCGTGTTGCAGTCGGGCCTCGACCGGGCCGAGCCGCCATTCCTCGACAGCCGCCTCGCCCTCGTCAGCCTTCCCGCCTCCTTTGAACTTCTCCGCGAACGTGATGAGCCGTTCCGTCGCATCGGGGCGGCGGTTCAGCAGGCAGTCTTCGATGTGGACGAGCAGTTCCTTGTCGATCTCCTCATAGACTTCGAGCTGCCCCGCGTTGACGATCCCCATGTCGAGGCCGGCCTGAATCGCGTGGTAGAGGAACGCCGCGTTCATCGCCTCGCGCACGACATCGTTGCCACGGAACGAGAACGAAACGTTGCTCACGCCGCCGCTGGTGCGCGCACCGGGACACTCGGCCTTGATTCGGCGAAGGGCTTCGATGAATTCGACCGCGTAGTTGGAGTGCTCCTCCATCCCCGTGCCAACCGTCAGGATATTGGCATCGAAGATGATGTCTTCCGGCGGGAAACCGGCTTCCTCCGTGAGTAGCTTGAACGCGCGTTTGCAAATGCGGACCTTCTCGTCGCACGAGGTCGCCTGACCCTGCTCGTCGAACGCCATCACAACGACCGCTGCACCGTAGCGCCGAACCGTGCGAGCCTGTTCGAGGAACTTGGCTTCTCCCTCCTTCATGCTGATGGAGTTGACCACGCCCTTGCCGTCGAGGCACTTCAGTCCCGCTTCGATCACGCTGAACTTCGAGCTATCGACCATCACCGGGACTTTGTTCACGTCCGGGTCGTCGGAGATGAGGTTGATGAACTGCGTCATCTCCTTCTCGCTGTCGAGCAGCCCTTCGTCCATGTTGACGTCGATCATGTTCGCGCCGCCCTCGACCTGCCCGCGCGCGATGGCCAGGGCCTCGTCGTAGTTCCCCTCCTTGATGAGCCGCGCGAACTTGCGCGACCCGGTGACGTTGGTCCGCTCGCCGATCATCATGAAGTTGGAGGTCGGGAGCAGATCGACTCGCTCCTTGCCGCAGTACGACGACCAATGCGGCACGTCGGGGATGCGTCTCGGCGCGACACCGTCCACCGCCTGCCAGATCGCTTTGATGAAGTCGGGGTTCGTGCCGCAGCAGCCGCCGACGATGTTGACCCAGCCGTTCTGAGCGAACTCGCGCAGATTGGCCGCGACCTCGTTCGGGTTCGAGTCGAAACCGCCGAAACCGTCGGGCATCCCCGCATTCGGGTAGCAACTGATGTACTTCGGGGCGATGTTCGCTAGGGTCTCAACGTACTCCCGCATCTGCTTCGGACCGAGCGCGCAGTTGAGGCCGATCGTCAGCGAAGGAGCGTGTGACACGGAGGTCCAGAATGCCTCGACTGACTGCCCGGTCAGAGTCCGTCCCCCTGTGAAGATCGTTCCCGAGACCATCACCGGCAGCCGCACGCCCATTTCGACGAAAACGTTTTCGATGGCGTACAAGCACGACTTCATATTGAGCGTGTCGAACGACGTTTCTGGCAGCAGCAGGTCCGCACCCCCTTCGATCAGCCCGCGAATCTGCTCGGAATACGATGCGACCATTTGATCGAACGTCACCGGCCGATAGCCCGCTTTGCCAGCATTGAACGACAGCATGACCTTCGTCGGACCGATGCTCCCCGCGACGAAGCGAGGTTTGTTCGGGTTCGACTTCGTGAACTCATCGCACACGCCGCGCGCGAGCCTTGCCGCCGCAACGTTGATCTCGCGCGTGAACTCGGCCAGCCCGAACTCTTCCATCGAGATGATGTTCGCGTTGAACGAATCGGTCTCGATGATGTCGGCCCCGGCGGCCAGATACTGCCGGTGAATGTCGGCAATGATCTGCGGCTGAGTCAGCACGAGCACATCGCCCGCGTTCTTCAGGTCGATGGAATGCGACTTGAACCGCTCGCCGCGATACGTCTCTTCCGTCGGCTCATACCGTTGAATCATCGTCCCCATCGCACCGTCAAGCACGAGGATGCGTTCGGAAAGAAGCTGTTCAAAGTAACCTGTAGGACGGACGAGCATGGGGCGGAAATTCCAATCAAGGCAGTGAGCACTGGCGGAAGACAGGACAACTCGAACTGGCTCGATGTTCGGTCGGAATGAAAGTTGGTGCGGTTGAGGGCGTCACGTTTGAGTGTTTCCCGCCAACCCCAGCGCTTCCAGAATCCTCTGACACGCATGGCTCTTGTTGAGGCAGTAGAAGTGAATGCCGGGGACGCCCTGATCGATCAGTTCTCGGCATTGGGTGATCGCGAAATCGACGCCGATTTCATACTGAGCGGTCTTGTCGTCTTTCACGGCTTCGAGACGCGAGGCCAGCGACGCGGGGATGATCGCGCCGCACATCGCCGTGATGCGCTGAATACGGGCGAACTCGGTGATCGGCATGATGCCGGGGACAAGCGGTACGCCGAGGCTCGCGCGGTTCACTCGGTCTCGGAAACGGAAGAAGCTGGCGTTGTCGAAGAAGAGCTGCGTGTAGATCGCATCTGCGCCGGTGCGAACCTTGCGGACGAGGTTCTCAAAGTCGAGGTCGAGGCTCGGCGCTTCGGGATGTTTCTCGGGATAGCCTGCCACGCCGATCCCCATCTCGGGGAAGCGCTCGCGGATGAGGGCGACCAATTCGTTGGCGTGCTTTAGGCCACCCTCGACGGCCTTGAATTCGGTCTGTCCGGCGGGAGCGTCTCCCCGCAGAGCCATGATGTTGCGGATGCCAGCCGACCACGCGAACTGCAACCACTCGACAAGCTGCTCACGCGTGCTGCCGACGCAGGTGAAGTGAGCCGTCGCGGTGAGGCTGCAACCGTTTTGAATCTCTTGACACCACTCGACGGTGCGTTTGCTGGTCGTGCCCATCGCTCCGTAGGTACACGACACGAAGGCCGGTTTGAACGGAGCCAGCTCGCGCAGGGTCTGGCGCAGCGATTCGTCTCCTTCCGGCGTCTTCGGTGGGAAAATTTCGATCGACAGGCCAAACCGGCCATTGGCGTAAATGTCGCGAATCCGCATGACTTCATGTCCTAAATGGCTGGGAAAACGGGTCCGGAGAATACGCGATCTCTCGTCAATCTACCACAGGCCCTGCAAGGGACGCAGCCTTCGGGTATGGACCTGCCTGAGGCGTCCGCGTCACGGGCGACACCACTGGACGCCAACGCTACAATCCCGCGACTTTTGGCCAGCCCTGTTGGGGCACCGACCCGTTCTGCGGTCGCAAAATTCTGCTGGTTGGTGGGATTGAAGTGAGCTGGCCCTGATACGGCAATGGTTTCGGTGGAGTGGTCGTGTGGATCGCTCCTATTTAATTTTAGAAGGACATTCAAATGGCGACGGCGACTCTGCCCAAGACAGCAACTCAGGCACAGACACAGACTCAAAAACCGGCTTACAAGGTCAAGGACATGTCCTTGGCGGAATGGGGCCGTAAGGAAATGGATATTGCGGAGAATGAGATGCCCGGCCTGATGGCCCTGCGCGACAAGTACGGAGCCTCGAAACCGCTGAAGGGTGCGCGGATTGCAGGCTGTCTGCACATGACAATCCAGACAGCGGTCCTGATCGAAACGTTGACGGCTCTCGGTGCGGATGTCACTTGGAGTAGTTGCAACATCTTCTCGACGCAAGATCACGCCGCCGCCGCCATCGCTGCGACGGGCGTGCCGGTCTATGCGTGGAAGGGGATGACCAACGAAGAGTTCGATTGGTGCATCGAGCAGACGATCTACTTCCCAGACGGCCAACCGCTGAACATGATCCTCGACGACGGTGGTGACCTCACGTCGATGGTTCACTCCAAGTTCCCGGAACTCCTCGCGGGCATCAAGGGGATCAGCGAAGAGACCACAACCGGCGTGCATCGTCTCGTGCAGATGCACCAGCGCGGCGAGCTGAAGGTGCCGTCGATCAACGTCAATGACTCGGTGACGAAGAGCAAGTTCGACAACCTGTACGGCTGCCGTGAATCGCTGGCCGACGGGATCAAGCGTGCCACCGACGTGATGTTGGCAGGCAAGGTCGCTGTCGTCGCCGGTTACGGTGACGTGGGCAAGGGCTGCGCGATCTCGCTCCAGCGTTACGGTGCCCGCGTGATCGTGACCGAGATCGACCCGATCTGTGCCCTCCAAGCGGCGATGGAAGGCTTTGAAGTCACGGCGATGGAAGATGCCGTGGCTGAGGGAAACATCTTCGTCACGACAACCGGCTGCTGCGACATCATTCGCGGCGAGCACATCTCGAAGATGAAAAACGACGCCATCATCTGCAACATCGGTCACTTCGATGTCGAAATCGACGTGGCGTGGTTGGAAGCTCAGGTCGAGTCCGGTAAGGCCAAGAAGGTCAACATCAAGCCGGCGTCTGTCGGAGCCGTGGACCGTTACACATTTGCCGACACCGACCGCAGCGTGATGCTGCTGGCGGAAGGCCGTCTGGTGAACCTCGGTTGTGCGACGGGGCATCCTTCGTTCGTGATGTCGAACAGCTTCACCAACCAGACGCTCGCCCAGCTCGCGCTGTGGACCGAACCCGAGAAGTACCCGCTCGGCGTGCATCGCCTGCCGAAGGAACTCGACGAAGAAGTCGCCCGACTGCACCTCGGCACGATCGGCGTCAAGCTGTCGAAGCTGACCACCAAGCAAGCCGAGTATCTCGGCCTGCCGATCGCTGGCCCGTTCAAGCCTGATCATTACCGGTACTGATCGTAGACTTGTACGTGACAACGCTCACTCGAAGCCCGGCTTGTCTTCAAGCCGGGCTTCCGTTTTTGAATCTGTTCGTTTAACCGCGTGGGCAACGCTCCGTGTGTCGAGCGACGTTGAACCACTTGATTTCTGATCGCCCGCTGTTGCAAAACTTGTGATCCAAACACCCTCGTCCGGACTACGTATTCGATTTCCGTCGGCGATTGATGTTCCGGATGTCAGTCTGCGACGAAATACTGCTTCAGCTCGTGGACCAAAGTGTAAGCGCGGTCTTGAAAGGTTTGTGAGTCGCGGACCCAGCCTCGCGGTCGGACATTGACCGAGATGCGCAGGCGTTGCAAGTTGCTCTTGGCCCGTCTGTCTGCCAAGCCCGCCATGATGAGTTCGATCTCGACGGGTGGTGGTCCGGGATTCCAACTGAAACGTGAGAACCAGCTCGAACTGCCAATGCGCATGATGACGCGCTCCGTTGTGACTTCCGGTAGCAGAGCTTCATAGTCGCTCACGAAGCCGCCGAGTTTGTAGACGACCATTTCAGAGCCGACGATCGCATTGAAGCCACTGGAATAGAGCCAGGGATCCGTCGGTTTGGCGACAGCCTGCTGGGCTCGTCCCTCTTGAAGCAGGTCTAAATTCGTGAGCGAACAAGTACGGTTGCGTCCCTTTTCCTTCGCCGTGTACAGGGCTTTGTCCGCGCGGCGCAGAACACTCTCGACCGAGTCACCCGGTTCCGACTGAGCGACGCCGAATGAGGCCGTGATTTTCAGGCGATCCACGCCGCCGATCTTCGAGTCTTGCAGCGTGATGCGCAGTCGTTCGGCGCGGCGCACGGCCTGTTCGAGATCGGTACCGGGGCAGAGGACGACGAATTCCTCACCGCCGTAACGCCCGACGAGTTCGCCCGAATAAGTCTCCC
Organism: Schlesneria sp.; assembly: GCA_043749505.1. Classification (GTDB taxonomy): domain Bacteria; phylum Planctomycetota; class Planctomycetia; order Planctomycetales; family Planctomycetaceae; genus Schlesneria. The sequence goes on along the minus strand of JAYVDI010000167.1, from coordinate 11,906 downwards.
GCGTGAAGAGCTTGGCGAGGTCGATCAACACTTGATCGCCGACTTGATGACCATAAGTGTCGTTCACTCTCTTGAAGTGATCGGCATCGGCAAAGATCACGCTGAACGGTTCGTTCGGGTTGCGGACGAACTCACCGACGAGTGCCGTCAATTGCGTTTCGAGTTCGCCGCGATTGGCCACGTTCGTCAACGCATCGCGTGTGGCGGCAAGCTTCAGGTCGCGAAATTCTTGTGGTCGTTTTCCACCGCTGCGGGCGAGATCGCGGAAGACTTCCGCCACGCCTTGAAGTTCACCGTCGTCGTCATAGAGCGGAATCGCTTGGAGTTCGAGCCGGACCGGCGGACCATCGGCACGCAGAGCTTCCATCTGAGACATCGTGGTGCGGCCGGAGTCGATCGCCTGACGCAGGGGACAGTCTTCGTCGTGGATGGCTTGCCCTTGAAAATCACGATAACCGAGCAGGCGGCACGACCACTGTTGACCAAGCATGTCCTGAATGTGACGCCCGAGCAGACTGTCAGCTCCCCGATTCCAGATCAAGAATTTGCGGTCGGCATCGAGCAAATGGAAGCCGTCGTACAGACCTTCGAGGGTGAAAAGATAAGTAAAAATCTGCCGGATTGAGATGGCTTCCTGTTCGTCGATCGGGCATTTGCCGCCGCGCAACCGCCCCCCGTCATTAATTTCCGACGGTTGTGCCGCGAATGGCAGACCGTCCTGTTGCACCCACCGGGCGAGGGCACTGACGACGTTGCCATCAAACTGCGTTCCCGAGCCTTCAGTGAACAGCTTCATGATCTCGTCATGAGACTTCGCCTGCCGATAGACCTGCTCGGTACACAGCGATTCGTACGCGTCGGCCACCGCCAGAATCCGTGCCCCCATGTGAATCTCACGCCCCAGAGACCGTGACGAATCTCCGCCCGCCGAGTAGGCCCGTTGCGATTGGTCGATGATCTCCAGTACCAGTGGATCGACACGGCACGCCTGTAGGACATCGCTGCCGACACTGTAGTGCAACGCCATCAGTTCGACTTCATCCGGGCTGAGCTTGCCCGGCTTGTACAGCACGTTGTCGGGAATACCGATCTTGCCAATGTCGTGCAGCAGTGAGGCGACTTCGAGAATGCGCAGTTGCCGACCTTCCCAGCCGAGATGCTGGGCGAGACCGACGGCAACGAGTCCCACGCGCCGACAATGCCGCATCGTGGCGAGATCACGGTGATGCAGTCCTCCCAGCAGGCTTCGCAACACGGACTTACTGATGACGCCATCGAGTGCCAGCTCAATCGAACTGTCGGCCAGATCGGCGGCGGCAAGTTTGGAAAGTCGCAGCAACCCCAACAACGCTTGCGATGAATCGGAAGGCGTTCGCCGACCGGGTGTTTCGGCCGCCACAGGTGCTGCGACTGTCCGCAGTCGTGATGGAATCGTTGGTGGAGCTTCTAAGACGGCAGTCATGGGGTAGGTCCGAGCGGCGGTTGGAGAAACCGCCAAACATGGGGGAATCGTCGTCCGGTGTAGGCATTCGCCGACCGGAAGTCGCGGCAGAAGTCGCGACGTTTCAGCGCGCGACGGAACGACATTGCCGCGCTGTGAACCTTCGCATCCTCTGCCTTGAGGAACGTAGGTCACGACATCAGCCAGTCAAATGCGGAACCCCCAACACGGCGGAAACGCCTGAGCCGCAGGGATCGATTGTGACGGTCGCAGGGAGGGCGTCTGCACTCCATCGCTCAGGAACGGGGCCGCAATCGCTTCCCGACACTCGTAGTCCGGACTACGTCACCGCATATCGAGAAGTGATTGCGGAGCCGTTTCCTAAGCGAACAGCTTCAAAAACCGGCGGCGATATTCGAGTGGGTCGGACGGGAACGTCGCGTCGAACGTTTCCTCTGCGGCGGCTCCCCGTTGGAAGCGGCGTTTCTCGAAGGTCGGCATCGTCAGACCGGTCACGGCTTGGACGCCGCGTCGCACGATCTCACCCTTCAGCGCGTAGAGGCGGTCTTCCTTCCAATCGGTCAGTTCGATGAAGGGGATCCCTTCCGCGACCTCGATCACGTTGGGCAATGCGAACGGGCTGAAGCCTTGGAAGCCGCACGCGACGACCGGCGCGGAGGATCTCACATGGCCGCGACTCTGTCCGCCCGAGTACGTCAGCGAGTGCTTGATCGCATGGACGCCCCAGCCTTCCTGGTACAGCATCTGGTTGTTGAGGACACTGCGGATCGTCAGTTCGTGGTTCTCGTGGATCGGGTAGTCCTTGAGGTTCTCATCGCCACCGTCTCCATCGACGAGCAATTTCCAATAGGGATGGCGCTGGCGGATGCCACGACACAGCGCGAGGGCCATCGCCGCCGATTGCACATCCAGCGGTTTGTAGTCTTCCAAAACTCGGATCGCGTCATCGACCGACACCGCGCTCGCAGGGACTTCGATCCGCTCGAGCAAGTAGCCCAGATCGAGTTCATCCAGGAACCGCTGCGCCTGCTTTGCATCCTCACCGTGACTGTCCACATCCAACGTGAACGCCTTCAACCGTTGAGGAGGCTCGCCCCGCTTGAGCAGCAAGTGGTACAGCGTCAGCAGGACCGCCCCGCTATCAATCCCGCCCGAGAAGAGGACGCCAATCGGCTCGCGCGGGCCGACGTGATCGAGCCACTTGTTCAGTTCGCCCGCCAACGCCCCGATGTACGCGGCTCCGATCTCGTCGAGATTCGTTCCGAGTCGATTGCGTTGCGGATCGAAGAACCGCGTGTACGTCGGGCTTGGATCGGGGCAACCCAACAGCGCGAGTTCCGTCAGATGATGAGCGGGCACCATCCGCGTGTAGCTCGGATGGAACTGACCATCGAGTCCCTCCTGCCGCAGCCAATCACGGATGGCATCAATGCGCTCGGCAATCACCAGCACCGGCCCCGCATGTTGCTTGGCAATGAAGTACCGCAACGGTCGTCCGATTGAACGAGCCATCCGCACAATCTTGCCCGTCTTGTGGATCAGGGCAAACTGCCCGTCGATCCCGCGCACTTGAGCCGGATCGCCTGAAGCCACCCGCGCGAGAGCCTCGTCCCCCGTCATGTTCAGAAACACGTTGCCATTCGGATCAACAAGGTTGATGAGCCGTTCGATCAGTTGGACGGATTGCATAAAGAGATTCCTTTCGCGAACCTGTTGGAAGACCGGTCTCTCTGATGCGGGTAAGATCGCTAAACAGATTGGGAAGCTCAAGCAGGACCAGCCTTGATGGATGACAACTCGCTGTTTCAGCGTGACCGTGCTATCGAATTTCGCCCGTGGGTTCGACAAGTACGCCCGAACGTATTCAAAAGTTGGAATCACCGAGAGCACGTTTCCCGACCGGTTCTTTCTGCTGCGACGTGACGAACTTTCCGTGGGTGTGGAGAAGGCGACGCGGCTGCTGGAGAAACTGGCTCTGACGGGAAACCGCCTGGTCGTGTTGGAGACTCGCTTTGCAGAGGACTCGTTGCGACAGAACCTGTGGACGGGATTGGGACGCTGGGTCGATTCGCCCGCGATTCGACTCGATGGGCTGCACAATCTGATTCGTGAGGGAGACTGTTGGCGTTTGGAGCCGTTGGCGGTGGAAGAGGCTACGGCGCTGTCACTGCGTTTACTGCAAGCCGAACTCGTACCGTTTGTCCAGCTCCAACCGAGAACGCTGTCGGTCTTACCAATCGCGAAAGGATGCCAAGCGGCGTGTCCGTTCTGCTTCTCGGACGCATCGGTCTCGGCGGTGCAGGAGCAGGCGAAAATCGACTTCGACCGCGTGACTGCGTTCACGCGGTTAGCACGGACTCGGGGAGCCGAACGGTTCGTCCTCACGGGTGGCGGTGAACCGGGACTGATACCGCACAAGAAGCTCACGCAGTTGATGAAGGTTGGAGCTGATGTCCTCGGCAAATCGGTTCTCATCACGAACGGGCATCATCTGACAAGGCTCGATGCCGCAGAACGACGACGTGTGTTGAGCGACTACCACGCGGCGGGACTCGGAGTCTTGGCCGTGTCGCGGCATCATCACGATGACGCGGTCAACACGCGATTGATGAACCTGCTCACGCCCGCCGCTGAGATCGTGCAGACGTGGCGGGACGGGCGAGGTGCCTGGCCCCGCCTGCGACTGCGGTTCACCTGCGTGCTCCAACGGAATGGCATCGGCGATGCCAACCGCCTCGCCGAATACGTGGCGTGGGCGGCGGCACTGGGTGTCGAGGAAATCTGCTTCAAAGAACTGTACGTCTCGACCAGTATCGAGTCCGTCTACCATCAACACGCGGCGAACGAGTGGAGCCGTGCGCATCAGGTTCCGCTGTCGCTGGTCCTCGACTTCGCCAAGCAACATGGGTTTGCCGAGGTCTCGCGACTGCCGTGGGGAGCACCCGTGTTTCGCGGCGAGTGGCACGGCCACTCGATTCAAATCGCGGCCTATACCGAACCCAGTCTGTTCTGGGAACGAACACACGGGATCGCCCGCAGTTGGAACCTGATGGCAGACGGCCGCTGCCTCGTTTCGCTGGAGGACCGCGCCAGCGAAATCTCATTGGGAGAAGCGGCATGAACTTTCAGGAATTTCAAACCCATCGCGCCGCGCAACTGGCAGCCGATCCGACGCTGATCGACCTCGCCGAAACCAACCTCTGGCACGCTCTGGCCGACCTCGTTCCCACGCTCTCCACAAACGAGATGCCTCATCTTCATCGCTGCCATCTGGCTCAAGCGTGGCTCGCGACGTTTGGCCTGCCGGAGACTTGGGCCGGACGGGCGCTGGTCTCATCGGGCGTGAGGCACAGCCTGTCGATGATCCTCCCGATCCTCGCGCAGCGGGGCGTCCAGTTGCGACTGACTGAGGATGTTTATCCCGTCTATGGACAACTCGCGCGGGCAGCGGGCTTGGACTTTCAGGCGTTTCCAACTCTTCCCTTGTGGGAGTCACCTCACGACGGAGATTGCCTGCTGCTCCCAAATCCGCTCAAGCCTGCCGGGCGTTGGCTGATGACACACGAGGTCTCTGCACTGCAAGAATGGCTCGCGAGTGATGGCCGACGGCGGTTGCTGCTCGATGCCGTCTACACTTTCGACACGCAACTGCATCCCACGACGCTCGCTCTGTTGGAGACAAACCAAACCATCCTGTTGCACTCGCTGTCAAAGGGCTGGCTCCACCCGCAGGTCTTCGGTGTCGCACTCGTTCCCGAAACGGACCTCGACGATTTCACCGCCGTCTTCCGAGAGAATTCGCCCTCGCAAGTGAACCTGCTCAAAGCACGACAGTTGCTCGACCATCATGCCTTTTGCCCGAAGCAAGTCGCCGCCGCGCTGGCCACTCGCCGCGAGCAACTGCTGACACGACTACCGGAACAAGTTCGATCACAAATCCTGCAACCTCGCGACGCTGAGTCGGCTGGCTACCTGATTGCGATTCGTGCCCCGCAACGCCAGTTACTCGAACAGCATCACTTACTGACGATCCCACTCTCGGTGTTTGGTTCCTCGCACCAGGATTGCTCTGTCCTGAGCACGCTCACCGCCCGAGCGAAAGAACTCACTTCGCCGCGCGGGCCTTCTCAATCGCGAAATCGACCAGTTCCTGTGAGCGAAAGTATCCCTCCCAAAAACTGTGTCCCTGTCCTTGCGCGATAATGAGTTTCACCAGCGTATCCTGTCCCGCGTCCTTGTAGCGTCGCTGCAATTCGGCGGAGTTTTCTTGGAGTGGCACCAGCGTGTCGTTGTCTCCGTGAATGATCGCGAACGGAATTTTGGCCTTCGCCAGAACATCCACACGAGCGATCGGATTGAACTCGTCATTGCGCGCCGTCAGTTCCGCTTCGGTCAGTCCATACGCGGGAGCCGCCTTTGCCACGCCGGGATACGTGCGGAAGTCGTAGACCGGATAGATGCCGATGATTCCCGAGACTCGTTCCGGATGAGCGATCGCCCAACTGCTGACCCACAGACCACCGCGACTTCTTCCGAACAGACACGGCCTCTTCGAGAACCCGCGTTGCTTGGTGAGTCGGTCGTAGAGCGCATCAAACACGAGGTGACTCTTCGGGCTGCCATACGCTTCGCCCACATCGACTCCCGCGACGGCGATCCCCGCCGCGAGAAACTGCTCGTGCATCCAGCGCTCGGCTTGGTCGGGGTACGGGTCGAGCGTTGGCCCGTAGAAAATCCACGGCTGCGGCTCTGCCCGCTTCTCTTTCGGCGGCAGGAACAAGAACGCGGGACGGTCGGAGACAGTGAATGTCTCACCAGGCAGCGGCAAGCTTTTCTTCGGTGGCCCCGCCTCGGTGAGCTTCGCGCCCGCATCGTTCTTCGATTTCGAGTCGGCATCTTGTGCTTCAGCGACCGCCCGGTCGCTCCCGCGCAAACCAACGACACACAACACGGCAATCACCAGCAGCCAACGTTTCATGAAGTCGCCTCTTGATTGATGTTATTCCCGCCGCCCGGATTGCTTCGTTTAACCGCGTGGGCAACGCCCCGCACGTTGAGCGATGTTGGAGCTTGTTTCTCCACTCAGCGCGCGGGGCGTTGCCCACGCGGTTAAACGAAGCAAATGCCCACTTCTCCTCGCGCGAATGCCTACGTCGCACTGCCGTCGGACGCCAGCAGGATCGTGATCATGCCGTTCACTCGACCCGTGTCGCAACGTAGTCACCGATGTCCGACGATCACTCCCCGTTCAACTGCGCCGCGCATCAGCACTCGCTGGCTGAAATCCCGGTTCATGTCCCGAGACGTTCATCGCTGTTTCATGTCGGGTCTCTAAACTTCGCCATGAATGAGCATCACGCTGTGGTGGATGCGGCCGGAATGAATCCTGAGTGGAGGAATGAGATGACGAACATTCGGTGGAGCGTACTCCTGTGCGCATTGGCAATTAGCGTGACCTCATCGTTGATGAGCCTCGCGCAAGATCGTGGCCCAGACCGAGGGCCTTCTTCAAGAGAAAATCGACCGCGCGACAACCGGTCCCGAGAAGATCGGCCTCAAGGCAACCGGCCCAGCCAAGGTGGACCCGATCGAATGGATCGAGATCGTGGTCCCTCGGATCACGGTGCCTCAAATCATGAACAGTGGCGTCCCTCATTCGACGGACATCGCGGCCCCGGTGGCCCTCCACCGCGCGGCGACGGTCGCGGGTTTGAAGAGCGACGTGGCGATGACCGCATTGCGGATCGTGGACCAAGCCGCCCTTCGTTCGATGGACATCGTGGCTCCGGTGGCCCTCCACCGCGCGGCGACGGTCGCGGGTTTGAAAACCGACGTGGCGATGACCGCATTGCGGATCGTGGACCGAGCCGACGTTCATTCGATGGGCATCGTGGTCCCGGCGGACCACCGTCACATGGCGATCATCGTGGATTTGGACGACCGCAGGGAATGGATCACGGTCGTGGTCCTTCGCCTTACTTCTCTGCTCGCGTTCCATTCGCGCATCGTCCTGGTCTCGACTTCCAACACCGCGGCCCCGCGATGATGTCGCATTCAGGAATGATGCCTCAGGGTCCATCGCCGTTCGATCAGCTCGATGCCAACCACGACGGCAAGCTCAGCAAGGACGAAGTGCTGCAACAGTTCACCAAGGTCGATGCCAACGGAGACGGTTCGGTCACGAAGGAGGAGTTGATGAAGTCACTCCACGCGGCGAGTGGCCACCGCCCGAATACGGGACCACAAGTTCAAGGCGATCATCCTTCGGGACACTCCGGATCGCGCGGCGGTCCCGGCATGGGACAGCCTCCCTTCGGGCGTGGCCCGATGGGTAGCGGTCCAACGCCAGGCGGCCCAAGGGGACTGGAGCGTTCTGCACAGGAAGGGCGTCGTGGCCCGCCACCCACTGCGGCGTTGTTCGCTCAATTCGACAAGGACAAGAACGGCAAGCTGACCAAGAGCGAACTTCCCGAGCCTCTCTGGGACCGTCTCTCCAAAGCGGACGCGAACAGCGACGGTGAGATTACCCAGGACGAGATCGATGCTCACATGAAGGCGACCCGTCCCGACGGGACATCGAAACCAGCGGAGCAATCTCCCGTCGAAAAAGCCGCGCCCGCCGCTGACAACACCGCACCCGATGCGGCCAAGGAAACCGCAGCAATCGAGTGACCGCAACACCACGCGGCATGAGATCACAATCGCCAGCGACTGAGGGAAGCAGTTTCCTCGGTCGTTTGCTTGATGCGGCTTGGAATTTCCTGTCCCTCATTTTCTTGTTTCTTCCGTTGGCGGATCGTGCGAGTTTGCCTCGTTCGCACTTTCTGGCAAATTCCCTGTAACCTTCGTCCTGAGACTCCTCAGGACACTGCATGACCACCTCATCCGAACCGCGCCGTTGCCCTGCCTGCTCAGCCGAGATCCCCGCCACCGCGCCGCAGGGTCTCTGCCCGAAGTGCCTGCTGCTGGGAGTCGCCTCGGTCGCCGAGTCATCCGGGCTGAGCGAAGTTCTCGATCCAGTGGACTTGAAGCAGACTGGCGAGCGCCGTCTCGCGCCCGTCCCCGCCCAGGCGAAGTTTTCCAACGCGAAGGCCAGCGATCCCCGACTCATCGCCCCGTCGATCGAAGCGCTGGCGGCGGCGTTTCCGCAGTTGGAGATCCTCGAACTGGTCGGTCGGGGCGGGATGGGATTCGTCTACAAGGCGAGGCAGCCGAAGCTCGATCGACTCGTGGCCCTCAAAATTCTGCCGGGGCATCTGGCGAGTGAGCCATCGTTCCATGAACGGTTCGAGCGCGAAGCCCGCGTCCTCGCGAAGCTGCAACACCCGCTGATCGTCAGCGTCTACGACTTCGGCGAGGCGACTACAGTAGTCCAGTCGCTCCGCCGACTGGACGCCGAGTCGCTTCGACGAGGCGATGCCGGTCGGATCACCAACTCACAGAGGACAAGGTCGGAAACGACGCCGGTTCGCTGCGCGAACAGGCGTCCGGTTGGCGGAGCGACCGGACTACAGTAGACGACGCGCCTCCCACTGATAGCCGCCCGTTCTTCTACCTCATGCTCGAATACGTCGATGGTGTGAACCTGCGCGAGGCCATGCGGGCCGGATGGTTCACCCCCGATCAGGCGCTGGCCATCGTGCCTCAAGTCTGCGAGGCGTTGCAGTACGCTCACTCGAAGGGTGTCCTCCACCGCGACATCAAGCCGGAGAATATTTTGTTGGACACCGATGGCCGCGTGAAGATCGCGGACTTTGGGATCGCAAAGGTTCTCGGCCCAGAGATGGATGATTCGTCGAGCCAGTTCGCGGCAGGCGGTGCCAGCGAATCGGAGCTGGCCGTCACGCGATTGACCGCGCCGGGGTCGGTTCCTCGGGACGCCGCTCTACATGGCTCCCGAACAGCTCATCAGCCCGAACTCCGTCGATCATCGAGCCGACATCTTTTCATTGGGCGTCGTCTTCTACGAGATGCTCACGGGCGAACTCCCGATGGGCCGCTTCGCCCCGCCGTCCGAGAAGTCGCTCGCGAATCAACAGATCGACCAGCGCATCGACGAAGTGGTGCTGAGGGCACTCGCCAAGGAACGAGAACTCCGCCAGCAATCGGCCGGTGAGATGAAGACCGATGTCGAAACGATCTCGGCAACACCAAGATGCAGCTCCGCCCGGTCGCCGGTTCCCGCAATCGGTTCAACACGACAATCATTTGGTGCGTCGGGTGCCACTGGCGGCAGCTTTGAGCCGCCAGTGAATTCCATGAACACCGGCGAGCAAAGCCCCCCGCCAGTGGCACTCGGTGCGACGAGATCGATCCGGCTGGTGCGGCGATGGCGAATGCTGCTTGCGGTCAGCGCAGCGGCCGGCGCACTCGTGGTGCTCGACGCAACTCGGATGCTGTTGGAGCGATGGAGCGATCGGTCCCCGGCGGCTATTGCTCCGCCCGTTGACGAACACGAGGTGGTATCCGCGAATAACTCGTTCGGCGATGACCACGGAACAGACGTGAGCGATTCGCGAACATCTGGCCGAGTCTCTTATCGAAACGACTCCGCCGCAGAGACCGAAGCGAAACGGCTCGGCTTGATTCGCGTGGTTGATGCCGCCAGCGATGTCTATGTCGTGCAACAGCCGATCGGGTTGAAGGGCGACACCGGTGAGGTGTTTGTCGAACCCCATTTCTCTGCCCTGGTCCGTTTGCCGCACTCAACAAACAAGCTCTCCCTTTCGTTGAAGGAAAAGTTGCCACTCCAAGCAAATGCAGGCGAGCGATTTAACAGAGTCTGGACCGTCGCGTATCCTTGCGACTACATGGCTTGTGATTGGACAGCGGGCACGGACAACCCTCATTTCATGGGCTACCTGCTGTCACCTGGCGCTTATGACTTCCGTGGGGATGCTGAGACGGCCAAGCGGCTGAATGAAGTGGACTCGTCTCAACTCGCGAAGATTGCTGCGGAGACGTTGAGACTCATCGCCGAAGCGACTTCCAAATCGGCGGCCACTGAATCCGACTGGCAGCAGGCGACTCACCTGCGTTTCAAGTTCGTTCCGAAGTCGATCTCCAAACTCAACGTCCCGGACGAATGCCTCGTCGTGCTGACCGACGACTCGCGCACGGTGTTCACTCGCGAGGGAGGCCGCTTCACCAAGTATGAGTTGGCGGCGGCTGAGCCAATCCGCGAACTTCGCGACGGCATCGGCAAAGCCGTCAGCGCCAATCTCGAAGCGGATGTGAAGCTGCTGCTCGACAAGGCTCATCGCGCGGTGAAGCAGCAGAACTGGGAGGAGCTGCTGACGTGCCTGACCGACGATGGCCGTGACGAATGGATATTTGAGATCACGACCGGTTCTTCGCTCGTCATGACGGTGCTGGAAAAACAGGGAGGAGTCGCGGTGCTGAAATCCATTCCACAGATGGCGACGCTGACTCAACTGGGTGACGAACTGAAGAAGTTGTTGCGTGAACCAACGACCGAGGAAGGCAAGCTGCTCGACCAGCGATACCAGAACTACTCAAAACTCTCCGCCGCCGACCGACGCCAGTTGCGGATCGATGTCATGCGAGCCAGCTATCCGGACATGGCCCGCGTCGCGACGACGACGCTCACGTTCGTCCGGCAACCCGACGAGAAGAAGCCGATCATCGATTTCTCCACGGTCACGGATTTGCTCGTCGAAGGAGACCGCGCGACGGGAACTTGGTCTAAGATTGACGGCAAGCTCAACCCCATCGTCATTCGGCGAGTGGAAGCGAATGGCAAACGTATCTGGAAGATCGACTCGCTCATCGGCAAGAGCGTCATCGAACCGCCGTTCCCGGTCTTTGCGTTCCCCGCCGGACTCATTCCTCGAACCCGCCGAACCCGCCGAATCCGATTCGCCCGAAGACGCTCCCGCCGATGCGTCTACCCCCGAGAACGTGCCGGATGAGGAGGACTCGGCCGAATCGTGATTCAGGCGAGCTTGGTGGCGTCAGCCCAAGGGCACTCACTTTGTGGTTCGCGGTCTGCCAATGCGTCTTTCGCTCCGCGAAAGGGCGTTCTTTCGCGGAGCGAAAGACGACATTGTGAGTGCCATTGGGCTGACGCCACCCGGTTCGCTTGTTTTGATTTAGGCTCAACCGGCGTTCCCAAGCCTCTGCCCACGCCGCAGACTTTTGAATCAGTTCTCGTCCCCTTCAACCTGTGACCCATGTCCCCGGTCTATACAGAAGCAAGCTGGGTCACACCGCGAAGGGAATCTCCACCCAGCCAATCGACTCAGGAGATCGGGGCATCGCGGAGACACTCCTGCCCGGCCAACCTGGGTTTTAGCGAATGCTAGGGTTCCAAATTGAACCGTGCTCTAGCAGCCCGTGGTGAAAGTCGGAACTGGCCGTTGACGTCCGCGAGAATTGCGCTACCCTGTCGCCGCAGTTTTTGGTCGGGATCACACGGAGGTCG
>JAYVDI010000166.1:0-15683 GCA_043749505.1 Schlesneria sp. | reverse complement strand
CATCCTTGCTCGGCATTGTTGTTACAACACACAATCAACCACCTCGCAACCATCGCAAATGTCGCCGGTTGCGCAAAGAGAAGATGTTAAAAGCAGTGGATTCACATCCCCCGCTCGCCAATCTGTACCACTACCCAACTCTTGGCGGCGAACTCCAACGCCCTGACGTTGAGCGAACAACTCTTCAGTCCCGTCGGCCTGTTTGCCCAGTTGGCCCCGACCGAGGCGGAACGCCGGGCCTTGGTTCAGTCGGCCCTGTTTCGCGACGCCCAACGGCACCTCTTCCGCTTGCAGGAACAGGAAGCTACGGCGTTTGCCGAATCCGTCTCGACACTCCCGCTTCCTGCACGGGGCAGGGCCAGTTGGCTCAAGCTCGAATGGTCGGAAACCCACGAGGCCGTCGTCGCGAACGAGTAGCGGATCGCATCCGGTTGTCCCCCCAGTGTTGTGGCGAACCTGCAACGGACACACTGCGGAAATCAACTCAGTTGGGATCAGGGGCTTGAGATGGCAACGTTGAATTTGAACTGTCCGCAATGCGACAAGGTGCTCAAACTGCCATTCATACCGATAACGGGACGAGCGATGCTCTGTCCGCAGTGTAATCAGCGATTTCAGTTCGATCCTTCACTGATCCACAAGGACGAATCGGCAACCAAGCCACCAGTACGACGACCAGCAGCTTCGCGACCGCCTGCGACCGTATCGGCAACAAGACGTTCGCAACCATCACACAGGGCCTACACAGTGGGGGGCGTAGTAGCGCTGGGGTTGCTGATCGTTGCGTTTGCGTTCTGGCCTCGGACAAATGCCGCTGTCCCAAAACCGGTTGAAGGCACGTCAGACATCGGGAAGAACTCCGTTGCTATCACGGTCCCTCCGGTGTTCGCCCATACTGCTCCTGAGGTCGCTCCGAAAGCTTTTGTTGATCAGCCGCGACTTGTCGACAAACCAGCCCCCTTTGTCCCGCCCCCTGAACCAGACGCCCTGCCTCGATCATCGAGAGAAGCCACCAGCGACCGACAGCTTGAATTAGTCTTGCAGACTGGACACTCCAAATGGATCAACGCGGTCGCCATCAGTCCGGACGGTCGTTATGCGATCACGGGAGCGCAGGACCATTTGGCGATCGTGTGGGATCGCTCGACTGGCCAAATGTTGCAGACACTGCGAGGACACACCGCACCTATCCAAGCTGTCGCATTGAGTTCGGACGGCCGCCATGCGCTCACGGGATCAGATAATAGCTCTGCACTTCTTTGGGATATTGCTACCGGGAAGGCAGAACAAGCCTTCACATCGCCGTCAGAATTCGACAAGACAGTCAATGCAGTTGCCATGACCGTCCAAGGGCAACGTATTCTCACAACGGATGGTTTGTGGGATCGCAACACGGGCAAGTTGATTCGAAGATTTGGCTTCTCCAAGGCCATGAGTGCGGATGGCAAGATCGTGCTGACGAATTCTCCGGGCGATGGCGTGATTTTGTGGGATGCTCTGTCTGGAAATCAGCTACACACACTGAGACTCACCGATTGGGTCAGGACCGATATGGTCCGGGTGGTGTCGCTGAGTGCAGACGGCAAGATCGCGCTTACGGGATCTAAGGGCGACAAGGACAATACGGCAATTCTGTGGAATGTTCAGACCGGAAAGCCACTGCATACTCTGGGGGAACACAATGCGAGTGTCTCGGCCGCATCGCTGAGTGCAGATGGCAAGATCGCGCTCACCGGATCTGCAAGGGACGGCGCGATTCTATGGAACGCATTGACGGGAGAGCGGCTACGTACCCTGAAATCCGGAGAGGGTTCCAGAATCCAGCACGCCCCGTTGAGCGAGGATGGCCGATTCGCACTTACCGGATATTTGACCGGAGGTGCGATCATGTGGAACACCTCGACCGGTCAAGAGGTCATGTCGTTTAGAGGACGTACAAAGAGCGTCGATTCGGTTGCGGTCTCTGGTGATTCTCAACATGTCCTCACTGGACAGTTTTTCGGACTCCTGTGGGATGTGGCAAGCGGTCGGGCGCCTCGGCGGTTGAATCCAATTGAAGTTTTGGATCCAACTGATTTTTGCGAGAACACACAATCGGCCCTAAGTGCAGATGGTGGGAAAGTCCTGATAGGGCTAGCAAAAGAAACGGCATACCTTTCGAGAATAGCAGACATCATGAGCGGGAGTTTGTTGTCTGGCCAACGTCTGGAGGTCATCGACAAGCAGTTCAAGACTGGCAATTCAATGGCACTAAGTGCCGATGGCAGTCGTGCCGCTACAATCACCTTTATGGATTCAGAAGACGGCGAAGGTAAGCGCCTAGGCGCAGCGGTTTGGGGGAACAGTACAAAGAAGCCCCTTTATCTGCTCGACGCCTCCGCCCGCAACGTCAACTCGGTTGCAATATCCGGTGACGGACGGATTGTCTTAGCTGGTTCTTGGTACGACGCGATTCTGTGGGACGGCACGACGGGAAGAATCCTTAAGACGTTGACTGATCCTGATGAAAGGCGAGCATCAACAAAGTTAACATCCGTGGCGTTGAGTAGAGACGGACGACGGGCATTGGCTGGAACGTCGAATGGTACGGCCATTCTTTGGGATACAACATCAGGGCTGAAACTTCACACCTTGACCGGTGACCATCAGGAAGTGACATTCCTTGATGAAAAGGCCACAACTGTTGCGATGAGTTCCGATGGTCGGCGAGCGATCACCGCATCTTCAGGTTCGGCGGCGATTCTATGGGATGCCACAACCGGCAAGAAACTTCACTCGCTGCGAGGGCACTCCGCGCCCATCAACTCAGTCACGCTGACTGCCGATGGAAAACATTCAATGACGGCATCCGAAGACGGCACAGTGAGATTGTGGGACTCAAATACAGGCGAGGAACTGTGCAAGCTCGTCAGTATCGACAAGGGAGAAGATTGGCTCGTCGTTACTCCCGACGGTTTGTTCGACGGTTCGATTGATGCTGCCAAGGCAGTTTCCTATCGGATTCGAGGCACATTGGAGTTCGTCCCCCTGGAGCGATTCCAGCAGAAGTACTATCAGCCCGGTTTGCTGGCGATGCTGATGAAGGGGGAGCGGCCTCGGGCGAAGGTGGATATTGGGAAGTCGCTGCCCCCCAAGGTGCGGATCACGTCGCCAACGGGGGCGGGCCTCAACGCTCAGAACGGGACGATCGAGGTGCAAGCGGTGGCGGAGACTCGGGGCGAGCAGCCGGTTTCGTCGTTCAAGTTGTTGCTCGATGGACGTCCGTATGGCGGGCAGAACGCGGTCTTTCGCGTGGTCCAGCCGAAGACGGGGACCGTCACGGCGCGATGGTCTGTTGAACTGGAACCGGGCAAACACACGCTCAAGGTCATGGCCGACACGACCTACGTGCAGGGAGCGTCCGACGAGATCGAAGTCCGCTACGTCGGCGGTCAATCGGACACGAAGGTTGAGTTGCCGTCGTTGTATGTGCTGGCCATCGGCGTCTCGAAGTATCCGGGGACGCGCAAGCTCGACTATGCCGCAGCGGATGCTCAGGCGCTGGCCGAGGCGTACCGGCAGCACAGCCGTCCGCTGTTCCAGAGCATGGAAGTCAAACAGATCACCGACGAGCAGGCGACTCGCAAGGGGATCTTCGACGGACTGCTCTGGCTGCGCGAGAAGATGAACCAGAAATCGGTCGGCGTGGTCTTCTTCGCCGGGCATGGCGAGAAGGATCAGGACGGCTCGCTCTACTTCCTGCCGATCGACTTCGAGGAGAAGAACCTGGCCGGCTCGGCCCTCGACGCCGATTCGCTGAAGAAGCAACTGGCCGGCATTCCGGGACGGCTGACGCTGATCCTCGATGCGTGCCATTCGGGCGAGATCGGCAGCGGCAAGACGCGCGGTACGGGCAGCCTGACCGACGGCCTGATCCGCGACCTGACCGCCGAAGAGAACGGCCTGATCGTGATGTGCTCGACGCTGGGCAGCGAACAAGCCCAGGAAAGCCACGCCCACCGCCACGGCATGTTCACCGTCGCGCTACTCGAAGGATTGTCCGGCCAAGCCAAGAAAACCACCGACGGCGCAGTCTACCTCACGGCCCTCGATGCCTACGTTGTCGAGCGTGTGCGCGAGCTGAGCAAAGGCCAACAACACCCCGTCACTTCGAAACCAACGACTGTGCGAGACATTCCGGTGAGCAAGCCGTGATGCTTCGCATGACATTCGACAAGCCCCGATCGCAGTCAACGGCCCTCATTACGTAATGCCATCAGAATGGATGATTACTCTTCAGGTCCAGCCGGAGATGCCTTGTCGTTGACAAGTGTTCGCGCCTTAAGAATCAGACTTCGCAACTGCACAACTGTGCGGTCTGGAACCACAAGATCAATCTGTGGATTCCCCGACGGAACTTGGTTTAATTCTTCGATTGCGCCATTCACCCATCGCAGTTCGTTCACCGGATCGAGTTTGTCGAGCGCCGAGAGATCCGGGATCAACGCGGTCGCTTCATTGTTCGCCCGCAGGTATGACTGGCGTAGCACCTCGGCCCTCTCGCCGAGGTGATGCAGTCCGCGGATAAGTCGTTCGTGCTGCTCATCGAGTGATAGCTGCTGTTCCCGTGATTGTCGCTGTGGAGTCATGTCGCGACGTGATGCCCGCTCCGCCTCGCTCTCGGCAGGCGACTGTTCGGCGGCCTCACGACGGGATTCCGGCTGAGGCTCACCCTCACCGCGAGACGCTTCCGGTCCACCCGCAAACCAAATCAATCGAGACTCAGCCCACGAACCATTGAAGGAAAGCAGAGACATACCAAGGGGAAAATTGTTTGTTGTTTTCAGCCTACCACAAGACATCGCATAGCGCAAGCTGATTTAAGTGCTGTCGAAGACCGGCCCCGGTCAATCGACAGTGACCACAACGTACTCGCCGTCGCGGATATCCCTAGCGACAACCGATCCGTTGGCGTACAGCTTCGCCAACCCGCCCGAACTCTTCCACGAAAGCACGAACTTCCCCCGGTCGTCCGTCCGGACGCTGCCGGTCATCCCGCCCAGCAGACCGCTGGTGAGTCCGGACACGCGGACGCCGGATGCAGGCGAACCACTGCGCCGATGCTTGACGATCCCGGAAATGTCGCCAGCCAGTGCCGCACCAGACATGATGCAGATGCAGACGGTGGCCGACACGAGCTTCTTGGTCAGACTGGTGAACATGGCGTCATCCCCTCTTGAATGTGCCGAGTGACTGATTGGATCGTCCACGATGTTCTTCATTGAACGATTCCCGATGTTCATGGATACCGCAATTTGAAGACCGTGTTGAAAAGTTCTCCTCACAAGGGCGCGGTCCACAAACTGGCATTGCGTGCGACGCTTGATCCTTGCCTGCCACCGCAGAGCCTGCGTTTGAGCAAGCCAATTGACCGCACAACAAGCCACGCGTTGCCGCAACCCGCTGTGTATGCTTTTGTCATCCGGTCGATCTCAACGTGTCCGCTGTACGATGACTGACCGGCCTCGTCTCGCTTCCTGTCGGCACCATGCGCGAGTCGGGGACAAGACTTTTGCCAAGCAGTTTGTCATTTCTTTTCATGGACAGAGACCGTACTTTCGCGATGGAAAACACTGTCGCTAGAATCGTCCCAGCTACGCCGTGATCGTTTTTGAGATGGGTTTGTCATGTCCGACTGGTTGAATCTGGTGCAAGATGGCGATCTGTGCGCCAGGTATTTTGCCGGTCTGCTCCTGATCGCCGTCGCCCAGGTATTCGCCGTTTCCGATCCCCGGCGGTATGACCGTGGGGTCAAGATCACCATCGCCATTGGGATTCTCTTTGCCGGGGCGTCGCTGTGGCGAAGTGGCTGGTCCAATGCGCCAGAGGTCATGAAGATTGCCTTGCGAACAGGGGCCGTCTTCATGGTGCTCCTTGGCCCCACTTGGATGATTCTTTCCGCGTGGGATTGGCTGGCCAACGCCTACCTTCAAGCGAGGGCGACTGCCGAAGCCCGCGCTGCTGGACGGCGATTGGAGCGCGAGCGACGGAAGCAAGAGGCGGCCGAACGCGAGCGAAAGCGAATCGCAGATGCCGAATGGGAACGGACGCGACCACAGCGGGAACTGGAAGCGAAGTTGGCGGCCGAACGTCAGGCGGCAATCCTACGCTTGGCCGCGAGCGAGACGACCCGCCGTGAGAATGCCCGCGCTGCGTGTGAGTTGCTCTACGCGCAACACGCCCCCGAAATTGTCCAACGATTCCCGCGATCCGACTTGGATCGGTTTCTCCGAACCTACCTTGGCGATACCCAGCCGGTGGATGAGGTCGAACGGCGAGGCTTGGAATTGCAACAACTCATTCATCAGCATCGGCAACGCATCCGCCCCGACGCGCCGCAGACCATTCAGGCGCTGGCCGACTGGTATCTCGCCGAAAAGACTCGCATCGAAGCCTTGCCGTTGGATGACGACCTGAAGCAGACGCATCGGATGCAGCTCGACTATCGTTATGCTGAGTTGTCCGAAGAGGTACTGCAAAGGGCACAACCATGAGGCGGATACGTTTGGGTGAGAGCACGGCCAGCCGCCAGCCGGTGGAGATTCCACGCGACGCATTTCGCACGCACTTCCATCTGATCGGAGGCACCGGCAAGGGCAAGACCACGGCCATCCACACGATGCTCCAGCCGTTGATCGTCGATCCCTTCGATCCGGCCTGTTTCATCATCATCGACCGGTTGGGGAACTTCTCGGAGGAGTTGCTCCTTTGGATGTCCTCGCGGTTCTGCACGGACGACGCGCGGCGGCGACTCGTCCATTTGGAACCGGCTCGCGAGGATGTCGTCTGCCCGTTGAATCCTCTGCTCTATGAGACGCCCGCGCACGGCTATTATCGTGTCGAGCGCGCGACCGACATCATTTTGCGGGCGTGGGAATCGGTGAACATCGAGGCCATGCCCCGCTTGGCCCGCTGGGTCTTCAATTCCTTTTGGGCCGCCGCCCAACTCGGGCTGACGATCTCTGACTGCGTCCACTTCCTGATGCCGGGCAGCCCCTTTCATCAGCCGCTCTTGCAACTGCTCCCGTCGCGGTTGCAGGCGGAGTGGCACGAGATCACCTCCGGACGGGGCCAGGAAGCGATGCGGCTGCTCGATTCGTCGCGAAATCGGCTGCGACCGTATTTCGACAGTGACATCCTGCGGCGGATGTTTGGTGCGGACCAAACACGCCTTGACGTGGGCCGGTTGATGCGCGAGGCCCGTGTGGTGATTGTGAACCTTGCGCCCAAAAACCGGCTCTCGACGCAACTGGCCGATACCATCGGTGCGCTCCTCATCAATGAAGTCTTGGCCGTGGCCCGGAGTCTGCCACGCGACCTGCGCTATCCCACCTATCTGCTGCTGGACGAGTTTCAAAACTTCGTTGGCCCCGACATCGAAGCGGCCCTGCCAGAAGTTCGGCAACTCGGATTGCGGCTGATTTTGTCCCATCAGGGTTTTTCGCAACTGAAGCGGGGCGGCTACGACCTCACGAACATGATCTGGCAGGCGCAGTCCCGGCTGATCTTCGGCGTGCAGGGCGAAGATGCCGATCTGCTGGCCAACGAACTGGCGTCGCTCACGTTCAATCCCCGCTTGGTCAAAGACGAATTCTGGTCGCGTCGGCAGCGCGTGTCGGGTCATCGGATTGAGAGCTTGAAGGGAGCGTCCACATCGTTCGGCAGCAGCGACTCCGACGGGACTTCCGAAGGATCGTCCGAGAGTCGAAGTCGGGGCGAATCGTCTCGGCCGTACAAGTCGGACAGCCGCGTGGACAACACGTCCGACTCCAGATCCGATCAAGAATCGCGGCAACGGAGCCACTCCAGTTCGCGCAGCACGTCCGAATCGTCGCACGAGACATTGGTCCCGATTCATGAAGAGTTCAGCGAGTTGTCGAATCGCACCTACGTGTCGTTTGATGAGCAGCGCAGTGTGTGGGCGCGCGAAGTCCGCCGATTGGAAACGGGCCACGCGCTGCTCAGGCTCGTCAATGATCCCGCATTGCACCGCGTGAAGGTGAAACGCAGCACGCCCGGCTATCTCACGTATGATTTGCAAACCCTGGCACGCCGGTTCCCGGAAGCGATCGAGCGCATGGAACGGCTGATGGAAGAGAACTTCCGGTCGGACTTCTTCGTCCCAGCCGCAACGATTGACCGAGAAATCGACGAGCGACTGCTCCGCGTGCTCCAGAGGAAGATCATCATTCCGGCATCGGCGACGCTTCACGGAGCGGTAGATGAAGATGCCGCAGTGGGAGGATCACCGTTTGTGTGAGACGGCGTCCATTTCTTGCCGAGTCGATCCGCTGTATTGGCATCAGAACATGAGGGCGTATTGGCGATACCGAGCAAGTTCTGCAACTCCCGACGCACCACATGCCGTTCGGTAAACTCACATCCCAGCAGACGCCGGTATTGCGCCGCGAGTTGCTCCCGCCAGAACAACGTCGCCGTTGGAATCGAAGCCAGATCAACCGCGAGTGTGGCATCCAGCCGGGCAGCGACCGACTCATACCGGTCGAATTGCGCCAACCGCTGCCGTGCGGCCAATTGTCGCCGGAAGAGTATTGAGCCGGGCGAGGATGGAAACGCGGCCAGCAAAAACACTGTAGAACGGGACTTGACGCCGCGCAATGGCTCGGTACAAATATCTCCGACACTTCTTCGCGAAGTGCTCTCAGTGACGGCTCTCGTGGATTTCGCTTTCGGGCGAAGCAGTGGAGTTGCCTGAGAATCGCGTCCCGACCTTGGGAGCAACTTTTGCCGAGAACCTGAACTATTCAGGTGCCTCGGCATCTTCATTCCTAGAGGTCATCATGGTCACGGAACGCGATCTTCACATTCTGCGGGCGGTTGCCCGTTATTACGTTCTCAACCGCGAACAGATTCAGCGGCTGGTCTTCCCCGACGATGCGCACGGCCGGATCACGCGCCGTCGGCTGCAATCGCTGGTTGATGCCCATTTGCTCAGTCGCCATGCGATGCTCGTTTGCCATCCGGCGAACGGTGTCCCCGCTCCGGTCTACTTTCCTTCGCGGCCCGGCATCGAACTCTTGGCCGAGATGACCGGTGACGACCGGTTGCTGGCGATTTCTTCACAAGCGCCTTCGATGCACCACGTCTGGCACTGGCTCGCCGTCAGCGAAACGCACATCGCGTTCGATCAAGCGATCAGCTTGCAGACCGAGGCGACGATCATCGACTGGTTCAACGAATACGATGTCGTGAACCAGCAGGAAGTGACGCCCGACGCGAGTGACCTCCGATTACTGATAACTGGCCATTGAGGGGAAAGATCTGTGCGAAGGCGAAGTGTTGCAACGACAGATCATCGAGAACGTGCAGCGTGAAAACCTGACGCCAATGGAAACGGCCACGGCGATTGCCGGGCTGATGAAGTCCACCGGCTGGAAGGTGGGAGAAGCGGCGACTCGGCTGGGGATGAGTAATGCGTCGGCGACGCGGTTGCTGGCGATGCTGACGTTACCGGAATCGATTCAGAATCAAGTGGCTGCGGGGGTTATTCCGGCGTCTGCTGCTTATGAATTGTCTCGGGTTGAAGATTCTGGCCAGCAGAAGGAATTGGCGAACAGGTTCGCCGCCGGGCGTCTCACTAGGGATGCACTTGCCGGTGCGATCAAGGCCCAGGCGAAGAGCACCACGAAAGTCCCGAGTGTTGCCACCGGTCGAGCCACCGCTCAGTTGGGTGAAGGACGAACCGTCACGGTCGTTGGTCACCCACTGAGCTTGGAGGGCTTCATCGAAATCCTTGAAATTCTGCTGGCTCAGGCTCGGAGGGCGAGAACACAGGGGTTAGAGCTCGAAACTCTAATTGCGATGCTCAAAGATAAAAGTCGGACGGCATGAATTCGTCGGACAAAGTTAGTCCGTGCTTGATGCATCACCAAGTTGCTGGGAACCATCGCCATGAGAGCCTCTGATCGTTTGTTCGCCAGCTTCGCCTACCTGTTCGTGCTGGGCTTCACGTTCTACCACGCGAGCCAGTTTGGTAAGCGTTGGGAGTTCGGTCGCTACTGCATGCCGCGCACGCTGGTTGATGCGAGTGGGTTGGCTCGACCGGACGGGACGCCGCTCGATTCGTTCACGTTGATGATGGTCCGTTCGGGGATCGAGGAAGAAGCGATGTTGTTCATGTGCGTCTTCTTGGCAGTGGTGCTGACGCTGTTGGTCTTCACTGTTCGCAAGGGGATCATGCTCCGGAAGAGGCTTGCCGCCATCCGAGCAGAGAACGAATGGTGGGAGTCACAAAGGGTCCGCCGATGATTGGGTTGCGACGACAGTGTTGAAAGTAGTCGCACTCCAAGACGGAGATTGCGGGTATCGAGCGGCTGGGGTTGGCCCTTGTTAATTCAAATCGGTTGCACCGGTTTCAGCAGTGAAAGGTCACCCATGTACGTTCCGCTGCCGTATGTCGTGTCCGCAGCTTCGGTGTTCATGGCCCTGTCGCTGCTGTTGATCGCTGCCATCTCCAAGCGGCGTCACGTCGATCACCCGAGCGATCCGTTGGAGACGACTCTGTTTCAGTGGACTCCGCGTGATCCGTTTTCGATGCGTGATTTGCTGAACGGCGGGGTGAACATCTTGGGCCGTGTTGGCAGCGGGAAGACGAGCAGTTCTGGCAAGTTGCTCGCTTCGCAAATCGTCCGCTACTCGCGCAGCGGTGGGCTGATACTTGCCGCCAAGCCGGAAGACTTGGCCATGTGGAAACAAATCTTCGCCGCTGCGGGGCGAAGCAAAGATCTTCGCGTCTTCTCACCCTCTGAACCACTGAGGTTCAACTTCCTCGACTACGAAATGAGGCACGGCGGACACACCCGCAACATCACAAAGTGCATTCGCACGATCGGTGAGTCGCTGCGATCGAATGACTCCGGGAGCGGGGGCGATCAGGAAATCTTCTGGCAGCAGCAACAAGAGCGGATGATTTACAACGCGGTCGAAATCGTGAAGCATGCGACCGGCAAGGTGTCAGCCCCCGACCTGCAACGGTTCATCGTCAACGCCGCACAAAGCCCGGAGCAGTTGATGAGTGATGCCTGGCGGGCGGGTTTTCACTGCCAGTCATTGGAGGCCGCTCACAAAGCCACAAAGACGCCGGTTGAATCGCACGATGTCGCATTGGCCAACGACTATTGGCTCGGGGAGCTTCCGACGATGGCGGATAGGACAAAAAGCAGCATCTTGGCCTCCGTAATGGGTCTGCTGCATGTCTTCAACACTGGCATCGTCCGCGAATTGGTATCGGGGGCGACTAACATCACTCCCGACGACATGTTCAACGGAACGTGGGTGCTGGTGAATATGTCACCGACAGAATGTGGTGATCTCGGCAGCTTCGTCTGTGCGGGTTGGAAGTTTTTGACCCAACGCCGTGTGCTGCGTCGCGAGGCGCAGCCAACCGACTGCATCAACGTTATCTGGGCCGATGAAGCGCAACAGTACGTGACCTCCTACGACGCGCACTACCTTGCGCAGTGCCGTTCGCATCTGGGGTGCATGGTCTTCCTCAGTCAAAGCCTGCCCGGCTACTACGCAGTCCTCAAGGGGGAGACGGGTAAGCAACAGACGCAAGCCCTGCTCGCAAACTTCACCCATACCATCCTGCACGCGGTCGATGCCGAAACCGCCGAATGGGCGGCGAGAAAGCTGGGCAAGCGGCGTGAGACGCTGTTCGGCGGATCGTCCGCCCCAACCGGCGATGTCTATGACGATTTGTTCGGGCAGAACCAGTTCACCGGTTCGTTCTCGGAACACTACGAAAATGTCGTCCAAGAAAACGTCTTCATGAACGGACTCCGCACTGGCGGCAAGGCCAACGGTCTCGCCTGCGATGCCATCGTCATTAAGTCTGGCGAACCGTTTTCGTCCGGCGAGAACTGGATTCACAGAACCTTCCTTCAGGAGTAATCATGCAACAGCAACCCGAGTCCGGCGACTTCAGCCACGATTTTCGCAACGCCGTGAACTGGCTGTACCTACTGGCCAATGCCCATGCCACGTGCTTGACGATGTTCATCCGGCACAGCTTCGGGACGAACGTCCCCGGCTTAAGCGGTGTGTTCGCCGTGATTATGATGCTGCTGGCCGTGGCCGAGTCCAACGACATCCGCATGTTGTGGTTTCTGTATGCGTGGATCGCCGCGTTGATCTGTCAGCGAATGCGGACGGGGTTCCTGTGCCTTCGCGGCCACCGGGAACACAGTGAGTATTCCGGCTGGCCTTGGCTGGCGATGCGAATCCCATTCATGAAATCGGAATCGCAAGCCAAGAACTCTGAACCCACCTTGTGCTTGGTCATCGGCCCGCTGCTCTGCCCGGTCTCACCCACCGTGGGCATGTTCGTGATGGCAGGAGTGGTCTCGCTGACAATCGTCCGCTGCATGAACCAGTACGCCATCAGTCGGCAAGTCACCGCGATGCGGGACATGCAGTTCGAACAGCAGGCGATGTCAGAGCGGATGCGTGGCCTCCGGAATGACTATTGATCGTTTCCAAGAATGACCGTTGAAAGGGGAGCGGAAAATCATGGCAGCAAGTACCTCGAGTGTCTTGTCGGGTGAATGGCGGCGCGGTCTCAAGGATCTCCAAAACGCAGTCCTCAACCCGTTCAACGGGGTGACTCAAACTCATGAAGAACCGGGCACAATTGCCAATCCGACACAGCAAATGGTCACCGAAGACATTCGAGGCGAACAAAGCTTCGAGTCGGTTCTCGCCAGCTACGCTGCCCGCAACGCCCCGGCAAAGGAACCAGTCCGGGAACAGCAACCCGAACGGTAGTTGGAAGCAAGACGCGATCAAACTCCGTTCATTCGCCACGGATGGAAAGGAGAGTAGGAGACTCGCAAACAAGGTTCGGTAAGTGAATCGACTCCGAAGGTAGGAGATGGCGTCATGCTGAACGTCAAAGATGTAGCGGAACGCCTCTCACTCTCGCCCAGCAAGGTCTATCGACTGATCGAGGATCGAGAGATCGCTCATCACCGTATCGGTGGGGCGATCCGAGTGACCGAGGAGCAGATTGCGGAGTACCTCGCCGAGACCAAGCGGGAACGGCAGACCGTCGCCACTTCGGGCGTCCGGTCCCGTCCCCTCAAGCTCAAGCATCTCCACCTGTGACGTTCTCACGTCGTGGATGCCATGCCCCCTGCCCGCTCCACTGCTTTGAGCAGATAGTCCGGTGCATGGTTCAGGTGCGAGTAGACCCGAGCCACCATCGACGGGTCGGCGTGACCCATCAGCATGCTGACGGTCAGAGCATCAAGACCGCTGGTGAGGGCATTGTGGCACCACGTATGTCTGAAGTTGGTAAGACAAACTTTCGAGGCATGTTGGCAGGCAAGTTTGTAGGTGAGCTTCCGCCGTGCTTCGTTCAAGAGTTCCCGTTCGGTTTTCACAACCGTCTTTCCGCCAACTTTTCGTTTGGGTTGAAGGGTCGTGGCAAACGCCGTGACTTCTTCGTTTGGAACGGTGAGGCCCTTTCCCTTGATCGACGTCATTCCCAATCGAATCTGCAAGCTGATGAATGCACAGTTGACCGACTCGGTTGTCCACGGGTCGCCTGCGGTGTTGGCGAATACATGCCGTCCACTCGCGGTCATACGTCGCTCGACGATGCATCTGGCAGTTGCGTTGAGGTAGATGATTCGCGGGGCACGCTCCATCTTCTCTTCGTTGACCGGAAACACGATGCGGGAGTTGGAGTGATCGACGTGCCGGGGTTCGATGGCAAGGCACTCGGCCGCACGCGCTCCCGTCTCCCAAATGAACATCACAAGGTCGCGGAAGTCGTCGTTGCGGATGTGCTGAAGGATCGCCGCGTACTCGTCAGCGGAGATGACCTTGTCGCGTTTTCCGCCTCGGGGCTTCTTGAAATGTGCGAGCGGCGACCGCTCGATCATCCCCTGCTCCTCACACCAATTCATGCAACGGGTGACGGCTCGGGCGTAATTCCGTTTCGAGCCGGACGACAGTTCGTAAGAGTCGATCCATTCCTGAATGTGGAACGGCTTCAGACAGTCGGCGCGAAGTGCGGGATAGCGCTGGGCAAAGAGTTGCAGGCGCGACTGATACCAGATGTAGGTCTTGGGCGAGCGGTTCTTCTCGACCCAGTCGAAAAACCGGTCAACCAGCGACACCAAGAGGCCGGGTTGAGCCACGGGTTTCTCGGGTCGCCGCATCAGCTCATGGAACTGCTGGTGAGCGAGCTTCCGGTCGGGGCCGAGATTGTGCCTCTCGCCCTCGATCGTCACGAACCATGCCTTACGGTCTTTGCGATACCACGGTTTTGAAGTCCTAGCCATGTCACAACCTTTCAGCGAGTGATGGATTCACCCCGCAAGCCGAAAGGTTTGCACTCCCCCTGAGAAGTTGGCGCTTCTCAGGGGGAGCTATTCTGTACCGGAATTCTGTACCAAGCGGATCGTGGACATGGTCAGTCTGACGCAAGTCCTTTGTTTTCAAGTATCCCCGAGAGGGCTCGAACCTCTAACCTTCGGCTTCGGAGGCCGACGCTCTATCCAATTGAGCTACGGAGACAGATTTGGCTTGGCGAATCCGTCACAGCACGGAAGATGGAACTCCGGTCCACGCAAGAAGCGACGATTTTACGGAGTTGTGGCACTCATTGCCAGCGAGACCGTGCTGGCGAACGTGCCACCTTGGCTTCGACTTCTTCGCCTTATGGATGCCGTTCGTGAGGTCTGAAGTTCCGCCAGGAAGGGAGCGCAATCTCAGCCCTTCGCCCGCCATGTCTGGTTAAGAGCGGCACGGCACTCCACTTTCGACCGCGGCCGAATCTATGCTGCCAACAAGGTTGTCCACTGGAATCACTTCCCTTTCCCAGTCATGGGTACCGCCATCACATCACCGGCAATCACCGCAGGCCCTCCCATCGGCGAATCGAAACGTCTCAAGACAAAACCTGTTGGCAAGTCGTCAGCAGGTTTTCAGAAACCGACTTGCGTGACTCCCACGTTGTCATGCAAGATTGATGTCAGCAAATCAGTTCTCGACCGTTTGATCGAAACGGGCCGAATTGTTCGCAGCCTGCAATGAAACTCTGGAAGTCGGAGACGGCTGCTGGGCAATGGAGCGACTTGCTGCAGCAACCGCCAACGCGGTGGGTCGAAGTGAGCCCTCGGCGGACTCGTTGAAAATGCTCCGCAACAGGTGCCGCATCATGTCGGGGCAGGCACGACTCGGCAGGCACGTCGTGCCCCGTCGCGCCGACAACGTTTCGAGACTGCGCCGCACCAATGTCGTCGGATCTCCGGTGTCCGAACCACTCGCCGGCGCGTCGTGCTGGTGTTGGACTGCGTTTCTGGTGTTGGACTGCGCTTGAAGCCAGTCCATCCCGGCGTTGGGGATCACTCGGATTTATCGTCCCGGACCTGGACTTGAAGCGCTCCCAGCATTTTGGTGATCGCGAGTTCCTTCTTATCGATTCCCAGGACGGTCTCCAGGACAAAGGCGCGCGGCTCGTTACTGGGGTGGATGATCAGGCGACCGCTCCGCAGCAGCATGTACTCGAAGACGTCGTCGATTTCCTTGCTGATCCGCATGTTGGGAGCCGAATACCGCTCCAGATTGCTGAGCACACCGTGATGGTGCAGCAACTCGTTGGGCCGGACTTCCCA
>JAYVDI010000165.1:0-3858 GCA_043749505.1 Schlesneria sp. | reverse complement strand
GAAGCGCCGCTGGTCCCACCCTACCTTGAAAGAGGCGATGGCCCTGACGTTTCGGTAACGTGCATTGATTGAGTCAGTGTCATTGGACAGACCTTGCATGGTTCACCAAAAGTGGAAGCGGTGGCTCGCTGGTCCAGATTGGAGTTATTTGTGCGATCCCGATCGTATCGAGTGTTGGTCCTCATCGTTCTGTTGCTCATCGACCGCTCACTGAATGCTCAAGATCAGGCCGAGTTAGGACGCTTGGTTGGGCAGGCTCAGGAATTCGAGAAGCAAGAGCGGTTTGTTGATGCGGTTGCGGCGTACAGCCGTGCCGCTGAGTTAGCCGTGCGGCTTTTCGGGCCGGATCATATCTATGTCGGTACGCTCAACACTGCCGCAGGGCAGCTCGATCGCGAGCTTGGTCAATACGTCGAGGCAGAGAAACGACTGGCGAAGGCGCTCGCGGTGTACGAGCGGGGGACCGATCAAGACCTCGTTGCCGAAGGGGTCAACAATCTGGCGACGGTCAAATTTGAACTGGGCAAGTATGACGAGGCTCTCACGCTGCATCGCCGCTCGGTCAAGCTGCTGGAGACGACTTCGGGCAAGGACTCCGTTTATGTCGCTGTCGGCCGCAGCAATCTGGCGGGTGTCTTAAATCAACTCGCACAGACCACTGAAGCCAAGGCACTCTATCACCAGAGCCTGAAGACGCTGGAAGCTCATCGGACGACGCAGGCCGGACGACTGGCGGACACGCTCGCCAATCTGGCAAACGTCTATCAGGCGGAAGGTGAGATGGCGCGGGCCGAGCCGCTCGTGCAGCGTGCGGTGCAACTCAAGGAGCAGCAGTATGGCCTTCAGCACTTCGAGGTCGCCCGTACCTTGAACAATCTTGCCTCGCTGCATTCGCAGATGGGCCAGCACGCCAAAGCGGAAGCGGAGCTTGAGCGGGCGATCAAGATTCTCGAAACAACTCTCGGACCAGGCCATGCTGATGTCGCACGGTCGTTGACCAATCTCGCACTGGCCAAGCTCAACCTCGGCAAGAAAAACGAGGTCGAGGCGCTCTACCTGCGCGCCCTCAAGATCAATGAGGACTCGCTCGGGAAAGATCATCCCAACGTCGCCGCGACTTGGGACCACCTAAGCAACTTCTACGCAAACGAACGGCGCTTCGACGAGTCCGAGGCCGCAGCTCAGCGAGGGCTGAAGATTCGTCGCGAGAAGCTCGGCGATGACCACCCGCGCGTGGCGTATTCGTTGTCGAATCTGGCACAGCTCCGCTTGCTTCAGAATCGCAAGTCCGACGCCGAAGACCTGTTCAACCAAGTCCGCACGATTCGCGAGGCCAAACTGCCCGCCAGTCATCCGGACCTCGCCCTCACCAACGCATCGCTGGGCTGGATTCAAACGAGTGACCGGCGATTCGATCAGGCACTGGCGGCCTTCGACAAGTCGCGACGTGGTCTGCGTCGCTATGTAGAACAGTCGCTGTCGGTCCTCTCGGAACCCGAGCAGATTCTGTTTCTCCAAGAGTTCGATCAGCCGCAGTATCACACCGCGTTAAGCGCCGCGTTCGCTCAGCGCGATCAGCAATCAATAGACCTCTCGGCGACGTGGGTGTTGAACGCGAAGGGGATCGCCCAGCAGGTGCTGGCGCAGAGGGCAATCGTGAATCGCGATGCCGCGAACCCCGAGGTCGCTGCTATTTCACAGGCACTCGTGGCGATCCGTAAGCAGCTCGCATCGCTGTCGCTGGTGGGAGCCGAATCGCCCGACGATCCCGCACGACGGAAGAAGATTGAGGAACTGACCAGACGCGAAGCTGAGATCGCTCACCAGATGAACGCGGTCGGCGGACGACCGGCCTCCCGCAGCGAGTTCGTCGAGTTGGACCAAGTTCGACGCCACCTTGCCGACGACGCGGCGTTGGTCGAGATCGTGCGTTTTCGGGTTCACGACTTCGTCGATCCTGCGCAGGTGACGATTCCCGAACACTACGTTGCGTGGATCATTCCTCCTATTGGAGGCAGAAAGGTACATCTCGTCGATTTCGGCCCCGTCGAGCCAGTTGATGCGGCAATCGCCTCCGTGCGCAAGATGCTAATGAAGAGCCTGAAACAGATTGGCGAATTGGGCGAGCCGGAAGCCGAGGGGGAACTTCGCCAGAGCCTAGAACCGCTGGCCAAGTTGGTCTTTGAACCGCTGCTGGAAGGATTGGGCGACTGCCGAAAGTTGTCACTCAGCCCGGATGCCGGTCTGTGGCTGGTGCCGTGGAGCGCGCTGCCGCTCGCCGATGGCAAGTATGCGGTCGAACGGTTTGAAATCCGGTATCTCATCAGCGGTCGCGACCTGATCCCTCCCGATGGGAAGCCGTTTTCTGTGACGCGACCGATTTTGATGGCCGACCCGAACTATGACCTTTCGCCGACCGAGATTCAGACCGCAACGCAGCAACTGTTCAAAGGCCGCGTGACGGACGGTCCCGTGCATGCCACACTGGCCGGACAAAGCCGACTTGGTCAAGTCCCGAGGCTCCCCGGCACCAAGTCCGAAGCGAAGGCGATCCAGCCCAAAATCGAAAGTCTCACCAACACCAAAGCCTATCTCTACACCGACCAATGGGCGTTGGAGGCGGTCTTCAAATCGTTGCGTCAACCGCAGATTTTGGTCCTCAGCACACATGGTTTTTTTCGGGAACCGCCAGCCGACGACGCGGCTTCCGGGAAATCGTCTAACCTGCTGCTGCGTGGCTTGGTCCGTATCCGCGACGACCGCACTCATCACGGCGCGGCTGCGGCGGAATCCTCGAACCCCCTATTGCGGTGCGGCCTGCTGCTGGCCGGTTGCAACCAGCCCGCGGACGTTTCAGCGGCCGATGTGGAGGACGGAATCGTCACGGGGTTGGAGATTGTCGGCACAGACTTGCGCGATACGGAATTGGTCGTGCTTAGCGCCTGCGAAACGGGACTCGGTGAGGTCCGCAGCGGTGAGGGAGTCGCCGGGCTGCGTCAAGCCTTTCAGCTCGCAGGGGCAAAGTCTGTCGTCGCGACACTCTGGCAGATTCCCGATCATGAAACGGCATGGCTGATGACCGAATTCTTCAGCCAACTCGCGGGAGGTGTCGATCGTTCAGCCGCGTTACGTGAGGCACAACGCACGATTATCGCATCGCGCCGCGAACGCAACAAATCTGCCCACCCGTTCTACTGGGCCGCTTTCACGATAACCGGACGATAAGGCGATCGGCAAGACTTGATTGACCCAAAGTAGACGTGTCACTCCGTGACACGAACCGTTCCCGCCACGGAGTGTCGGGTCTACTTTCTCTTGCCGGTCCCCTAAGCATCCACCGGTGGTGCCCCGGTCTCAGTTTTATCGAGGCGTCCAACGCAGATGGCATCCATGGCGGAGCCGTGTAGGGCGGGTTCAATTGGCCAGACTTTTCCGTGATTACCCCCCGGCCGGAAAGGCCGGTGGAACCGGCCCTTCGGTTCCGTAGTTTGGGTTCGTCTTCCTAGCCAATTGACAAAAATGCCGTTGATTTAGGCACTTTATTGAGATTCAGCGACATTATCAAGTCGTTTCATTTCATGCTGTTAGTGCCTGTTTAATGGTAGTACGACTCACCACGTTCAGTATTCCTCAGTACGAGTTTTGGCCCGGCATCACGCCCACATCCTGCCGATTCTCTTCCTGACATCCGCCGTCGTCCGTTGTGGGCGTGCGATTTTTTCTCTGTGAAGACCGTGACGGCTCGCGGCATTCGCAACGTCTAGTGCGTATCCACGCTATGCCTAGCGCCCTCTGCGTAGGCTTGGTAGTCTGGGGGCCACCCGGGAGGTGGCCGATGGCATATTCGAAGGAATTTCG